>DASZAE010000290.1:0-8501 GCA_035945515.1 Terriglobia bacterium
TCGCTTTCCTCCTATCGCAGTATAACCTTAACTTCGGATGCTGACTGTGCTATTGTTCTCCTCTTGCGTCCGGCAGTCGACGGGGAGTATGGCAAACAATGCAATCAAAGCTGAGGTTGGCTCGCAAGCCAGGCGCTCCAGCGGTTGGGGTGCTTACGAAGGTGCTGCGGCTTTTTGACGTCCTCCAACACAACCCGTCCGGGATGAACCTGAAACAAATCAGCGAACAAACCCGCCTCAACAAGAGCACCGCATACCGCTTTCTGTCCCATCTTGAACGTGAAGGATACCTCGTGCGCGACGAGCGCGGCATCTATATGCTCGGAATGCGCCTGTTCGAGTTGGCGTCCGCTTCAAATCATCAATCGACCCTGCGCAAGGTGGCCGAACCTGTTCTCCGTAACGTGCTCAAGGCCACCGGCGAAACGGTAAATCTGGGCGTGCTAGACGGGGTGATGGTGGTCTATGTGGCCGTGCTCGAAAGCACGCATGAATTCCGTTTGGTCTCCCGCGTCGGAATGCACCGCCCTTTGTACGCCACCGCTTTGGGCAAGGCGCTTGCGGCTTTTCTTCCGGCTGGGCGGCGCGAGGAATTGCTGGAGAGCATCCGCTTTCAGCCCTCAACCCCCAACACGGCCGCCAATATGACGCAGTTTGAGAAGGAACTCGATGGAGTCCGCGCTCGCGGTTTTGCGATTGACAACGAGGAAAGCTACCTCGGCGCGCGCTGCATCGCCGCGCCGATTCTTAACTCCGGCATGGAAGCGGAAGCCGCCATCAGCGTGTCGGGCCCAACCTCACGTGTAACAAAAGAACGCATTCCCGATTTTGCCGCCGCGCTGCGCGAGGCTGCGCACTCCATTTCCACCCGCATCGGCTTTTCCGCCCCGTTTGATCTTAGCGCCAGCCAAACCAAATGAATGTGTTATAGAAAGACGTCAGCCACGGCGGCCTGACGTGTGGCGCCATGATTCGGCGCGTGAAATTTCAAATTTCTGATTTGGGAATACGATGAAGAAGCGGGGCCCTCCCGCGGCATTGCTCGAAGCAGCCGCGACGCTTATTCTCCGCCCCGGTGGGCCAGCACAGTCGGGTGCGCGGTCTGCAGCGCCTCAGCCGACTGAACTCCGCCCGGCAGTAAGGACCGGTAAAGGTTTCCTGCGATCTCTGCCGCATGCGGGCCAAACATTTGCCGCCCCCCGCGCAGCATGACCACCACGACGTATCGCGGATGTTCTTCTTCCGAATAGGAGACAAACCAGCCCATGCGGCCGCCGTCTTCGCTACACGTGCCCGTTTTGCCAAAAATATCCTCTTCGGGGTTATAGGCGGAACGTGCCGTGCCATAAAGAACCGCAGCCGCCATCCCTTGCCGCACTTCGGAGATGTAGGGAACGAGGTTGGTGAGGACGCGCTTGATTTTAGGCGTAAACTGGGCGGCCTCTTCGGGCGTGCGTGGATATTGCAACCAGTAAAGCGTGCCGCCGTTGGCAATGGCGGAGACTAAGGCGGCCATTTGCAGCGGAGTTTGATCAATCCCTGTGCCGAAGCTAGTGAGCCGCCCCACGCCGCCGATGCTCTGGGGAGGCGGCGCTGATGGAAAAACACCTGACGATTCGTCCGGCAAATCAAGAGTGGCCTTTTGGCCATAACCAAGCTCTTCGGCAAACTCCTTCACGCGGTCAAAACCCAGCATTTCACCAACTTCGGCGAAATACTGGTTGTCCGAATGAGCCAAAGCCTCGGTTAGATCAAGCCGCCGGCCAAACATGCCCATCAGCTTCGTGTTCAAGCTGATTACGCCTTGATCGAGACCGGCCAAGGCAACCATGGGTTTTACTGTAGAGCAAGGAATGTACCCTCGGGTCAATGCAAGCTTCTGATTGACCATGGTGAGAATCCGGCCCGTGTTGGGGTCGACTACCACAATTGACCCGTTCCAGTGTCCGAGCGCCTTTGCAGCCGCATCGCGGATGCTAGCCACGTCACCGCTGGCATCATCTCCAAACGCCGGGTCGCTGCTAAAGGAGCTCACGCTCCACGGACTCCACACGAGCCGGCGATAAACCGCGCGGCGGTAAACTACGTGATGAGCACGCGAGCGGGTGTAACTCACCCGGCGCACGCTCCTCCGATGTGTGCTTGTACTCGCAGCCAGCTTCCGATGGGTCGTGGTCTGGGATGAGGCGCTATGCGTCGTCGGGTGATGAATGCTTTTCGAATGGGTAGACGCGGCAACACGACGTCGTGCGTGATGAACTCTCCGTCGATGGTGAAGAGTGTGATGGACTGCCGCTGTCTTTTTTGGCGCCGGAGTGGATGACGCGCTGCTTGCAGGTGGGTTCGTAGATTGTGGCGCCGATGCGCATGCCTTTAACGGCGCCTCAAAACAGATTACCGCAGCGATGAGTGCTGAAATAGCAACAAGGCTCGCCAGCCGTTTAACACTTCGTGATGCCATTCTACCCCTCCGGCCCCGCCGGGGCTGGGATTCACCCCTCTCGTGGGTCCTGGCGTGTACCCGCAAGCTGGGGAAATTAGACATGCAAACTAATATCGGCAGATATCGTTTATTTCTTTACCCGCGCTGCGCCGGCTGCCGCGCTTTCGGCCGCCGCGGAGTCGGCAGGCAGTGCCGGCAGATTCAAGGATTTGCGAACCTCAGTTTCAACCTTCTTGCGCAGCGCCTCGTTCTCAAGTAGAAGTTGTCTCGCGTTGTCGCGCCCCTGCCCGATGCGCTCACCCGCAAAAGAAAACCACGACCCGCTTTTTTCGAGGATATTCAGGCCCGCTGCGAGGTCGATCAGGTCGCCCTCTTTTGAAATCCCCACGCCATACATTATATCAAACTCAGCCTCGCGGAACGGCGCAGCCATCTTATTTTTCACCACTTTAACCTTCACGCGGTTGCCCACCACCCGGTCGGCGTCCTTGATTGACGCGATGCGCCGGATATCAATCCGGACCGAAGAATAAAACTTCAACGCCCGCCCGCCGGTAGTGGTTTCCGGGCTGCCAAACATCACTCCAATTTTTTCGCGGATCTGATTGATAAAAATCAGGCAGGTTTTGGATTTTGAAACAATTCCGGTAAGCTTGCGCATCGCCTGGGACATCAAACGGGCTTGCAAGCCCGGCATGGAATCCCCCATGTCTCCATCCAGCTCGGCCTTGGGCACGAGCGCCGCTACCGAATCAATCACCAGCACGTCCACAGCATTCGAGCGAATCAGGGCCTCGGTGATTTCAAGCGCCTGCTCGCCATAATCCGGCTGCGAAACCAGCAGGTTATCTACGTCCACGCCCAGCTTCTTAGCATAAATGGCGTCGAGCGCGTGCTCGGCGTCAACAAAGGCCGCCAGGCCGCCGCGCTTCTGCGCCTCGGCCACCACGTGCAAGGCAATGGTGGTTTTGCCGCTGGATTCTGGACCGTATATTTCCACCACCCGGCCGCGCGGCATTCCGCCCACGCCAAGCGCCGCGTCAAAAGAGAGCGCGCCCGTCGGAATCACATCCACCGGCACCAGGGCTTCTTTCGACCCGAGGCGCATGATCGAACCTTTGCCGAACTGCTTCTCGATCTGCACCATCGCCAGGTCGACGGCCTTGTTGCGCTCTGTTATGCGGTCTTCAGGCATAAATGTGTTGTTTCCTTATCCAGAAATTTCGCTGCCGAAATCAAAAGCAGTCAATACCTTTTGCCCATCTTATCATCACCATCCCGCTCAGTGGTACTCATAAAACCCTCGTCCGCTCTTGCGTCCCAGTCTCCCCGCGCACACCATTTTTTCGAGCAGCGGGCAGGGGCGGTATTTCGAGTCGCGGAAGCCTTCGTAAAGGACCTTCATGATATCGAGGCAGACGTCGAGGCCGATGAAGTCGGCAAGCTCGAGCGGCCCCATCGGATGGTTCATGCCCAATTTCATCACGCCGTCCACGGCCTCCGGCGCGGCCACGCCTTCCATCACCGCATAAACAGCTTCGTTAATCATCGGCATCAGGACGCGGTTTGAGACGAAGCCAGGATAGTCGTTGACGCTCACCGGCGTCTTGCCTAGCGCCACCGCCAGAGCGCGGGCCGCTTCGAGGGTCTCAGGCGTGGTCTCGATTCCCGCCACCACCTCCACCAGTTTCATCACGGGCACGGGATTAAAGAAATGTAGGCCTGCGAATCGCTCGGGCCGCCCTGTAGCGGCGGCAAGGCGGGTAATTGAGATCGACGACGTGTTGGAAGTGAATATAACCTCAGCCCGGCAGACAGGGGCGAGCCGGCGGAAAACCTCAGCCTTGACCTCAAAGCTTTCCGTGACAGCTTCAATGACGAAATCCGCGCGGGCAAGCTCATCAAAGTGGCGAGCGACGGTGAGGCGTCCGATCGCCTTCTCCTTTGCTTCCGATGTAAGGCGTTCTTTTTCGACATCACGGGCAAGGCCGCCCGCGATGCTCTCCGGGGCCGATTCGAGCGCCTTCTGGGAAGAATCGGCGAGCAGAACCGAGTAGCCCGCGCGCAGAAGCGTGTGCGCGATGCCGCGCCCCATCGTGCCCGCGCCGATCACGGCTACGGAGTGAATAGAGTTATTCATCGATTGGGTCATTGGCCCTCACCCGGCTCGCTCCGCTCGCCACCCTCTCCCACCGGGAGAGGGCTGGAAAGAAAGGGATGGTTTGCCCTCGCTCCGCGAGCGGGGAGAGGGTGCCCGGCGTAGGAGGGCGGGTGAGGGTCATTTTCATGCTTTGCGAGTGACACAAAGCAATATGACAAACTCCTCATAATGACGGCCTTTGCATCAGTGATTCAATGTTTCCACGGCCAGCGCCACGGCATTTCCGCCACCTAGGCACAATGCCGCAATCCCGCGACGGGCGTTGCGCTGAGCCATTGCATAGAGGAGCGTTACCAGGATGCGCGCGCCGGAAGCGCCAATCGGATGCCCGAGGGCCACTGCGCCGCCGTTAACATTCGTTTTTGCGGAGTCGAGTCCAAGCTGCTCGATCACAGCCAGCGCCTGTACTGCAAAGGCTTCGTTCAGCTCAATGAGATCAACCTCTTCCAGTTTCCAGCCGGTCTTTTTGAGCAGCGACCGCACGGCCGTCACCGGCGCCATCATCACCCACTTAGGTTCAACGCCGCTCACCGCCTGCGCGACGATGCGCGCCATCACTTTGCCGCCCAGTTCTTTGGCCTTCTCTTGAGAGGTCACGATCAGCGCCGCCGCGCCGTCATTAGTTCCGGGAGCATTGCCCGCGGTCACCGTGCCGTCGCGCTTAAACACCGGCTTCAGCTTCGCCAAAGCTTCGAGTGAAGTGTCGGCGCGCGGAGATTCGTCGGTGGTAAACGCAATGACATCGCCCTTCTTCTGTGGAACCGCGACGGGGATAATCTGATCCTTGAAGCGGCAACTTTTGATGGCATCCGAGGCGCGGCGATGGCTTTCGAGCGCGTATTCATCCTGACGCTGGCGCGAGATGTTGTATTTTTCCGCCACCAGTTCGGCCGTCATGCCCATGTGGAAGTCTTCGTAAACGTCCCACAAGCCGTCGTGAACCATCGAGTCCACCAGCTTCGCATCGCCAATGCGGTGGCCCTGCCGGAGGTCGGGCAGCAGATAAGGCGCGTTGGTCATGGACTCCATTCCGCCCGCCACCACAATCTCCGAATTTCCTGTCTCGACGGCTTGAGCGGCGAGTGCCACGGCTTTCAATCCCGAGCCGCACACCTTGTTGATGGTCATCGCGGCCACGCGATTGTCCAGGCCGCCTTTCAATCCGGCCTGCCGCGCCGGATTTTGACCAAGCCCCGCGGGCAGCACGTTGCCCATAATGATCTCGTCCACCTGGGATGACTCGATGCCGGCGCGCCGCACCGCTTCCCGCACCACGCACGCGCCTAGCTCAACCGCCGAGAGCGGCGAAAGCGATCCTTGAAATTTTCCAATAGGAGTGCGCACGGCGCTGATAATTACGGGATTATTCATCACTGAAACCTGAGGCGTTAAACTCACGGCGATTATAGGCGCTCGCTTTCGGGCAAGTCAAGAAAAGGGGATCATCGTTCGATGCTATAGCGATTTACTCCGCCAGGACCTGCCAGCGACATGGCGGCTCTACATCCCTTTTCCGGCAACCTGATAGAATCTTTCCGTTGCGCCATCGGCAATTATGAAAGGGCTGATTATCAATGCGGATGATTTCGGACGCTCGCCTCAGGTGAACGCAGCGGTGCTGCGCGCGCACCAGCAAGGCGTGCTTACCAGCGCCAGCCTGATGGTAGCCGAGCCATCCGCAGCAGAGGCCGCTGCTGCCGCGCGCGACTGCCCTGCGCTAGACGTCGGGTTGCACGTGGTCGCGTGCAACGGCCGCAGTCTTCTGCCGGCCCGCCAGATTCCCGGCATCGTTGACGGCTCGGGCCGATTCCCGCGCAGCGAAGTCTGGGCAGGCCTGCGCTACGCCCTGCGGCCCCATCTTTACTCCCAACTGAAGGACGAATTTCGCGCCCAAATCGAACGTCATCTTGAGCTAGTGGGATACCTCAACCACATCAATGGCCATCATAACCTTCATCTGCACCCCACTCTAGTTGACATCCTGACGAAACTTGCCGCTGAATACCGCGTACCTTGCCTGCGTCTGGTGCGCGAGCCCGTGCTCACCACGCTCTCTCTCAGCCGCGATCACTGGACCCGCAAGTTGCGCGATCACCTGATCTTCGTCTGCCTGGCGGCGAATGCCCGGCGCAAAATGCGCAGGCTCAGCCTTAAGTCCAACAACTGCCTGTTTGGATTCCACCAAACGGGCCGCCTCAGTGAAGCCTATGTCCTCGGCGTGCTCGCTCGCTTGCCCGAAAACAGCGTCACGGAGTTTTATTTTCATCCCGCGGTTGAAGTAAATGGCGAGTCTCCGATGTGGCCCTCGCAGGCGGCGGAGACTAGTATTCTCACCAGCCCCACCGTGCGCGCCATGATTGAGCAGCAGGGCATCCGACTCATGACGTTCCGCGAGCTTGCTGGCCGATTGCCTATATAATAAAGAAACGGGGTGGGTAGGCTGTACTTACCTTCATTCCGGGGAGCGCGTTTCTTTTGTGCCAGACCTGAACGATCAGGACGCCAAGGGCTTCGAGAACGGAACTTCGGGTCCCGCCCTGGCAAAGAAGCGCCGGTGGGTGCGCGAGGCTCTTGCCTATGCGCTCGCGGCAGCCATCATTGTGTATCTGGCTCGGGGCACGCCGCTCAGCCAGTTTGCCCGCATTCTGCGCCATGCCAATCCCTGGTTGTTTCTAATCGCGTGCGCTGGGTCTTTTGCCGTCTGGTTCTTCGGCGAAACTTATCTCTACGCGAAACTCTTCAGCTATTTTCACGTCCCAACCTCTTTCCGCGAGATGCTGCCCGCCAACGCCGCCCAATATTTCCTGCAGGCGATCAACCAGGTGGCGGGAGGGGCGGCGCTGGTCCTGTTCATGCGGGGGCGCAAGGGCGTGCCGGTATTTGCCGGCGGAGCCTCGCTCGTGTTTCTGGGGTTGGTGGACGTCTGGCTGATGTCCGGGGCGGGGCTGGTTGCGGCCCTGCTGGTCCCAGACTCGTGGCTCGGACCCCGTTGGTATTATCCCGCCATCCTGACCGCAGGCATTGGCTTGGTGGCATTGTTCTGGCTGCACGGGCGGCCGGCCTCGAAAATCCTGCGCTGGATTTACGACCGGCCTTCGCTGCTCAGCTTCCGCCAGGCGCGTCCGTCTCATTACCTGCTTTTGATGCTTATCCGCGCCCCGATCTTTGCCGCGCAGGCCTTCGCGCTCTACTTCCAGTTGCGGAGCTTTGGCGTGCACGTGCCGCTTATCCAAGTGCTCGCCTTCGAGCCGGCTGAACTCTTTTTGAGCGCGCTGCCTATTACGCCCGCGGGCCTCGGCGTGCTGCAAGCGGTGCTCGTTCTGGGGTTCCATGCCTACGGGTCGCGGGCCGCCATTCTGACCGCCGGAATTGCCATCAGCATGATAGGCATCCTCCTGCGCTTGCCGCTAGGAATAGGCGCCGCGGGCGCGTTCGTCCGCGAACTCCGCCGCGCTCCGAATGCGCCGGCTGTAATTGATCCCGCGGCTGTTGCCGTCGCTGAATAGCTTTGTGCCAACGGCCTTTGTTTTACTGCGTTACCTCTTCCATCTCCCCGGTAGGTAGCAGACGCAACTTGCGTCCACGCCACTCAACCGTGTTGCCAGCGATGCTCCGAATCCAGATCACCTGCATGAGGCAGTCTTTCAGCGGCGTTAGCATGAGGTCCGTGAACCGAACCGGCAGCCGCAGCGCCTGCCGCAGCGTTAGGGCGGTCATGCCGAGCCGGGCCGCTACGGTCACGAGGGCCACCGCCAACCAGGGCCATGCGAAGCCCGAGGCTAGAAACAGGGCGAGCGCCCAGAAGGGTCCATTGATGAGCATTCGAGCCTGGCTAATAGGGCGAATCTTGCGATCCACCATCGCCCAGCGCATCTGATGATCCCAGAAATCGCGGAA
>DASZAE010000291.1:0-14101 GCA_035945515.1 Terriglobia bacterium
GCAGTTGAGACGCTTGAAGCCGCGGGGTTCCGCGTGATCGTGCCGAAGCAATCGCTCTGTTGCGGACGTCCGCTTTACGATTACGGAATGCTGGGCCTTGCCCGCCGCAAGCTGCGGCAGACGCTCAAGGCGCTCGCGCCGCACATCCGGGAGAACGTTCCGCTGGTTGGCCTTGAGCCGAGCTGCGTTGCCGTGTTTCGTGATGAGGCGCTGAATCTCTTGCCTCGCAATCCTGACGCCCAAAAGCTTGCGAGCCAAAGCTTTTTGCTGGGCGAGTTTCTCACCCGGCAGGGCTACGCGCCGCCGCCGCTCAAGCGCCGCGCTCTTCTTCATGGTCACTGCCATCAAAAGGCCATCACCGGAATGGAAAGCGACCTGAGAATCCTGGAACGGATGGGCATCGACGTTCAGCCGCTCGATTCGGGCTGCTGCGGGATGGCAGGCGGATTTGGCTACGAGAAGGATCATTATGAAACCTCGATCAAAGTGGGCGAGCTTGCCCTCCTGCCTGCGGTGAGAAACGCGCCTGAAGATGCTCTCATCATTACGGATGGCTTCAGTTGCCGCGAGCAGATCTCGCAATCCGGCGGCCGCCGGGGAATTCATTTGGCGCAAGTCATTCAGATGGCCCTGCGCGCGAAGTCGGGCCGGGGGGCGGAGCTTTAGCTGGATTATTCACGAAGTCCGGCTTGGCAATCAGGGGGGCGCGGTTTTAACCCAACACCGTTCACTTGAGCACGTAGCGCAGTGCGCAGCCGCAATCGACGATGAATGTCATGCTGAGCGAAGCGAAGCATCTGCTTGTAAATCAATACGGAAAAAGCAGATTCTTCGCGGAGTTTACCCTGAGCGAAATGCCGGGATTCTTCGCTTCGCTCAGAATGACAAGCGAAGGACTCAGAAAGACACGTGCGTAAATCTTGAGCGCCATCCACTAAGTGAACAGTATTGGGTTAAAACCCCGCCCCCCCTTACGAAGGCAGCCGACTTCGTGAATAATCCGGGTTAGCTCCGCCACCCGAAATTTCATTGCAATTTCCGCTGTGGTGCCGCATCATCAGAATTTTCGGCTCGCAGGGCATTAATCTCCAATCCAACTGAGGAAGGTCAAGAATGGCCCGTAAAGCAATCCGCATTGAAGAACCGAAAGGCAAACTTGGCGTGCTGATTCCCGGCATGGGCGCGGTCGCCACTACGTTTGTCGCCGGAGTCGAAGCCGTGCGCCGCGGGCTTGCCGAGCCCATCGGCTCGCTGACCCAGATGGGAACTATCCGGCTGGGAAAGCGAACCGACAAAAAGACGCCGTTGATCAAGGATTTCGTGCCGCTGGCCGAACTGGACGATCTTGTCTTCGCGGGATGGGACGTGATCTCCGACAACGCCTACGAGGCCGCGGTGAAAGCCGGCGTGCTTGACGCGCCTTTGCTGGATTCGGTGAAGGATTTCCTCGGTGGCATCCGCCCCATGCCCTCCGTATTCGAGCAGAAGTTCGTGAAGAACCTCCACGGCCGGAACAAGAAAAAGGGCAAGAACAAGATGGACCTTGCCGAACAGGTGATGGACGATATCCGCGCGTTCCAAAGGAACTCGGGCGTCTCGCGCACGGTGATGGTGTGGTGCGGATCGACCGAGGCGTTCATGCGGCCGGCTCCCGTGCACGGCTCGCTCGCCGCGTTTGAAGAAGGGCTGCGCAAGAACAACCCGCTGATTGCTCCCAGCATGATTTACGCTTACGCGGCGCTCAAGATGGGCATTCCCTATGCCAACGGCGCGCCCAACCTCACAACCGACGTTCCGGCGATGCTCGAGCTGGCCAAGAAGAACGCCGTGCCCCTTTGCGGGAAGGATTTCAAAACGGGGCAGACGCTGATGAAGACGATCCTAGCGCCTGGCCTCAAGGCGCGGCTCATCGGGATTCGCGGCTGGTTTTCCACCAACATCCTCGGCAACCGCGACGGCGAAGTTCTGGACGATCCGGCTTCGTTCCGCACCAAGGAAGAGAGCAAGCTCTCCGCGCTTGAATACATCTTGCAGCCGGAGCTTTATCCCGCGCTTTATAAGGACCTCTATCACAAGGTCCGCATCAACTACTATCCGCCGCGCGGCGACAATAAAGAGGGATGGGACAATCTCGACATCTTCGGCTGGCTCGGCTACCCGATGCAGATTAAGATCGATTTCCTCTGCCGCGATTCCATCCTCGCCGCGCCCATTGTTCTCGATCTTGTGCTATTCATGGACCTCGCGCAACGCTGCCCGGAGATGGCGAAGAAAGGCATCCAGGAGTGGCTTTCGTTCTATTTCAAGAGTCCGATTGTCGCGCCGTCGCTTTATCCCGAGCACGATCTCTTCATCCAGCTCATGAAGCTGAAGAACACCCTGCGCCACCTGCGAGGCGAAGAGATGATCACGCACCTCGGCCTTGAATATTACGATTAAATACTGCGCATCCCACAAGCGCGGCCTGCGCACCATTTAGCTTTACCGCATGGGCCGACTTTAATCTCGAAAGGATATTATTTTGATCACGCTACGAATCGAAGAAACGGCGCTTGCCGCGCTTTCCCTGGGCGGCATGGCGCTCTTCCAACGCAAAGGCAAGCCGCAGGTCAAAGACGAACCGCATCGGGAACCCGAAGCTCCATCGCCGGAAGCAGAACCCGAACAATCCCCAATCGAGCTTGATCTACCCGCGGGTCTGTACGCTGTTTTCGAGACCACTCTGGGCCGCATCGTGTGCCGGTTGTTCGACGAGCAGGCGCCCGTCACCGTGCAGAACTTCGTCGACCTCGTGCGCGGCGCAAAGAAATGGCACAACGCCGCCGAGAAAGAGTGGGAGCAGCGGCCCTACTACAACGGGCTGACGTTTCATCGAGTCATCCCCAAGTTCATGATTCAGGGCGGCGACTACATGGGGAACGGCACAGGAGGAGTGGGCTATACGTTTGAAGACGAGTTCGTGCCTGGCCTCGTATTTGACCGTCCCGGCCGCCTGGCGATGGCGAACGCGGGGCCGAACACCAACGGCGCGCAGTTCTTCATCACCGTTGAGGCCACGCCTTGGCTCGACCATAAGCACAGCATCTTTGGCGAAGTCGTCGAAGGGCAGGATGTAGCCAACGCCATCAGCCAGACGCCGCGCGATGTGCGCGACCGTCCGCTTAAGCCCGTGCTCACGCGCCGCGTGGTCATTGTCGATAAGCGCGCAAGCGCGGCAGGCGCTTATTGAGGATTACAAATTATAGTGACGGCAAATGCTGTAGCGGCGGCCTCTGGCCGCCGGCCGGTACTTAAAACGGCGGCGCTCAGAGAGCGCCGCTCCAGAAAAAATCGTCACTGTAATATGTAATCTTCCATAACTTGCGCCGCTTGAAATGGAAGATGCAACTTGTGCTAAACTGACCGGAGAGTCTCAGAAGCGCGTCAGTTTTGATCTTTGGGCCGTTAGCTCAATTGGTAGAGCAACTGACTCTTAATCAGTAGGTTGAGGGTTCGATTCCCCCACGGCTCACCAACTAAGCCACTGATTTCTTTGCACTTAGCGGGGCAAGTTCGGCATCTTCCGATTCAGCCAAAAGCGAGCGGTCATCACCGTTGGCAATGACCTTTTGACGAGATGTATCCGAACCGATGCGCGCGAAGGTTTGCTCAATGGAGTTTTGTTGAGGGTGCGTGTAGCGCATGGTCATGCTGATCGAAGAGTGTCCCGCAATACGCGCCAGCGTGTAGGCATCGCAATAGGGAGCGATCCACGTCAGCCCCGTATGGCGAAGCGTGTAAGGCGCGAACGGCTCAACGCCGCAATGTTCCAGCGCCTTCGCGTGTTGGTTCTTCGCGCTTCCCTGCATCAAATGGCCGCTCGCTGAATCAGACGGAAAAACCCATCCCGCGTGTGGCTCGCCTTGATCGGCGTGACGCTGCTTCAGCGCCTCATAGACTTCGGGAAGCAACGGCAGGGGCCGTTCGGCATTATCTGACTTCCCCTTCAGCATGTGAATGATCCCGCCGCCCGCGCGCCAGCCGATTTGCTCCCACCGCAAACGGTAAACCTCATCCGGCCTTGCACCCGTGCCAAGCATGATTGTGGCAACATCGCGCCAAGGTTGCGAGCACGCCTCAAGATAGGCCGTCGCTTCAGATGCGGACAACACGCGGGTCCGCTCATTCTCGCCCTTCGCCAGCTTCAATTGGGGTTGACGGTCCAGCTTGCTCCATTCAAAGGCGAGATTCAGCGACCGCCGCAACGTTCTCAGACCGCAGTTGACCGTTGACTTCTCAAGGTGAGAGTATCGCGCCTCAAAGCCCCGCGCGTGTTGATCGGTTATCTCGTTCAGGGGCAGATTTGTCAAGTCAGATTTCGTGAGCATGTCCGCCCCGTAGATGTAGTAAGCCAGCGTCTTTGAGCCGGGCGCAAACTTCGATTGAGTGTACGGCAGGAAATCGCTCTTCAGAAATTCCGCCAGTGTTGGAGCCGGTTTGGATTCGAGGATTCCGAAGTTGCCCTTCGCCAGTTCGGAGCGAAGCCGTGCTTCAATAATTCGCGCATCTTTCTTGCTTATGGCGCGGGTTCGCCTTTGAATCAGCTTGCCGTTAAACCGGAAACCCACAATGTAGTGCTTACGTCCTTTCGGCTTGTAGATCATTTGACGTTGCTTCCTTTCTGCGGTCTCGGCTCGGTTGAGCAGGGTCAGGCAGGGTCACGGCCTGATTTTGCCTTCCGCGTTCAACTCTTCGTGATGCCTTATCGTTTCGGCGGTCAAAAGCTCCGGCTTCGACCCGCCGTACAGGTACGGCTTAATCCTGTACCAAAAGAGATCGTGAAATAGAGTCGAAAGATTCAGCGCAAACACGCTATCAGGGCCTGCGCCACACGCCAACGCGCGCTCTACCGTGTGGCTTACTTCCTGCGCATTCCGCACAGCCCACCTGCCATCATGCCGAAGCAAGACGAACGGAGATGGCGAATCGGGATCACCAGCGGCATAGGTAGGCGCGGCCCATCCGCTCCACACGTTTTGAGGCACCGCCTTAACCGCGCTGCCCACCTCTTGCGCTTCAAGTCCAGCCTTAACGAGGGCATTCGCCAGCCCAAACTTGAAAATGTCGGCAAAGGCGAACCGGCCAAACTTGCTCTTACCGCCGGTAGGTCTGAGACCGTAACTTTTAACGAGAATGAAATTCTTCACGCGCCACAGATCAACGCCAAGCATATCCGCGACTTGCTGCGCGCTGTACGTGCCGCTCCGCAATGGGGCTTTCCGGTTCACACTTGTAGCGTGTCACACCACGTGAGTTCTGTCAAGAACTATTTTAACTTTCAACTTGACAAAGCCGAGGAATTGTGCTACACTGGTAATTGGGAGTGGAGATTATGGCTCTCACAGAGTGTTGCGCCGGGTAAAGCTGCTAGTCGGTAATCCCACGCGACGCTAATTTTAACTAGACGGGCGCTAACCCTGACCCTGCTCGGCGCACCGCCCCTCCGACTACTCCTCAAACAATCGCTCACCGGACGCCATCCCGGACAAACAACGGCACCCGCACCGCTACGGCGCGGTAATTCAAAATTTTGGAGGGCTAGTCATGTCTGACAGTGCGACCCGTGCTTACGATCTGTATCAACTTGCCGATGCTCTGCGAATGTCGCATTGGACTTTGCGGCGGCACGTAAAACTAGGCTCGATTCAAGTCACCCGAATGGGGAACCGAATCCGCGTCTCAGAGTCCGAGCGTGATTGCATTCTCAGGGATGGTCTACCAAGTTTGACTGCTTCCACAAAGCCCCACATCGACCCTGACCCGCGCCTGGCAGAAAGCGAGGCCGCCTAACATGAAACCAACATTCGCGTTTGTGACGCAACGGAAGCCCCGCCGCCGCAAACCGCTAAAGGTTCCGCGCGTGGCTCTCAAAGAGTGCCTCTCGTTCGAAGACCTCGAAGCTTTGCTTGTCGTGCTCGAAAGGGTCACGCTCCAGCAAATCGACCGATACGAGTCATTGCTTAGGGAGTTGTGCGACGGTGACAGGACCGTGACCTACCCGGAGCAAAGCGGCTTCATGTGCCTGTGGAATGCCCTCGTCAACGATTCTGATGACACGTTCACTTGCTTAAACAACTTCCTGAAACTCGTGCGGCAGGCGATTCAAGAACTTCGGGACACTAAGGCGAAAGTGCGCTCGGGAACGCTCTCCGCCGATGCGCTCAGGGAAGTGGGCGCTCGATATGCCAAGCTCATTGACGAACAAGCCCCCAGCGTGCTGCGCAAATTCAACTGGATTGATGCCGGGCTTGAGCGGCACGGCTTGGGCGATTACTCACCGCGCGGTCCTGTGCGCCTGAAGAAAGGAGGGTCCGGCAAATGAGCATCCCGGACAAGATCATGAAAGCCCTTGAGGACGCCCGCAAGCGCGGCACTTGGGGCCAGATTCAGATTGACTTGCAACGCGGAACGCCCGTCCTGTTGCGCGTCACTGAAACCCAAAAACTCTATGAAGAGGAGAACAACCGTGAACGATTCACCCGTTAGCGCGGCTCTCACCAGCTCCGTAATCGACCATCTGCGCGACCGCCTTTTCCATTTCAAACGCATATCCATCCGGCCGCGCGCGACTCAATTTGAGCACAAGCTCGGATTCTGGCATCGCGCCTACACGGGCTTTTATTGCTCCGCCGACAAGCCAGTCAGCGCGACTGCTTTTCCGCAACAATCCATGGTGGGGTCGCTAGGGGATTTGGCACGCGCCCTCGGCTCCGGTACTGAGGTTCCCGAGGAGTTCCTCTTTGCCAGTGCGCTAACGGCGTTCGGTGCGATGTGCGCGCCTGATTTGCGCGTTAGAATCGGCCTTCCCGTCTCGACTCGCTTCTACACGGTATTGCTTGGCAAGAGTTATGAAGCCCGAAAGTCAAGCGCCATGAAACGAATACTGGAATTCTTCAATGAAAGAAACTTTCCGGTGCGTGCCGTCACAATATCTCATGGCGTCGGGAGCGCCGAAGGATTGGCAAAGACGATCCAAAAGAATCCCAAGCTAATCCTGGCGTTCGATGAGTTTCGCGCCTTCCTCGATAAGGCCGGTATCAAAAACTCAACTCTTCTGTCAATGGCTGCCAGTCTCTACGAACAAGAAAATTGGGACAACGCTACGAAGGAAACCGCAGTCACAATTCGGGGCGCTCTCCTATCCATCATCGGCTGTTGCACAACCGAGACGTATGAAGGGATATGGTCTGCGGAAGCACTCGCGATCGGCCTTCCCAATCGCCTTTTCGTAATCGATGCGGACGCCAAACCCCGTATAGCGTGGCCGTCTCAGCCAGACCCGGCAGAGTTAGAAACAATCCGGTTGCGCATCGTCCGCCAACTTGACCGTTTGCCTGTGACATACGATGCCGCGCCCGAAGCTAAACAGACATGGGAAACGTGGTATGACAACCTCGCGCGGAGCGAGCATTCCAAGCGCCTTGACGTTTTGGCCTTCCGGCTGATGCCACTGCTGGCGCTCACAACCGACAAAGACGCTATCGATACAGAAACAGTAGAACGCACCATTGCCATTTTGAATTATGAATTGGCCGTCCGAACAGCCACAGACCCAATCGACGCGGACAATACAATCGCCAAACTTGAAGAGGCAATTCGCCGTCAGTTGAAAGTGCGCGGGTCACTTTCTAAGGCTGAACTGCGCAAGTACACCAACGCGCCGCGCTACGGCCATTGGTTCTTCGATACAGCCCTTAAAAACCTTATCACGCACCAGGAGATGGTGCCGGACAGCGGTAAATATCGGCTGGCGGCCTAAGCTCGCGTCATAAATCGCGTCACGCAACTTTTACGATTAAGTCGTTTAGAATTATGCAGCGCGTCAAAAGTGATACCCTTAGTCCCCCTATATATCCTCCGCCTCTATTAGAGACGCGCCCGAAAAATGGCCTTAAGCAATTGGAGGACAACGACTTAAACCACAATTGGAGTAGTGACGCGAAAGATGACGCGATCACGTCCGCATGTGGCTAGTACATCGTTCGATAAATAGCTTGTAATATTCTCGGCCGTACGGTAATGTAGCTCCATGCCGAGGGTGGCGCCTGCAATTACCTTGAATTCCGTGACAGAGTCCGCTTTGCGACATTTGGTCCGATCGGCGTCGACGCCTCAAGGTTTGGCTTTGCGGGCCCGGATCGTGCTGGATGCAGCTTCCCTGCGGTCGAATCAGGAGATTGCGGCCTCCTTGAGAGTGCCCCAGATCACGGTCGGAAAGTGGCGGCGCAGTTTTGCGGAGCGAGGCTTGGACGGATTGCGGGACGCCGCGCGGCCCGGCCGTCCTCGCAAGCACGGCCTTGAGACTTGGCAGCGAGTCCAGACCCGCGCTTGTCAACAGCCTGAGTTTCAGAGTCGATGGAGCGTGAGAACGCTCGCGAAAGACCTCCATTTGCCGGGCACCACGGTCCACGAAATTCTGGCGGCTTCGGGGCTGCATCCGCATCGCCTCCGAACGTTCACTTTCAGTCCGGACCCCGACTTCGAAGCCAAGTTGCTGGATATCGTCGGCCTGTATCTGAATCCTCCCGAGAACGCGCTGGTCTTGTGCGTCGATGAAAAAACGGGAATACAAGCTCTGGACCGCACCCAGCCGCTGCTGCCGCTCAGCGCCAAAAAGCCTCGGAGTTGGACCAACGAGTATGTCCGTCACGGCACCCAGGCGCTGTTGGCCGCGCTGGGGGTTGCCACCGGCAAGGTGCTGGCGCACGTGAAGAAGCGCCGGACCTCCGTCAACTTCCTGCGTTTTATGGACGACGTGAGGGCTGCCTTTCCGGGCCGCGACCTTCACGTCGTTCTGGACAACCTGAACATTCACAAGAACGGGGCAGCCCAGCGATGGCTGGCGCGCAATCCCCGCGTGCACTTCCACCACACGCCCACCCACGCCTCCTGGATGAATATGGTGGAGTGCTTCTTCAGCATCTTGGGCAAGCAAGGGCTGTCGCAAAGCGTTCATCATTCCAAGCAGCAGCTCAAAGACTTCCTGGTGAAGTTCATTGCAAACTACAACCAGTCGTCTCAGCCCTTCACCTGGACCAAAGGGCCGGAGAAATTGCAACGGATCATTGAAGCGACTAATCAATACCAGGCGGAACATCCGCCAAAACGCAAGCGCAGCCGACGCAAGAATAATGCAACCAATTAATCGAACGATGCACTAGTGCGGTTGAACGCAGCAAGTGGGGTCAGCATTGGGCGCACCGTAGCAACTCTTTCGCGCCATTGCAGCCCGTTGCGGCGGCCTTTGACCCCACTTCGCCGGCGAACGGAAGCCCCCTTTTGAGGCTGCCTAACAGCGCACTTTAACTCGCTCCGAAGCCGTCCCTGAGTGGCCCTTTTGCCGCGTGTTTAGCGTGCTTTTAAGGGGGTAAATTAACAGCTAATTTATAACCGCTAAAGGACTTAACCATGATCGCAGCATCGGCAACGGAGAGAAGCCAGCGGAAACCGGCAACGTATCGCGCGCTCGGCAGAAATCAAGTCGGCATCAGGCTGTTAGAACTTGCCGACGCCCAATACGCGGCGGGCGATGAAAACGCGCGCGACAGGGCCATAGGTCTCGTGCTTCGGTTCCAAGGCGCTTATATTCTCTGGCGTAAGCGCCGCTTAGCTTACCGGGAGCGCCCCAGCGAGCGAACGCTGGCCCGACTCACCAAGGCCAAGCGCAACCTCGACCGGTTAATCACTCACCTGCGCATCATCGTCGCCACGGAATCAAGCGCGGCGGCATCCCTGCCGATAAGCGAAAAGAGGGAAATGAAATGCGAATAATCACGGTCGTGGTTTGCACCTCATTAGCCTCTACCTTGCTTTGCGCTCAACCCGGCTCCAACGCTAAGTTCGATGGGATCTGGTGGAACGGGCTATCCGATGTAGAGAAGATCGGCTTCGTTGTAGGATGGTCAGGAGCACGCGGCGACACGGTGCTTGAAGAGTGCGCCAATGACCCCGCGCTAAGTGCGCACCTTCGTAGCTGCGTTGACAAGCAGTTCAAGCTCCTTCAGATACCGAACGATTACACGTATGGGCAGCTTAAGGACGGCATAGATAAACTTTACGCGGACTATCGTAACCGGCTAATTATCGTTGACAATATCGCGGAGGAAGTCGAGAAGCAAATCAATGGCGCGTCAGATCAGCAGATTGAGACCGATCTTGAAGAGGACCGCAAGATCGCACAGCGTCTAGAATCGCAATAAATCTGCTTCAGACCCTCGCCCCAACGCTTGCGGCTGCCCGATTGAGTAAGCGGGGAGCAAAATGAAATTCCGACTGATACCGATTTACGCTGTGATGATTCCGCTTTTGACCGCGAGTGCTGGAGCGTCGCACAGCGCGAACTCGAAGCTGCGGTCTGGCTCGCCCGTTGCTCTTACGGCAGGGATTGCGGCGAATAACGCTCAAGCAATTAGCCGTTTCATCGAATTTTCCCTCGACTCTTTAATATCGGCATTCGCGCACCCACGCAATAGCCAGTACGAAGCGCCAGAAATTTCCGGCGGCCCGCCAAAGCCGGTTGCGGCGCAAATTGGCGTTGACGTGGGTTTCAGGTGTAACCTGTGAGTAGGACTATGGAATTGACAGTCGTTTTCAGGAAAGTGCCGGAAGGTTACATCGGCTGGGTTGAGGAACTGCCTGGAGCAAACACTCAGGGCAAGACTCTGGCCGAAGCGCAGGAAAACATCCTGGAAGCCATTCAAATGACCCTTGAAGCAAACCACCAACTTACCGGCGCACCGCTGCCTTCTGAATTTACGCTCAGAGAAAAAGTGTCCCTGGCGGTTGCGTGAAGCGCCGGGAACTTATTCGCCATCTCGAAAAGCACGGTTGCCAGTTTGACCGCGAAGGCAGCAAACACACGCAGTACCGGAACCCCGCCAAAGCTAAAACCTCTGCCATCCCGCGACATTCCGAGATAAACGACTTCCTGGTCCGCAAGATTTGCCGCGACTTGGAAATTCCCACACCCGATTAGCGCCGCCCGTCCCGACCGCTGACGCGTGTCAAACGTGCGCGGATCGTTCATACGCACCCAACTGACCCCATCTCGCCCCCGCTCATGACAATGCCCCCTACCGCCGATGGTTAGAGAGAGGACAACGGCCATGAGCATTGAGCACCACGATCACGGTTTCGCCCACCGTGCGGCGCAAAGAACCGGACTGATACTGGCGGCGCTACTTCTGACAAGCGGAGCGGCACAGGCTCGCAAGCCAGTAAATCCGCCTATATCCGATGCGGGGGTGTGCGGCAAAAACATTTCCTTCGGTATCGGGACACCGAGCGGCATTGCGCCGAGTGTGCCCAATTTCGCGCGGAAGTGGATCAGGAAGAATGCCCGCAAGTATCCGGGCCTGTGCTTTTCCCAGTCGGTTAGTCCGAACGCGCAGAATTTCCTGCTTGTGTTCTCGACTTCGCAATCAGAGTTTAGCGGATTTTATCCGACCGTCCGAACATATACCAGCACCAACACCGCCCCGGTTTCCGGCAGCGGGACCGTGACCGATGATTACGGGGGTACCTGGGATTTCACGTTTGATGGGACAATGACAACGACCACCACGACCACGACGCAAGAAAATCTGCCGTATACGGATACAGCGAATACGCTGTACCTGTACGCTTACGATCAGCGCGGCCAATTGATCTCGCACCACTCGCGGACGATCTCAACTCGTTCAGGCGGCGATGGAATGAACACGCTCGGCTACAACGTTGGCGCGGTACTCGTGGCTTTAGTTGACACGCGGGGACGCCTGATAAAAGATGTTGTCAGCGACGTGTACAAAGCCCAGGAAGCGGACGCCAATCCGCTCCCGGAGGTAAACGTTCAGCCGCCGACCCTGCCACCGAGCGACCCGGCCCAAGCGCAGATAACGGGCACAGATTGCCCAAGTGGAATGCATAAGATATCCACTAGCTACGGTAGCTACTGCGGCGCGGGAGCGCCCGCAAATCTCGACGTAAGCCCGGCGTCACAGGCAACCGTCAATAATCCCGTCCCGTCTGCGAGACGCGCTGCGGAGTTCCCTCTAACTGCCTCCGTCAGCTCATCTGAACTTTTTGCAATGGATTATTTGGTTGAGGCTCAGATCGGCGACACTGATTATGGCCTCACGGGGCCGCGATTAGACCCCGGACGCTATGAGGCACGCTTTGCGTATCCCGAAGCGAACATTGAGACCGTCCAAATACTTAACCACGACTCGAATGGCAAGCCCGTAGTGCTTACGTTTGACATCATCTCCGAAGTCGCGCACTGAGAACCCACCTCCGATGCTGCCCCCGCGCTCTTCAGACATCGGCGGCGTCTCGGGGCGGTCAGGCAGCCCGACGGCGAGGTTGAAACATCGGCCTCTGCATTTCACGCCTAAAGAGAGATAAAAATGACTGACACGGAACTGGCCCGGCGACTGGAA
Source organism: Terriglobia bacterium (assembly GCA_035945515.1). GTDB lineage: Bacteria > Acidobacteriota > Terriglobia > UBA7540 > UBA7540 > RH2-MAG17b. The sequence goes on from DASZAE010000291.1 coordinate 12,459, forward strand.
CGCTTGGAACGCGACCACCGGCGGCTGAAAGGCTTTGCCCTAGCAGTGCTCGTGCTGGCGGCGGCATCTGCTGTCTGGTTCGCTATACGCGTCCCGAGCAAGATCGTAGCCCACGGGTTTGACGTGGTGGACGGTGCGGGAAGCGTTCGCGTGCATATGGGCTTCGACAGCTCTGATTCCTCTGACTATCGCACCCTTGAAGCTGGTTTCGGACGCGACACGGGCTTTGCCACACCGCTCGTTGAACTCTTCGGGCCAGATGGTGAACTCGGCGCGGTCATCGGCGTCAGGCCTACGGGCGACCCGGAAATGTTTCTCCTCGACACCAAAAATCGGGCTGCGTTGCTAATGGGTCTCAGATCGGGGAAGCCCGGCATATTACTCGCCAATCCCAACGGCTTCAGGATGCGCTTAGGGAGCGCAATCACAGATTCCGCCGGAGAGACGAGCCAAACAACTGCCCCCTCAATCGCCGTGTTCGGCAGTGACAAAGATCACCGGCTCATCTGGCAAGCCCCCGCCTCGCGCTAGATGTAGCGTTGGCGGGTTGCGAGTGGGGTCAGTCACCTGACGTGCATGTGCGCGGATCGTTCACCCCTGCGGCTCCCCGACACCCCGGCGCAGACGCCGGAAAGGTACTGTCAGACGGAGGTCTCGCAATGGGCGAGATAATCAGATGGCTGGCGTTCTTTATTCTTTGCTTCATCTTTGCGCTGGCGTTGGAAATCGACGACGAGGGTAAATGGAAGTAACCCGTTGGGTGGCCGCTCAGAATGGGCCGCCATCGTGCTAGATTGGCTCAGGACGTGTTGCGGCAAGGCAGGCAGAGCGATTGCCCACGCGCGGGCGAATAGCCGCTCTCGTGCTGTGACTCCACTTTGTGCGGTAAAGTGGTAATGAAAATGGTCATCACCCCTGGTAATGAGTCTGTGACGGCAAGGATTAGGTCCGTTTGGCGCAACATTCATTAGAGCCGCATAAACACTGCATGAAACCAACTTCATACCAATCGCGCCTAACGGGTGCAAGTGATTGAAAATGCGTTTCCTCACAACTCTTAATCAGTAGGTTGAGGGTTCGATTCCCCCACGGCTCACCAACCCATCTTTTCTTTCTTGCCGTCCCTCGCAGTTGTAGCGGCGGCCTCTGGCCGCCGGTCTTTACACTTAAAATCCGGCGGCCCCTTATAGGCTTTACCCGCCGCTACAGCCAATGACCGCCGCCGTTCCATCGGCTTTTGCCGGCGGAGCCTGTCCTGAGCGGGTAGCCACGGTCAGTGTTTTTCTGACCGTGGGTTTTTCCGATCGGTAAAAGCAAGTAGCGCCGCCGTCCCGGCGGCTCTTTTATTAAGCATTTCTAATCTTGCCGCCCCGCAATAAACCGTCTCGTTTGTCTCATTCGTCTCCAATTTCTCCGACTGCCCTGCTAACCTTTATTCTGGCGCGGCAGGTAGCCACGGCATGATTTTTATGCCGTGGGTTCGTAACGTCCTTGGGAAAAAACCCACGGCACATAAACCGTGCCGTGGCTACCCGCTACCAGCTTTTGGCATGTGTGCGAGCACAGTATTGGATCATTCAGTCGCATACATCGCAAACGGCGCGATGTATGCGCCACCCACGGCGCCGGAGGACGCTGTTGTA
>DASZAE010000292.1:0-2716 GCA_035945515.1 Terriglobia bacterium
CGCATGATCCTTCTGGCGTTGAATCCAGATCCAATCGTAGATTTGATCCAGCGAATAACCTTCATGATAGAGCCGGGCGGCGAGGTAATAGTCGGGGAAATCTGTATTCAGAGTTTTCCAAGCAGGAGCAAATCCACGCCAAATGAACACCCCTCCTAACGCCAAAATCGCTATAAACTCTGCCCATATTCTAAGCCGCTTAATACTGCGCGCGCCTCCGTCCGGCTTCTCTGAATCTCCGCCAAGCGCCCCTGCCGCAACCGTTCTTATCATCTCTAGCCGTCTCGATCGCATATCTAACGCAGCAAATTCAGAAGATAAGACCGTCTTCTCTACTATTGAGGATTACAAATTATAGTGATAATCTTTTCTGTAGCGGCGCTCTCTGAGCGCCGAAAAACCGGCGGCCAGAGGCCGCCGCTACAACATTTGTCGTCACTATAATTTGCAATCCTCAATAAGTCCGAAAATTCTGCCGTGGTTCGCGCAGTGGCTCCGCAGGCACGAACACAGGACCTTTTCGTTTAGATGAGCACGAAAACGCAATCTCGTATGTAGCGGTGGTGCTTTGCGTCATTTGTGAAAGCGTCCCAAAGGGGAAACTTTGCAGAATGCTCCTCAGGCGGTCCTCGGTCCGAGCGAGCCTCGCATAGTGATACAGCCTGGACCCGAACGCTCCAGCGAGGCGCGGTTGGTTCGGGTCAAGTTCCCACGGATGAAAGTAAAGCACCACAGGCACCGCACGATTGGCCATCCCGCGCAATCCGCGAATCTGAACCCGCCAGGGCATCAAACGCAGGTAAGCCCCCCCAGTCAGCGGAACGTTCCAACCTCCGAATTTGAGAGTTGGGAGTGGATACTCCAGAAGCTCGCCCCCCTGAAAACGGATTCTGAACGGCTGCCGGGGCGCCGTGGGAATGCCATACAGGTAATTTCGGATCGGGAAAATACTGCTGTCCATCGTAAAGCCGAGTTCAAGCAAAATCTCGAGGGCCCAAAGCGAGCATTTAGTAACCGAGAAGCTTGGAGCACGATAAGCGCGCGCGCGAACGCCGCTTGCCTGCTCGATGGCAGCCAAAGCGCGGCTCGTGTCAGCACGGAACTGAGCCGGGGTAATGTTGTAAAGCAGCGGATGCGCATAACTATGGCAGCCGAGCTCATGTCCGGCGGATTGGATTTCCCGGACTAAAGAGGGATAACGCTCTGCCACCCATCCGAGGATGAAGAAGGTGGCGCGCGTATTGGATTCGGCTAAGAGCTCAAGGACTTTTCGGGTGTTCCGTTCGACCCGCGCCGGCAGGCGCGCCCAATCCTCAGGCGGCGCCGTTGCCCGGAAGGCCGAGGCATGGAAGTAATCCTCTACGTCGACCGTCAGCGCATTGCGGCATTCGGGGCCCGCAGTATTACTCATAAGCGAAACACCCGCTGCTAACCGGCATCTGCGGCTTGCGCCACCAGGAGTCTTGGGTAAAGCTGTTCCGGCACATGCCACTCCAGAAGGTATCCTTTCCGGGCCAGCCAATCCCTAATCCACTCCGCTGCCTGCTCGTGATGAACCTCGCAGATCAATGCAGGTCGCGCCGCGCATAATAACTCTGCTGCGCCTTTTAGCACCTCGCACTCGCCGCCTTCTACATCGATCTTCAGCGCGTCCGGACGGCGGCCGCCCATCCGAAAATAGTCATCCAAGCTCACGGCAGGGACAGACTCTACCTCTCCTTCGGCAAGGACCGGGATCACTCCGTCAGCCCAAACCCCTCCATGCGCCCTGGGCCAGCGGCCGCGCTTAAAGGGAATGCCGGTCGAAGAACTATGGGACCATGCCGCCGCTTCAACGAGCGCGATGCGATCCTCGAAGCCGTTCCGAATTGCATTCTCCTTGATTCGCGCCCAATTGTCCCGCTCAGCCTCGAAGGCCATCACCATTCCTTGCGGCCCAATGAACTTGGCGGCGCTGACAGAAAAAAACCCCAGATGCGCGCCGACGTCATAAAAAACCGACCCCGGCGCGGATAGCTTCTTTAGAGAATCCAGCACTATCGGCTCGTGGATGCCGAACCAGTATACAGCCTCGTCCCGCAAGTTCAACCGAAGCCAAATGCCTTGGGCGAGCCCGCCCCGCACCTGGACCCATTCGGGGTTCTTTGGTAAGAGAGCCTTTCTTATCCCGCGAACTGACCGTCGCGCAACGGCGCGCAGCAAACGCCATCGACCCAGACAATGCCGAAGTGGCGCCAGGGCATTGCCCTTCAAAATCATTTCTGCGCGCGCCAGCGCCGAATAATAAACTGATTTCATAAGCCAATCGAGGAGAATGAGGACGGCCAGGGACACTGAACACTATCGCAGATACGGCGGGGCTGGCGCAACCAAAACCGATCATAGGCCGCTTTCATGTCTTTCGGCAGGCCTTTCTAATCATCCAGTGAAATAAACCGTCTCTTTTGTCTCATTCGTCTCCATTTTCTCATCCTCCCCTGCTAGGCTCGGACTGGGGCGTGTCTCCGCTTGCGCGGTAGCTGGTAGCCACGGCATGATTTTTATGCCGTGGGTTCGTAACGTCCTTGGAAAAAACCCCACGGCACATAAACCGTGCCGTGGCTACCCGCTACCAGCTTTTGGCATGTGTGCGAGCACAGTATTGGATCATTCAGTCGCATACATCGCAAACGGCGCGATGTATGCGCCACCCACGGCGCCGGAGGACGCTGTTGTA
>DASZAE010000293.1:0-3007 GCA_035945515.1 Terriglobia bacterium
GAGAGAAATACGCCGTCGGGTTTTAACTCCATCGCTTCCTGCGCCGTGGTCTGCGCGGGAACCACCGTGACGCGGCAGCCTTCATCCACCAGCCGCCTCAGAATATTGTGCTTGATGCCGTAATCATAGGCCACGACGTGAAAGCGCGGCGGCGTTGGCTTCGAATCCGGCCCGAAGAGCTCCTTTGAGGGCTCGTTCCACGGATAGCGGAACGCCGTGGTCACCTGGCTGGCGAGGTCGAGGCCTGCCATGGAGGGCGAGTTCTTCGCCTTCTCCACCATGCCTGCCTCATCGAGACCAGCTGAAGAGATCACGCCGCGCATGGCGCCGTGGCGCCGAAGATGGCGCACCAGCGCGCGCGTGTCAATGCCGGAGATCACGGGCACGCCGAACTTGGCCAGAAACTCGGGCGCGTCTTCGGCCGAGCGCCAGTTGCTTGCCGCCTCGCTCAGCTCGCGCACCACAAGCCCTTCGGCAAATGGGCGCACTGATTCGCTATCGAGCGGATTGGTGCCGTAGTTGCCAATGTGCGGGTAAGTGAGGACGACAATCTGGCCGGCGTAAGAGGGATCGGTGAGAATTTCCTGATAGCCCGAAAGGGAAGTGTTGAAGACGACCTCCCCTGTCCGCTCGGACCGCGCGCCGTGGCCGCGTCCATGGAATATCGTGCCGTCTTCTAGGGCGAGGATCGCCTCCATAGTTTGTTCCTGGAAAGTTTATTTGGTAGCGGCGGCGTCCCGCCGGTTTGAAGTAGTAATGACCAGAGGCCGCCCCTGCGGGGTTAGTTCAGCAATCCAATCTGGTCGAACGGCCAATAAACGAACACCGCTTTGCCGTAGATATACTTGCGGGCGACAGTGCCCCATTCGCGGCTGTCGTTTGAGTCATCGCGATGATCGCCCAGCACGAAATAGCGCCCCGCCGGAATAAAAGTGCGCGGGTAATTATCGTGGTCAAGATAACCCGGCGGAATGAAAGATTCGTTTATAGGATTACCGTCGATGTATACCTTGCCGCCGCGGATAGCGATCCATTCACCTGGCAACCCCACTACCCGCTTAATGTAAGATTTCGACGGGTCCAGCGGATAGTGAAAAACGATAATGTCAAAGCGGCGGATCGGCTCGAAGCGGTAAACAAACTTATTGATGAAGATTCTTTCGTGATTGTAAATCTCCGGCATCATGCTCGTTCCCTCTACCTGAACAGGCTGGTAGAAGAATATGATGACGATGAAGGCCAGCAACAGCGAAAGAATCAGGTCGCGCAGCCAGTAACGGCTGTCAAAGAACCGGGCGCGCGTTTCTCCTTTTGCCATGCCTAACTCAAGCGCAAATTTTCACGCTTCCCCATTTCGCAGTTCATTATACGGTGGCAGCCACCCCCTCGAAGACTTCAGCCGCCCCCAGAAAATCTGGTTGCTACCCTACGCTGTCCTTGGCCCTGTCGCTGGGTGCGCGTTTCAGAGGGCTATTTTCCACCCGCAGACTGGGAACAAGCGATTCGAGCAGATTCCGTTGCTCGCGGCTCAGACGCGTCGGAATAATGACCTGAACTTTCACATAGAGATCGCCGTGCCCGCGTTTTTCCACGCTGGGCAATCCAAACCCGCGCAAGCGGAAGACCGTGTTGGGCTGTGTTCCTTCAGGGATGCGAAGCTTTTCATGACCCTTGAGAGTAGGCGCCTTGATTTCCGCGCCCAGCGCGGCCTGCGTCAGGGAAATGGGAATGGTGCAATACAGGTCGTTGCCTTCCCGCTCGAAAAAGGGGTGCTGCTTGACGCGGAGCACTACGTAAAGATCGCCCGCAGGACCGCCGCGCGAGCCTGCTTCGCCTTCGCCGCTCACGCGCAGTCTCATGCCGTCTTCGACCCCAGCGGGAATTTTAAGCGAGAGGACGCGCTCCTCGCGCCGCCTGCCTTCGCCGCGGCAGGCCGGGCACGGTTCTTGAATCATCTGGCCCGTGCCCCGGCAGCGCGAGCACTCTTGAGAAAGCGTGAAGAAGCCTTGTTGGCGGCGCACGTATCCTGCGCCGCCGCACGTGCCGCAGGTGACGGGATGCGTGCCGCGCTTCGCCCCGCGCCCGCCGCACTCCGCGCAGGATTCCATGCGTGGAATCTTGATTTTGGTTTCGATCCCCGTGGCGGCCTCTTCAAAAGATATGGGCAGGTCGTAACGAAGATCGGAGCCGCGCTCGGCGCCGTGCCGGCGTCCGCGCGACTGGCCAAACACGTCGCCCATTCCGAAAAGGTCCCCAAAGGTCCCGAAAACATCTCCGAAATCGGCGAAAATTGTGGAAGAAAAGTCGGGCTGGCCGCCGCCCGCCCCGCCCACGCCGGCATGGCCGAAGCGGTCATACGCGGCGCGCTTTTGCGCGTCGGCAAGCACGCTGTAGGCTTCCGTGATTTCCTTGAATCGCTCCGTTGATTCTTCGTGATTTTCGGGGTTACGGTCGGGGTGAAACTGCAGCGCGAGCTTGCGATAGGAGCTCTTAATTTCCGCGTCCGAGGCGTCGCGTCCAACGCCCAAGACCTCGTAGTAATCTCGCTTAGAACTCAAATTGTTCCCTCAAAAATGTTTCGTCTGAAATATTCATGAATCACGCGCCTTCGGGCCGTGGACGAGATTTTAAACCCGTTGAAAAATTTGCGCCTTCACTCGTCACTCGTGTCTGCTTCATCCGTGGGTTCGGCGTTTTTGCCGCGCACCGCCACCTTGACAATCGCGGGACGCAGCAAGCGATGCTTCAATTTGTAGCCTCGCTGCAACTCTTCCACGATCTCCTGGTCGCGGTGCCCGGCGGACTCCACCGTTTCCACCGCTTGATGAACATTGGGATCAAAAGTTTCGCCTTCTGTTTCAACTGCCTTGAGTCCGGCCCGGCCAAGCGTTTCAAGAAGCTGACGGTGAATGAGTTCCAACCCTTCGTAGACTTTGGCGGGAGCTTTGGGATCGCGGTGCTTCAGGGCACGTTCGAATCCGTCGAGAGCGGGTAGAAGCGACCGCAT
>DASZAE010000294.1:0-4897 GCA_035945515.1 Terriglobia bacterium
ATCAGGTTCTGTTCGAGGTCCATCAGCATATCCGGGCTCAGTTTGAGCGGCTCGACAGAGACGCCGCCGCTGGCCTCGAACTGTACAGTTTTTATTCCACCTACCGCCACGCCATATTCATCCTGCTTGCCGACCGGCCAGCGAAGGATGTCACGCGCGATGTGGAACGCCTCTTCGGCGAGCGGCAGATTTTGGTCGTCCATGCCGAGATACACCCGGAGCGTCTTGAGCAGATTCACGCACACCGCCGCCGAAGATCCCAGCCCGGTTCCCGGTGGGACCTCCGAGGCCATAAAAAGGTTGACGCCCACGTCGCAGCGTAAATGCTTCAGGACAGCGAAAGGAATTTCCAAATCGGTCCCTTGAAATTCCATTTTTTCGATTTGCTCGCACGATTCCAGCGCCTTGAGATCGGAGGAAATGATCTGTGTTTGACGGTCCTCGCGCTCGGTGAGAACGGTGTAAACATATTTGTCGATGCTGGTGCTGAGGACCAAGCCTCCGTATTTTTCATAATAGGCGGGAAAATCCGTTCCCCCGCCGGCAAAGCTGATTCTTACGGGTGTCCGGACGATGAGCATTTAGTTTCCTGAAATGTTGAGTGGATCGGAGGATACGGGACGGAATCCGCCCGGAGGCCCTTGATGGTGGGTCTGCGCTTTGCGCCGTGAAAGGAGCGTGCTGATTGTGGCCAGCACAAGAGCCAGATCAACCAGTGGCGTGTAGTTGGCGGCGTACTCAAGGTCATACTTTGTCTTTAAGTCGGAAGAATCAACCTGCCGCAGGCCCTGAACCTGAGCCAAGCCGGTAATGCCAGGCTTAAGTTGCAACCGGCGCCTGTGCCAAGCCGAGTAGTGGCGCGCGCGCTCCGGGCTTTCGGCTTGTGGGCCGACAAAGCTCATGTCACCTTTGAGCACATTCCAAACCTGCGGAAGCTCAGAAATGCTGTAACGCACGAGAAATCGGGCAAACCGGGCTTTCCAATGGTTTGATGGCGGCAGTTCCTCGTCTTCGTACGGCCTTAAATCAAAACGATAGAGGCGAAAGGGTCTGCCTCCCAGGCCCACACGTCGTTCGCCCCGAAACACCCGCCGCGAACCCAGATAAAGCGCCGCGCTGACCAATGCCAGCACGGGCAGCGTGAGCGGAAGCGTAAGCAAAACCAGCACCAGGTCGATGATCCGCTTCAGAAATTGGTGCGAAGGGTGAAGCGAAGTTTCCTTCATTTCGAGAATGGGGATCCCGTCAATCCTGAGATTGACGATATGACTGGTGTGCAAATCATAGTATTCGGGGACCGATTTTATGGCGATGCCCCTCTGCTGGCAATGAGCGATAAACTCCAGCGTCTCCGTCTCGCGCCGGATGGGAATGGCAAACAAGAGTTCGTGGACGTTCCTTTTCGCGAGCTCCGCTGCCATCGCTTCTGAGCCGCTCATGGAGCTTAGGGTAGATTCGTCAGCGGCGCTTCCGGAAAATCCATTGCTCTGTATTCTGCCCGCCGTAGGGCTAAGGTATCCGACTAAGTCGTAATGCAGATCAAGGTGCCGCTCGATCCGGTCGCCCAATTCGGCGGCAAGCTCAGAATGCCCAACAATCACTACGCGCCTTAAGCCCATGCCGCGCTTTCGTAAATGCCTGAACGCGGCCTGATATATAAGCCGGGTGGCGAAGAGGAACAGAACAACCAACACGGACAGAAACAAGAATAACAATCGGGAGTAAAAGGCCTGGGCCAGATACATGCCTGCAAGCAAGGACGCGATCAAGAACACGGATGCCGTAATGAGCTTGGAAACGGCAAGCGCGGATTCACCCGATCCGGGGAAATGGTCTACGCCATAAACCAGGAAGATCAAAATCCAGGTGCCCAGAGCAAGGAAAACAGCATAACTGTAGGCGCTGAAAGGGATGTCCGGCAGCTTTGAAATCGGCGTAATGATCATCGCATCGTAGCGAAGGAAATAGGCCACTCGAAAGGCGATGACAATGGCGGCTAGGTCCGCAAAGAGTAAGAGATATTTGGGCAGGTTTCCTTTCATACGATTGAATGCCTCCATGCGGGGCGGCGAAAGATGGCCGCAATCACGAACAACCGCGGCTTGTTCTTGGATGACTACTATGCCCCGCGGGGACGCTCGATGTTGAGCATGATAGACGGCAGAACTCGAAAACCTCGCGCAGTGTTTCAGAGAAGGGGATCATAAACTTCCATCCGAGTTCCTGGGAGGCCAACGTGTTGTCGCCGATGACCGGGCGGTGGATACTACCCTCGGCGGCGCTACTGGACCCTTCTTTTAGACTACTTGGTGCGATTTCGACCGTTGTGCGGCAGCAAGCCGCGAGACTATCGGCAATCATCTGGATGGCAATTCCTCTTCCTGAGCACAGGTTGTAGGTTTTGCCAGGGATCCCGATAGTCAAAGCTCTATAATAACCCTGAACAATATCCCGGACATCAGAAAAATCGATCTGGCGATCTAAGCCGGAAACCAGGAGCTTGGGTGGGCGCAGACCTTGCTCAATTTCAATCATTTTCCTTGCAAGATCAGGGCATACAAAACCCTGGCCTTGACCGGCCCCCGTATGGTTGAAGGCTCGCACATTGACCGTCTCGATTCCATATGCTTTCCAGTATTGGTAAGCAAGCAGTTCCGTGGCCGCCTTGCTTGCGGCGTAAGGTGTCTCGGGATGAAGGGGCGCGCTTTCCTGAACGGGGCTGGATTCCAGATGGCTCCCATATACGTGCGAGGAACTCACCATGAGGAACCGGCAATGGACTCCGCTGAGCCGGATGGCTTCGAGGATGCTAAGCGTACCCCCAAAATTAACTTCGAACGTCTCCCGGGGACGCTTGACGGATTCAGCCGGGGAGCTTATGGCCGCCAAATGAAAAATGAGATCAGGGTTAAAATTGCTCAAAACATCCTTAACTCGTTGACTATCTTGAATATCTAACGATTTATATTGAACTCGATCTGAGTCAAGGGCAAGGAATGGTTTAAACTCCCGTTCCTGTGAAACCCCATAGACCTCAAACCCAAAGTCTAGTAATAGCTTAGAAAGATAATTGCCTGCGAAGCCAGCGATGCCCGTAACCAGGGCCCTCATCCCTGCCTCGCCATTTCATAGGATTCTGCCTGCGCCCTCTTTTTCTCTGCTTGGTAGTCAGCCTCGGTCATTTCGGCGATTAAGCTTTGAAAGCTTATTTCGTGGCGCCAACCGAGCTTGGATCGGGCCTTGGAAGCATCACCCAAGAGGAAATCAACCTCGGCGGGGCGCACTAAAGAGGGGTCTTGGACCACGTGCTCATGCCAGTCTAACTCTAAGTGGTTGAATGAGATATCCAAAACGTCCCGGACGCTGTAGCTCTCTCCCGTGGCGATCACGTAGTCGTCAGGAGCTTCAGCCTGAAGCATCAGCCACATGGCTCTCACATAGTCTCTCGCGTGGCCCCAATCGCGGCGCGCGTCGAGATTGCCCAACATGAGGTTCTTCTGCCTTCCGAGCTTAATTCGGGCAGCGGCATTGGTAATTTTGCGTGTCACAAACTCAATTCCACGCCGCGGCGATTCGTGGTTAAAAAGAATGCCCGAACAGGCGAACAGATTATAGCTTTCTCGATAGTTGACCGTGATCCAGTGCCCATACAGCTTGGCCACGCCGTAGGGGCTGCGCGGATGAAAGAAGGTCTTCTCGCTTTGGCGCGGTTCAGAAACTTTACCGAACATTTCGCTGCTGGAAGCCTGGTAAAAGCGGATTTTGGGGTTCACCTCGCGGATCGCCTCCAGCATTCGAGTCACACCCAATGCTGTAAATTCTCCAGTTAGAACAGGTTGCGTCCATGACGTGGCCACAAATGACTGCGCCGCAAGATTATAAACTTCCGAAGCGTCTGCGGTTTCAAGCGCCCGATGAAGGGAGTTTTGATCTAATAAGTCTCCTGAAACCAACTCGATACGGTCTCTTAAATGCCCGATCCGCTCAAAGTTCACCGTGCTTGTTCGCCGCAGCAATCCGTAGACTTTGTAGCCCTTTTCGAGCAAAAATTCGGCTAAATAAGAGCCATCCTGCCCGGTAATGCCCGTAATTAACGCTCGGTGGTTCAAATGTGTCTCCATTATGCTGATTTAGGGCTGATGCTTGCTCTCATTTGCACGGCACTCAAACGGTGGCGCGTACAGCACCTTTTCCACGGATCTGTGCCTTCTAGCTGCTTACTGCTTTGGGCGCCCCGTCTCTGCCTCTCAGAATTACGCCGATTGTTCTAAATATTATAGTTAAATCGAGTCTAATCGACCAGTTATCAATATATTCGAGGTCCTTTTCTGCCCAAACCTCAAAGCGTGGATCATCTCGGGCGGTCACTTGCCACCATCCAGTAATGCCGGCAGGCACGCTCAGGCGGCGGCGTTGGTAGTTATCATAGAGAGCCACTTCGCCGGGCGCTTGCGGCCGCGGCCCTACCAAGCTCATATCGCCCCGCAGCACATTCCAGAGCTGAGGAATTTCATCCAGGCTGTATTTCCGCAGGAAGCAACCCACTTGCGTCACTCTAGGATCGTCAGCGATCTTAATCATGTACTTCCCGCCCTGATTGAGATGAGTTAATTGATCCAACTGCTCATGGGCGTCCGGCACCATGGACCTAAATTTGTACAGTCTGAAAACACGGCCCCCTTCTCCAACGCGATCGGCGGCGAATATCACGGGGCCCTTAGAATCGAGCTTAATCAGAGCGGCGATGACCACGGAGAGAGGGATCGCAATCAGGCACGCGCCAACGCCCACAACGATGTCAATCGCCCGCTTCAAAACGCGCTGCGCGGACTTTTTGCTGCCCGGTGAAAGCTGCGCCGGACGTCTTGCCAGGCGCACTTCATTCATCGAGTCTGTT
>DASZAE010000295.1:0-4365 GCA_035945515.1 Terriglobia bacterium
CAAAGTGATTAGAACGATGTCGCCGCAAATCTGAATGTATGCCTGAAGGGCGAGATCGCGGCTGAGCTGGCTGTAAATGAGGTAGAAAAGGCCCAGCACATACCAAAGGACAATCGCTTCCACAAAGTGCATCACCGGAGCGTGGCCGGGCGGCGGCGCAAGAAACTGGCGCACCGTAAATTCAATGGCGAAAACAAAAGTGATGATGACAAACCGGATTTTAATAATCCAAGAAAGCCATTGTTGAAGCTGGTCGGAAGGTTTCACGCTTCAAATAGTATAAGAACGGTTAACCCGCAAAACAAGCGATCTCTGAGTCATTAAGTGGTCCGGCGGATGTAGCCACTCTTTAGAAGTGCGTAATCCTCAATAGGAGTGCGCAAACCTGCTTGCGCTGTTAACAGCGCAAGCAAGCTGCCGCACTCCAAAAACAACCCTCGTTGACAGCAGCGACGGCCTCTTTATTTTCATGGTTGGGTCGGAGGCGATTTTTGAGTATGATAGACGGCTGCGCATTGTGGGACGCGCGGGGAGACTGGAGCAAAACATGACGCAAAAGGAGCGGTTGGGATGAAATTAGCAACCTATCAAGCGGGCAGACAACTCCGCGTGGGGGTGGTGGAAGGAAAGAGCGTGGTGGATGTGAGGTCTGCAGTGGAAATGGCATCCAGCCGCAAAGGACCAAAGGCGCTCTACGGCAACGCAAAGTTTAAGCACGCGGCAAGCGTGCTAGCCAATTCGGGGGCCGCGCCGCGCGAGATGATCGACGTGCTGGCGCGCGGCGATGAGTGGCTGAAGGCGCTCAGCACGATTTCGAAAAGCCTAAGTAAGGAGCTCAAGTCCACGGCCAACGGCGGATCATTGAAGGGACTGATCGTTCCGCTCGATTCGGTCCAGCTTCGCGCTCCGATTGCGCGGCCCGGCAAAATCACCTGCGTTGGACTCAACTATGCCGATCACGCCCGCGAACAGGGCATTGAGCCACCCTCGTCGCCGATCTTCTTTCTGAAATCTTGCAATACCATCTGCGGACCGGGCGACCCCATTGTGCTGCCGCCAAACTCCGAACAGCCCGATTACGAAGCGGAGTTTGCAGTGGTGATCGGAAAGCCGGGGCGCCGCATTCCCGAGGATAAGGCATACGAACACATCGCCGGATACATGATCCTGCACGACGTAACCGCGCGCGACATGCAGCAAGGCGACAAGCAGTGGTTTCGTGGCAAAAGCTGCGACACGTTCGCCCCAACCGGCCCTTGGATTGTCACCAAAGACGAGGTGCCTGACCCGCACAACCTTCGCATCTCGCTTACGCTGAATGGCACGACGATGCAGGATTCGAGCACGTCCAACCTCATCTTCAAAGTGCCTTTTCTTGTCAGCTACCTTTCGCAATCGATTACCTGGGAAACGGGCGACTTGATTTCCACCGGCACGCCGCCGGGCGTGGGCGTCTTCCGCAAGCCGCCTGTGTTCATCAAACCCGGCGACACGATGAGCGTTACGGTAGAGAAGCTCGGCACCCTAACCAACCCCGTGGCGGGTCAAGAATCGTAAAATAAGCCAAAGGAGATCATCATGCGTAGTTCCATTACTCGAAGAGATTTTTTACGCGGCTCGCTCGCCGCCGCTCCGCTGCTTGGACTCGCTTCCACGCTCCAGGCCCAGGGGCGCAGGCGGCTTCCCTTCACCTTGGGCGCTATCACCGATGAAATTTCGGATGATCTCGATTTTGCGCTTGATTTCATCGCCTCGTATCGCCTGCACGGGTGCGAGCTGCGGGACATCTGGGGCCAGAACATCATGAATTCGAAGCCGGAGGACCTCGCCAAGGCCCGGCATCTGATCCAAGACTATAATATGCGCGTCAGCGATATCGCCTCGCCCATCTTCAAATACGATCTGCCCCAAATGCGGGCGCACCCGGAGATGCCCGACCGCTCGTTTGGCGCCGCCTTCACCGATAAGAATAGCGATGAGCTGCTGATGAAGTCTTTCAGTCTGGCGCATTATTTCGGAACCAAAAAAGTGCGCGTCTTCAGCTACTCGCGGGTGAAGGAGCCGGAAAAAGCCTACCCCTACGTCCGCGACCGGCTGGCCAAAGCCGCTGAAATGGCGGGCAAGAACGATATTCTGCTCGTCCTTGAAAATGAGATGGATTGCAACGTCGGAACCGGCGTGGAGCTTGGCCGCATCCTCAAGGACATTAACAATCCCAACCTTCGCGGCAACTGGGACCCTGGCAATGCCGTCATGCTGGGCGAAGTGCCCTACCCAAACGGCTACAACGCAGTGAAGGGTTGGTTTGCGCACATGCACGTGAAAGACGCGCGCAAAGATCCCGCGACGGGCCGCCTGACGTGGGCGCCGGTTGGGGCGGGCGTCATTGACTGGAAGGGCCAGATTAAAGCCGTGCTTGATAGCGGATATAATGGAACCATGTCGCTCGAAACGCACTACCGCCGTGCGGACGGCAACCGCGTGGAAAGCTCGCGCGAGTCGCTGCTCGGGCTGCTGAAAATCATTCATGAAGAAGCGTGAACGCAGTGACGAGCGATGAGGGTCATGCTTGAGGCAAAACCCCTCACCCGCCCTCCTACGTCGGGCACCCTCTCCCCAAGGAGTCTGTGGGACAACTAACTTTGCCGACGAAGAATCAATAAGTTACAAGGGTTGCTTCATCCGTAAGTTGTTGATTCTAGGTTCGACCTCCGAGTTGTCCCACAGACTCCCCAAGGAGAGGGCGGACATCCTTTATTTTTCCCCAACCCTCTCCCATCTGGGAGAGGGTGGCGAGCCCTTCGCTTGTCATTCTGAGCCCTTCGGCTTCGCTCAGGGTAAACTCCGCGAAGAATCCCGGCATTTTGCTTTTCAAATTCAGGGATTCTTCGCTCGCTACGCTCACTCAGAATGACATTCCCATTGGTTGCAGATCTGCCGCGTTACAAGCATGACATCCACCTCATCACAAATTGTCACTCCCGCCCGCAAGCTCTACGGCGTTCTGCGGCTGCCGGGCGATAAGTCCATCTCGCACCGCTACGCGATGCTGGCGGCGATTGCGGACGGGCGCTCCGAAATCCGGGGCTTTTCTTCCAGCGCGGATTGCCAGAGCACTCTCGGCTGCCTTCGCGCCCTGGGGGTTGAGATCGATCAGCAAGGCGACGCGGTTTCCGTCATAGGGCGCGGACCAAACGGCCTTCAGGCGCCCGCAGCATCGCTCGACGCCGGAAACTCCGGCTCCACTATACGGATGCTCTCCGGAATTCTTGCCGGCCAGCCGTTTAAGTCCCGCCTGATCGGCGACGCTTCTCTTTCGCGCCGTCCCATGAAGCGCATCATCGAGCCGCTCACCCGGATGGGCGCTCGCATCACGTCTGCCGAAGGCGGCTTGCCGCCGCTTGAAATCGAAGGGCGCGAGATTCATCCCATTGACTACCCTCTTCCGGTGGCAAGCGCGCAGGTGAAGACGGCGGTTTTGTTCGCGGGGCTGTTCGCGCGCGGCGTTACATCGGTCCGCGAACCCGCCGCCACGCGCGACCACACGGAAATCGCGCTCGAACAAATGGGCGCTGCCATTACGCGCAAAGACGGCGCCATCTCCGTGACCGGCCCCGCTCGCCTTAAAAGCTTTAGCGGCGCGGTTCCCGGAGATATTTCTTCGGCGGCATTTTTTCTCGCCGCCGCGCTGATGGTCCCAGGGTCGCATCTCGTGCTGCAAAACATCGGACTCAATCCCACGCGGGCCGCCATCGCGGACTTGCTCCGGTCGATGGGGGCGCGTCTCGAAACCGTCAATCAGCGGATCGCCAATGGCGAGCCGGTGGGCGACATCGAGGTTTGGCACAGCGCGATCGAAGGCGGCGAAATCCCGGCGCAACTTATTCCCAATCTAATTGACGAACTGCCTGTGCTCGCCGTGCTGGGCACGCAAACACGGCGGGGTCTCTCTTTTCGCGGCGCCGCGGAGCTGCGAGTGAAAGAGAGCGACCGGCTGGCCGCCGTCGCCGCCAACCTGCGCCGCATCGGCGTGGAAGTCGAAGAATTTCCCGACGGCCTGCGCGTTGCGGGACAACAGAAATTGCGCGGAGCAGAGATCGATAGCTACAACGATCACCGCATTGCCATGGCGTTTGCCGTGGCCGCGCTCGCCGCCCAGGATGAAATTACAATCCACGATGCGGCGTGCGTGAACATTTCTTTTCCTGAATTCTTTGAAATGCTCCAGCAAGTAACCGAGCGCGGATAAAGCTCAGCGTAGCGCCGCCGTCCCGGCGGCATGTGCCGGAAAATAGCGCAGACCCGCGCTTTTCAGGTCTGCGGTTTGTAGCGGCGGCCTCTGGCCGCCGGTCTTTAATTAGTAAA
>DASZAE010000296.1:0-4061 GCA_035945515.1 Terriglobia bacterium
GGCATCCGCGAGAGCGCGGGCGCCAACAACCTGATGGTGGCGGTGAAGATCATCGCCATTCTGGTTTTCGTGGCCGCCGCCGCGCCGCATGTGAAGGTGGTAAATTGGAAGCCGTTCATGCCCAACGGCTGGCAGAGCGTACTTACGGGCGGCGCCATCGTCTTCTTCAGTTATATCGGCTTCGATTCGGTTTCCACCGCCGCCGAGGAGTGCAAAAACCCGCAGAAAGACGTGCCCTTTGGCATTATCGCCTCCCTCATCGTCTGCGCTATTCTTTATATTGGCGTGGCCGTGGTTCTAACGGGCATCCAGAAATGGCCCGAGTTACGCAACGCCGCGCCCGTAGCCAACGCGCTGCATGCCATCGGGCTGGTGACGGTCGAGCGGTGGGTTGTGATTGGCGCGCTCATGGGCATGACCAGCTCGCTGCTGGTTTATCAGCTTGGGCAGGCGCGCGTCTGGTTTGCCATGTCGCGCGACGGATTGCTTCCGCGCGTCTTTGCGAGCGTGCATACACGATTCCGCACGCCGCACGTCAGCACCTGGGTGGCAGGCTTCTTCGTGGCTATCCCGGCGGGGATTTTTGACATTGGAACGCTGGCTGACCTTTCCAACATCGGCACGCTATTTGCTTTTATGCTGGTCGCGCTCGGCGTCTTGGTGCTGCGCCACAAGCAGCCAGACCGCAAGCGCGGATTCCGCGTGCCGTGGTCGCCGGTTGTGCCCGTCGCGTCGATCCTCTGCTGCCTGCTGCTGATGATCAGCCTTCCTATTGAAACCTGGCTGCGTTTTGTAATCTGGCTGGTGATTGGACTTGCCATTTATTTCAGCTACAGCCGCCATCGCAGCGAATTCGGGAAGGCGACGAGAGAATTGTAGCGGCAGCCTTTGGCCACCGGTCTATGACTATTTGGAAGCTGGCGGCGAGACGCCGCAGCTACAGCTCGCCACAAATCTGTTGTTCCTTAGCCGCTACCCCTTAACTTCAAATAACCGCAGACCCGCATGATATGATCCTAAAGTGAGAAAGTCGTGGATATTACTGACCGGCTTGCTGGTATTCTCTTGCATATTCGCTCCGCGGGCATTCAGCCAAATCGAACTTTCCGGGGGCTATTCTTTCTTGCGGACCGGTCCTACACCCGGCCCCGGCGAGAACCTCAATGGATGGGACGTGTCCACGTCCGTCCACCTCATCGGAAGTCTTGGTCTCGAAGCCGATTACAGCGATCAATATGGCAGCTCCAGCCCCGTGCGGCCTGGATTTATGGAGCTTTACGGCCCTCGCTTCGAGTTGCTCCGTTTCCCCAGAGTGGAACCTTACGTTCATGCGCTGATTGGAACAGTCCGGGAAGTTGAGCCTTCGTTGTCCAATCAGACTTCGTTTGGCGTGGCAGCCGGCGGCGGAATCGAAGTCAAGCTCACACGCCATATTTGGGTTCGCCCTTTTCAGTTGGACTACATCCACTACAAGTTCAATGGCAGCTCAGCATACTCAGGCCGGTACTCGGCGGGTCTTGTCTTCCGTTTTGGACGATGGTGACTCTCAATCGGCCGAATCAAAAACCGCGGACCTCAACCACGGCGGTCCGCGCTACAACTACAACTTCTCGCCTTGCCGCTTGTCCCTTCTTCCGCTTTGATGCTAGGTTGAATTGAACCGCCTATGAGCCACCCAACCGCAGCTTCCGAGGGCCGCCGCCCCAACCGGCTGATACATGAGAAGAGTCCGTATCTGTTGCAGCACGCCTACAATCCGGTCGATTGGTACGCCTGGACGACGGAAGCTTTTGAAGCGGCGCGCCGCGAGAACAAGCCCATCTTTCTTTCCATAGGTTATTCCACTTGTCATTGGTGCCACGTGATGGAGCGTGAGTCGTTTGAAGACGCAGACGTGGCGGCGGCAATGAACGCAGCCTTCATTTCAATCAAGGTTGACCGCGAAGAGCGCCCCGACATCGACAACGTGTTCATGCGCACCTGCCAGATGCTGACGGGCAGCGGCGGCTGGCCGCTGACCATTGTGATGACGCCGGAGAAAAAGCCATTTTTCGCCGGGACTTACATTCCGAAGGGCGAGCGGTTTGGACAGCTTGGCATGTTGGCGCTGATCCCGCGCATTCAGGAGGCGTGGACCGCGCAGCGCGAGGACGTGGAGAAATCCGCCGATGAAATTATCGCGGCGCTGAAGAAGAGCGACCGTATGCCTGAGAGTCGCGCGCTTGACGCCTCAATCCTGACTGCGGCGTTTGAAGAGATGGCCGGGCGATTTGATGAGCAGCACGGCGGCTTTGGGCAAGCGCCCAAGTTTCCCACGCCGCACGCCTTGACCTTTCTGATTCACTACGGGCAGCGCAGCCTCGATCCGCACGCGCTCGAAATGGCAGAGCGGACGCTCGCCGCCATGCGGCGCGGCGGCATTTACGATCAGGTGGGGTTTGGATTGCACCGCTACTCCACCGATAGCGAGTGGCTGGCGCCGCACTTCGAGAAGATGCTCTACGACCAGGCGCTGCTGGTGATGGCGAACGCCGAGGCTTTTGAGGCCACGCGCAAGCCGGAATACGCGAAGACTGCGCGCGAAGTGCTCGGCTACATGGCGCTTCAAATGACCAGCCCCGAAGGCGCGTTTTATAGCGCGGAGGACGCAGACTCGGAAGGCGAAGAAGGTAAGTTCTATCTTTGGCGCGAGGATGAGATTAAGCGCGTCTTGACGCGCACGGAAGCCGCGCTGGTGACGCTCGCGTTCAACGTCGATCCAGAGGGCAACTTCATCGAGCACGGCAGATCGGGGCCGCGTGGCGGCAACATTCTGCACCTCACTTCGGAGCCCCGCGAAATCGCCGCGCGCGCGGGCATCAGCGAGAAAGACTTTGACAATGTCTGGCAGGCGGCGCGAGAGAAGCTCTTTATCCGGCGCGAGGAGCGCGTGCACCCGCTCAAGGACGATAAGATCCTCACCGACTGGAATGGCTTGGCCATCGCCGCTCTGGCGCGTGCGGCGCAGGCGCTCGATGAACCCCGCTACGCCGCTGCGGCGCAAGCGGCGGCGGACTTCATCCTGCGCACGATGAGATTGCCCGACGGCGGCTTGCTGCATCGCTACCGCGAAGGGCAAGCGGCGGCGGCGGGACACCTGGACGACTATGCTTTCATGACATGGGGGCTGATTGAGCTTTACCAAGCCGTGTTTGACCCGCAGCATCTTGAAGCGGCGCTGGCGCTGAATGACACCATGCTGGAAAATTTCTGGGACGACGAGCGTGGCGGGTTCTACTTCACAGGGAAGAATCAGGAAGAGGTGCTGATTCGCAATAAGGAGATTTACGACGGCGCTGTGCCTTCCGGCAATTCAGTAGCGCTGTCCAACCTGTTGCGCCTGTCGCACTTGACCGGCAGACCGGAGCTTACTGAAAGGGCTTCGCAATTAGCAAGCGCCTTTGCCGGCGCTCTGCGGCAAGCGCCTTCAGCGTACACCCAATGGATGACGGGCATCGACTTTGCCGAAGGACCTTCGTATGAAGTAGTCATCTGCGGCAATCCGGCCGCCGCGGACACGCAGGCCATGCTGCGCGCGTTGCGCAGCATCTATCTGCCCCGCAAGGTTATTCTCCTGCGCCCGCCGGGAGAGGCTGGGGAGAAGATCGTGCAACTCGCTCCGTACACGCGCGAGCAAACAAGCATCGAGGGCAAAGCCACCGCTTACGTCTGCCAGAACCATAGCTGCAGGCTGCCTGCCACAGACGTTGATGAGATGCTTAAAAGCGTCGCTGATATTGTTCGTCGCTGACCTTTTCCATCCACTCCACTGCTTTGCCGTCAAGCTGTTCTTGAACGGCAATGTGCGTCATGGCCGTGGCCGGCGTAGCGCCGTGCCAGTGCTTCTCACCGGGAGGGAACCAGACCACATCGCCTGGCCGAATCTCTTCCAGCGGTCCGCCTTCGCGCTGGGCCCAGCCGCAGCCGGCGGTGACAATCAGAGTCTGGCCGAGCGGATGCGCGTGCCACGCCGTCCGCGCGCCCGGCTCGAACGTAACGCTGGCGCTGACCACGCGCGCCGG
>DASZAE010000297.1:0-48923 GCA_035945515.1 Terriglobia bacterium
ACGCCATGCAACCGAAAATGGTGAGAGCCGCGATGAGCATTATAAGTCTCTTGGTCATCGGAATTTCCTCCTTAAGGTTCAATCAACTCTATTTGGATGTGAAAGGCTAGAACACCCGGCGATGGTGCGTCCGAATGCCAACAAGCTCTCCCGGAGAGCACCCCCAGAACACCACGCTGCGGTGAAAGACTCTCCTGTAGAGTGTCCAACTGCGTTTATAGTACATCAGTCAAGAGCAAACCTCAAGCAATACAAGACGTTGGGCAAGAATAGCAGTTTCTTAACGTCGCGCGGGTTGAGGGCCATACTGTCATCTGGTCGTTAGAACATCGAACGAATGAGCAAGTCAAACGGAGCGCAACAAAGCAACTGCTTTTTCCACTGATTTGCCGGCCAACGCTTTGATGCGCCAGGTATTGCTGACGTATTCAACTAACTTGCGGAAATTCGGCGATATTCTGCGTCGGATTCTCCTGGCGCGATAACCCAGAGCGTGTAGATGCCGAGAGCAGTGCCTAAAACAGGATGAATAAGGCTTAGAATGGCGACAATAATGGCGACGATGCGCGCCCACGGGCGGCGCTGCATCAAGCCCCATCCCGTAATGAAACAAGCTGCGGCATAAGCCAAAAAATACGTGCCTGCGACGGCAGCGAACGGCATAATCAGGGCGCGGAAGTCAAACGGAAAGGCAGGCAGGAAAAACTTGCCGAAAAAAAGAAGGCCGATGCCGGGTAGAACGCGAATCACGGCCCACACAATCCACAGCACCGCAAGAATTTGCAGATGGCGCTCAACCCGTCCTCGCGCCGCGCCCGGTCGTGGTTCGGCAGGAGGGGCGCTGTGCGCGAAGGCGCTTCTCCCGCAAATGTTGCAGAAGTTCTGACCTTCAGCGATTTTCGCTCCGCAGTTCGCGCAGAACACGTTTCACCTCCCCGGCTTGCTTCTCACCCAGGATATACGCTTATCTTAGCGTATGAAGTTCCCGAATGATGTCGAATACCGGGCCAAAGAGTGGACTGCATGCTGCGGAGCAATGCGGGTCGAGAAGCCTTCTGACTGCCCCATTCACATTAGACCGTTCTAATCGAGGCGTCGGCGCGGCCGGTCTCCAAGCGAGTTCACATTGAGATTTTTGAGACAGATGAGACAATCGCAGGGGGCCTTAGGATGGGCGAACAAAAAGCATAAATATTGATTCTAAAGGACCCCTAGGGTTCGTTCCGTGATTTTTGTATGTGCCTTTCACACTCTTCCTGTCATTCTCTAATCTCTGAGGGCAGCCACGGTCAATCGTTCTTCGATTTAACCGTGGAGTTGGTAGCACCCGGAAAAACCCACGGTCAAAATGCGCTGACCACGGCTACCACTCGCACGTGCTGGCTGGCGCACAGACCTTCGAGTCTGGGATTCCACAAGATTCAATGGACGCTCTTCGTTCCGCGGACATGACAAACCATACTATGTGTGATGCCTCCGCCGGAAAGTAAATATCCCCCGGCAGAGCCGGTGGCTTTACGATTGCTGGCCCCTCAAAGGGGCCTGTTCCTGCGGCTCGATCGCGGTCGTGGACTGAAATACCCCTCACCCGCGCTCGTACCTCGCGCACCCTCTCCCATCGGGAGAGGGCTGTGATCCTGTTGTTGATCCTCTACCCTCTCCCGCCGGGAGAGGGTGGCGAGCAGAGCGAGCCGGGTGAGGGGTATCATCCGAATTCTCCGAACACGACGGATTATGTTGTGCCTACTCCCGGAACTGTCAAACTTTTACTGCCTCCCCGGCAGAGCCGGGGGAACTCCCGATGGATTAGTAGCTACGGTCAATAGCATTTTGATTGACCGTGTGCCGACCCGCGCAACAAAACCACGGCAACGAAAAGACTGACCGTAGCCACAATCGCAATCCGTTTGGCGGCGGGGGCGCTGCCACAGCTAATAATCCGGCTTTTTTAGTTGCCGCCGCCCTGTGGCGTGGGGTTAGCATTGGTGCCTGCCGGAGCGCCGGGCGGATTCGGGTTCTCAGGCGTGCCGGGAATATTCAGTTGACGGCTCACTTTTCCCGTAAGCGCCTGAACGAGCTCAACGTTGTTATCCTGCAGGATTGCGCCCGTCGCTTGTTGAAGCGTCGTCAGGGCCTGGGCATATCCGGACTGCGCGGTCACCAGGTTGCCTTCTGCTGTGGTGAGGGCGCTTTGCATTTGCAGAACCAGCGTCACGGTGGATTCGCCCACCTGGAATTTCTTCTGCTCGTCGGTCAACTGCTCGCGCGCGTATTCCACTGCCTTTTGGGCCGCGTCAACGCGCGCCTTGCCTTGAAGCACGCCAATCTCTGCCGTGCGCACGCCCTGATCGATAGTATTCATTTCCTGCTGGACGGTCGTGCGCAGGTAGTGCTCTTCGAGCAGCGCGCGCGCCGCGTCCGCCTGAGCGGTCCGGTTGCGGATGGGCATCGATAAAACGAGGGCGACGGAGTAGCCGGGGTAGCGGTTATGAAACACTTGCGAGAAGGCTTGATTGACGCCGCCAGATATTTTCCCGACCTTTTGAAACCCCCCAGGAGCAAATACCACCTCGTCGCCATTCTGCCCGGCCGGCTGGAAACTGGCGGAGAGGTTCAGGGTTGGGAGCAACGCATTGCGGTTGTTTTTAAGAATGATATTTTCGTTTTTCAGATTTAGGCGGTTCAGATCAATCTCGGGCCGGTTGGCGTGCGCCTGAGCGATAGCCGCGTCAAGCGAGGGCGCGTCGTCGGGCTTGGGTTGCGGAAGCGGCGTGGTCGGATCAATCTGCGCCGTGAGCAGCGGGCCCGTCACCTGCTTCGAGAGGGCTGTCTTCATCACTTCCTGCTGCTGCCGGTAAGTGGTCTGCGCCACAATCAGGTTCTGGTCCGCCGTTGCCAAGGCCGATTCCGCCTGAATCACGTCGAGCGGCGCCATCGTTCCAATCTGCACCTGGCGCTTATTGTCGGCCAGCAGCTTGGCGTCGTACTTATCCGCTTCCTCCGCCACCTCGACGTTCTGCTTGTCTTCCGCGAGCGTCCAATAGTCATTCAAGATGGTTTGGATGGTCGCGGCCACCTGCTCGCGGAAATAATCCTTGGCAATGCCGATATCATTTTCGGCAATGTAAATGTACCGTTTGTTGGCGCGATATCCAAAACCATTGAGCAGGTTTTGTTCGATCCCGACGGTCAGCGAAGTATCGATCAACGGGTTAAAAAGCTGGGTGAGGGCGTTGGAGGACTGGCGCGCGCCGCCTAGGCTGATGGAGTAACTGGTTCCGGTTGGGAACGCCTGGCTGACGGACCCAAAGTATTCGGTTTCATTCGTGCTCAGGATGTTTGACCCGAACACGGTGGCTTCGCCCAAGGGTGAGACGCGATAGCCGATGCCGCTGAAGAAACTGACCACGGGATCAAACGAACTGGCGGCGCTCACAGGATTGATGACGCTGCCGCCGGTTGCCGTGCCCGCGCCCCCCGAATTGAAGCCGCCGCCGCCGGCGCCCACGCCGCCGCCGATGGCGCCCGCAAATTCCGCCGAGGATGTAAACGCGCCGGTAATGCCGCGCGTGGCCGCGCCGCTCGAGGCGCGCACTTTGTCGATTTGCGCGTATTGGGGGTTATAGCGCGCGACGGCGATATCCAGGTTATTCTCAATGGCCAGAGAAATGGCGTCTTCGAGCGAGATGTGCATCGTTCCATTCTGAATAAGTTGAAAAAGGTCTTGAGAATTGACCAGATGGAAGGGCGGCACTCTCGGATTGATGTAGGGGCCGACAATATTCGGGAACCAGCTCGTGTGCGTGTACGTGTTTGCAATCGCCTGGTTGAACGAGCTTTCAGAATTGTCCTGGCCCTGGGCATACAGTTGCGGCAGCCCACAAAATACGCAGAGTAGTAGGGCTGCGGCGACCAGCGTATGACGGTTTATGCGGCTCATTGCTTATCCTTTCTCTTTCTGAACCTGGAAATACATAAAGACCTAAGAATCTATCTACGAATGTCTTAGACCTGAGGTTTCAATTTTCGTTAGATGCGGAGGGGTTACGCCGGATATTCCGCCTTGCCGGCGTGTGCTTGAAACGTTTGGAAAGCCAAGCGGCCCACAAAGAAGAACCGAAACTTCGCGCCACGCCCTCATCGTCGTTGATGTAAAACGACGTGTTTCCTCTTCCCCAACCGGCTCGCGGGACTTCTCTTCTTGCATACCCCCCGGCCCCTTGTCCACGGCGGCGAGACAGCCGGAATCTAAAATCTTATCATTGACCCGCTTTCCCCGCTAGTTGCGCGGCAAAAAGCCTTGAAAACTACAAACGATTGTGACGCCCAAATTGTGGCGGGAAATTGTAGCGATGGCAGGTTCTGTAGCGGCGGCCTCTGGCCGCCGGATTTTAATAGTAAAGACCGGCGGCCAGAGGCCGCCGCTACAACCAATGACAGTCGCCGACTTATGGCGCTCTGTATAACTTCGATCCCCTATTCCTGCCGCAGCGCCACCATAGGATCGACTTTCGTGGCCCGCCGCGCGGGAATGTAACTGGCGAGGAGCGCAACAGCGATAAACATAACCGGCGCCGCAACAAATGTAAATGGATCATTCGGCGCAACACCGTAGAGTTCTGCCGCAAGCAGCCTGCTTGTGCCCAGCGCAATGGCTACGCCTATGGCGACCCCAACTATTGCCAATTTCAACCCTTCCTCAACAATCATTCCGAGAACCTGTGGCCGCCTTGCGCCCAGCGCCATTCGGATGCCGATCTCGTGCGTGCGCCGTGAGACTTGCTCGGACATCACGCCGTAAATCCCGATGACTCCTAAAAACATGGCCAGCGCGGCAAAGAAAACCAGCATGTTTGCCACCGTGCGGTAGCCCGAGTCTACGATATCAATCAGAGTCTCGATTCTTTCCACGGAGGAGATGGGCTGGTCGCGGTCTACCGACCAAATCGCATTTCGCACAACGGTTGCCACGCTCATGGGGTCAGCGGCGGTCCGAACCACAAAACCGAATTTCGCCGACGGGAATTGCGCCAAGGGAACATACATTTGCCACTCCGGGCGCTGGCGCAGGTTCCACCATTTGACGTCATTCACGACGCCCACCACTCTACAGATGGTGTGCTGCTCGCCAAACCGGAGTTCCCGCCCTATCGGGTCTTCGTGCGGCCAGAGATCATGAGCCATCGTCCGATCGATAATGGCTGATGGGAAGCCGCCCTGCGCGTCGGCTGAAGTGAACGGGCGGCCTTTGAGGAGCCCAATCTGCATTACTGAGAAATAGTTGGTCGAGACGGCGGTGAAATGCGCGACACGCCTCTCCCCGGGCTGCGGTGAAGGCCTGTCAGCCGCCTCAACCGCAGACCACTGACCAAACCCGCCAAACGGGACTGAACTCGCCGCGCCCGCCGATTGAACTTGTGGAAGAGATCGGATCCGTGCGAGCACTTCCCGGCCGAACTGCCGCCGCTGCCAGTCCTGGGAGTATTTCGCCGAGGGCAAGGCAAGCTGAGCCACCATGACGTGCGCGGCATCGAATCCGGGGCCTACGCGCACGGAAACGACAAAGCTCTTCACCAGCAACGCGGTCGTGATGAGCACTACGACCGCCAACACAATTTCCGCAACCACAAAGACCCGCCGCAGCCGCGCGCTGGCCTTCGTGCCGGAGGACTGGGTGCCGGCTTCCTTGAGCGATTGGTTCACTTCGTGCTTTGAGTGCTCGCGGGCCGGCGCAAGCCCAAAGACGAGGCCGCAAAGCAGCGCAATGCCCATCGTGACCGCGAGCGTCGTCAGGTCCAAATTCACATGGCCGTAATTCACTAAAAACCCGCGAATGTGAGCCGGAATCTGAGAATCGATCCAATGCACTCCAAGAACGCCGACGAATACGCCCGCCGCTCCGCCAAAGAAAAATAGCAGCACGGATTCCGCAAGCAGTTGCCGCGCCAGCCGGCCTTGCGAAGCTCCCAAGGCGCTGCGCAAAGCAAACTCTTTGGCGCGGTTCGTCGCTCGCGCGAGCATCAGGTTGGCGACGTTGGCGCACGCCATCAGCAGAATGAAGGCGACAATCACGAAGCAGATCATCAGCTCGGGCGCGCCTTCTTCCCGGGCAATTTCCCACCTCATTGAGTTCACCTGCAGCGTTAGATCTCTATTTGTGGCGGGAAATCGTTTATCGAGCCGCGCGTAGATCGTTGCGCACTCTGCCGAAGCTTGCTTTTCCGTCACGCCCGCCTTCAGGAGGCCGAACGCATTGAAAAAAGAAGTGCCCCGGTCCGCGCGCTGCTTGTCCGTCAGGGCCAGCGGCGTCCAGAGATTGGCAATGCCCATCAGTGGAAACTGAAACGCCGCCGGCATGACCCCCACCACCGTGTACGCCTCGTCTCCGATGGTGATGCTCCGCCCGATAATCTTGGGGTCGCCGCCATACCGGCTGCGCCAAAGCCCCTCGCTGAGTATGGCGACGTCCCCCGCTCCAGCGCGGTCTTCATCCGGTGTGAACGTCCGCCCAAGAAGAGGTTTAGCGCCTAGCGCATTGAAAAAATTCCAACTCACCCGCCCGCCGTCCATCAGAATCGGAGGCCCATTGCCGGTGAGATTGAAGTCCCATCCCGCCCACAAGGCGAGCTTCTCAAACGAGGTTTGCTGTCTCTCAAAATCCAGAAAAGACGCTGTGGATGTAAGGACGTTGGTTGTCCAGCCGAGTTTCGTGTTGTGCGATTGAAACGCCATTAGCCTCTCTGAATGCGGATAAGGCAACGGCTTGATGATCCAGGCGTTGATATAGCTGAAAATTGCCGAAGTCCCGCCAATGCCGAGAGCCAGAGTGATAACGGCAATAGCCGTAAAACCCGGATTACGGCGTAGTTGGCGCAGGCCGTAGCGAACGTCCTGAAGGATGGTCTCGATGAACCGGACGCCGCGCGCGTCCCGGCACTCCTCTTTTGTCTGGTCGATCCCGCCGAACGACAGTCCGGCCTGCCGCTGAGCTTCCTGGCGCGAGAGACCCGCGTTCACGTGCTTCTCCACTTCCTGCTCGTAGTGGAACCGCAATTCATCGCTTAGGTCGGCTTCAACCGCGCCGCGCTGAAAAAGAGCCCGGAGGCGATAAACGAGATCATTCAACATAAAGCGTTCTCCTCGGCTGGCTGGCTTTGGGTCGATCTTGGTGCGCTGTCCTGTACCGGTGGCCTCTGGGCGCCGGTCTTTAATATCTAAAAAACCGGCGGCCAGAGGCCGCCGCTACAACTCTGCGCCTAAGCCATGTCGAGCACCTGGCCGACGGCGACCTTCAGCTTTTGCCAAGCGTCGGCATCGGCTTCAAGCTGCCTTTGCCCGGTTCGCGTCAGCGCATAATACTTGGCCCTACGATTTTTCTCCGACGCGCCCCACTTGGCCTTAATCCAGCCCCGCCGCTCCAGGCGGTGCAAAGCCGGATAGAGCGACCCTTGTCGCACCTGCAGGACGTTGCTCGAAACCTGTTGGATGCGTTCCGAAATGCCCCAGCCGTGCTGCGGGCCCAGCGCAAGGGTTCTAAGAATAAGTAGATCGAGCGTGCCCTGCGGAAGATCAATACTGGTGTTAGTCATTTTTCCCTTTCGCTTCGACAAAGGAAGCATACCGCATTCCCTGTCGAAGCACAAGGGATCCAGATGAGGAAAAAACTCTCCATTTCCTCAAAATTTTCAGAGTGGTTTGATAGGCGGGGATGAGGGAATCGTAGCGGCGGCCTCTGGCCGCCGGCTTTAACTATTAAAAACCGGCGGCCAGAGGCCGCCGCTACAACAGCTTGCTGCAGACCGGAGGGAGCGGGGATTGCTCAACCGCTCTTCCCTCGCCCCGAAGGGGAGAGGGTGGCCGGCGTAGCCGGTCGGGTGAGGGGGGCGAGGACGCGCTGCTACAACCCGCCACCCGCATAGTCTCTAGCGGCTCACCGGAATCACCCGCGGGATGCGGTCTTCAACCGGCGGCAGAGGCGGAAACGGAGCGTGCGGCTCAGTTTGATACCAATAGGCGACTGAATAGAAATTATCCGAGCGGTTGTCTGCCGTGCCGTGTTCGATGCCGGCCTTAATGGATTGGGTAAAAGTGATCGGCGACGCCAGCATGAAGCGGTACATAGACCAGCGCGAGCCTTGCAATTCTTTGCCGACCACCGGAGCGCCGAAGAGCGGGTACGAAAATGATTTGCCGCCAAAATCCCATGCGCCGAGGAAGAAATCCTCTGAGCCTGTTCCTTGCACCGAAGGAAGCTTCGCGCCATCCACGAAAAACATATCGTCGCCTTCGCCCCACCAGCCATCCTGATTTTCAATTACCGACATCGTAACGCCCACAAATTGCCCGCGCCCTTGCGCGTCCATCCAGACGTAGTTGTTTTTGCCATCCAGATTGATTGTGGCCGTTGGATCGCCATGATTTGGCGTCGCCTGGCGGTACTGCGCGTGGAAATAGAGCGTATTCTCCGGCAGCGGAGAGGGATATTCCCGGTAGTCGATGTTGTAGTAATAGCTGTTCACGGGATCTTTGCCTTCGTTCGTGACCGTGATAAGCGCGTGCTTTCTGAACGGCATGGGGAAGAAACAGTTCAGAGCGTTATCCGGCGCCACCATGAGCGGCGTGGATTGGTAATTGACATACTCCCCGAGCCCGAGTCCGAAGAAGTCCCCCACGGGCGCTTCCACGCTGGGCGACTTTTCGCCATCCCAGTACATGCGCAGAACCAGCTTCTTCAGATGGAATCGCTCGCGATCGGCGATGGTCATCCAGACGTGGGTCACCTCGCCCGGTCCGCTGGCATCAAGAAGCACAAGCGTTTTGCCAGGGTCGAGATGGCGGAAATCAGCGTTGCCGCCCGTGCGGTCATAGCTCGAAGACCGCTTCTCTACGTAATTATGCGGCTGCGTGAGGCTGGCCAGAGCGCCTTGCCACGTTTGGCCCGAAAGCGGCAAGGCGAATCCCAAAACTGCAATTGCAAGAAGAAGTCTTTTGCGCATCATGTCCTCGTTTCTGTAGTTGGCTGTCGGTTATATGCTTTGCACCGCCATAAAGCATAAAAGAGATAGAAAAAATGAAAATGATTGAGGATGACATCATCGAATGCCGGGCTTTTTAGGCGCTGCGGTCTTGGACCACCGACCGTAATAATAACGGCATTCATCGAGTGCTGCTACAGCAAAATGTCCGTGGCCGATGCTGATTCTTAACCTTTTCTGGCTGCGCTCAGGCTATGCTATCCGCAAGAGCGGGCGGGGCCGTCGAATCGCGGACGCATAACTCCGCTTTGAGCACCACAATCTTTTCTTCTTCGCCTTGACTTCCTTCCTTAGCGGCTTCCACTCTGCGCAGCAGCATCTGCATGGCCTGTTTGCCGACTTGAAAACTCGGTTGAGCGACTGTGGTCAGCCGGGGGCTGAAAACTGCCGCCCACTCAAAATCATCAAAACCGAGCACGCTAACGTGGCCGGGGCAAGACAGGCCCATTTCGACCAGGGCGCGCATCAGCCCAAGCGTCATTTGGTTGTTGCAGCAGAAGATGGCCGTCGGAGGGACGGCAAGCTGGAGGAGCGCCAACCCGCATCGGTATCCACTCTCCAACTGAAAATCACCGTGACGTAAATACTCATCCCGCAGAGGGAGAGCCGCCTGCTGCAACGCTTTCCGAAACCCTTCCAGCCGGTCCAGCCCATTTGAGAGGTTGAGCCGCCCCGCGATGATAGCCAGGCGCCGGTGGCCCAGGCTGATCAAATGCTGCGTGGCTTCAAACGCCGCTCCGAGATTGTCCGTCACGACCGCGGACCCAGTGAAACCGGGCGGGATGCGATCGAAGAAAACAACCGGAAAGCGCCGCCGCGTGAGGCGGTCCTGAGCGATTTGCGCATCCGTGGGGGCCAGCAATACGCCGTCAACCCGGCGGGAAAAGAGCGTGTTAAGATTGGCCTGCTCCAGGACGGGGTCCTCATTCGAGTCACAAAGTATAAGCGAGTAGCCGTGGGCCCGGGCTTCGTTCTCAACCCCTCTGATGACCTCCGTGAAGAAGGGATTTGTGATATCAGGGATGACCATCCCGATGGTTTGCGATTGCCGGACTTTAAGGCTGCGCGCTATTTGGTCGGGATGATAATCGAGCACTTCCATGGCGTGCAAGACGCGCTGCGTGAGCCGGGGGCTGACCACGCCCTTCTTGTTAATGACCTTGGAGACTGTGCCTAACGAAACCTCTGCAAGCCGCGCCACGTCACGAATTGTTTGCAAACGTAACACCTCCGCAATTCAATAATGTAAACCTCCTTAAAACAGGCGCCCAGCAACGGATTATTGTATAACAGGGAACCTGGATTTTATCAAATAAAATTCTATAAATGAACCGTTATCATAAAGCGTTTCTGTGAAGCTATTTCTTGCCTGAGTTAAGTACATTATTCTTATAACTTATTGTACAAAATATACTTATGTATAATCGTCGACACAGAGATTGAAAAAGTATAGCGCAAAGTAACGGCCGCATATTATTGTCGTTTCATTTATTTCTTGACAAGATGTTTTGGCTATGTTAGAAAAATGCAATCCTAAGATAAGCAACACCCCGAATCCGGGCAGTCGAGAGGCGTTTACGGGCCATTGAAAGACACAATAGATGGCAATTAAGGTTCGCCTCTCCATTGGTTACAAAAATGGCACAGGAGGTATGTGTTATGCGCTCAATGGATTATATGAAAACCGAATGGTTTCGCATGGTGATGCTCGTTTTGCTGGGGCTAGTCCTGCTGGGCGGGGGATCTTGCCAGCTTAAGGCGCAAGCTACTTGGAGCACAATCAGCGGCTATGTGAACGATCCGTCTGGGGCGGTCATTCCAGGCGCAAACGTAACTGTGACGGAGGAGAGAACCGGCGTCGCTACCAAGGGCATTACAGACTCCACCGGCCTCTACACTATCACGCACCTGAGTCCCGGCACTTACACGGTCACGGTACAGGCTCCGGGGTTCAAGCGTTTTGTCCAAGAGCACGTTACCCTGGATATTGATTCAACGGCGCGGGTCGATAGCAAGCTCCAGTTAGGCACAGTGGCCCAAGTGGTCTCCGTGACCTCGGCGCCCCTGCTGCTACAGAGCGAGAAAACTGATGTCTCGCGGGATATCGACGCCAGGACCGTCCAAGCCCTGCCGGTAATGGCGCATAACCTGAGCAAGCTCTTCGACGTCGTGCCCGGCGCCGTGGAAAACTACCTTCAAATCGGGGAAGGCGAAACGCCAAGCGGAGCCACTTCGGTAACGGTGAACGGGATGTGGTTTGGCGCAAATGAGTACATCATTGACGGCATTACGGACACTGCCTGCTGTTTTAGTAATCAGATTGTGTTTGTGCCGAACGAAGACTCGGTCGGAGAGGTGAAGCTTTCCAGCAGCAATTATGATACGGAGTTCGGCAACACGGCGGGACTGGTGGCTCAGTTCGTCACCAAATCGGGGACGAACCAGATCCACGGCTCCGTATGGTGGGATAATCTAAATAACGCCACGTTTGCGGCCGACCCATTCACCGAAAAAATCCCCGGAACCGGGCCTCAAGGCAAAGGCACCGGCCCCTCTCCGTTTAACCAGAACCAAGGGGCTTTCAGCCTCGGAGGTCCTATCCGCAAGGATAAGATGTTTATCTTTGGCGACTACCAATTTTTGCGCAGGGTCGACAAAAGCTCGCTCACCGCCAGCGTGCCTATTCCGGCTTGGCGAAATGGAGATTTCAGCGACGTGGCGGCAACCAATCCCATTTTTAATCCCCTGACGGGCAATCCTGACGGAACGGGAAGAGTCCAGTTTCTAAATAACATGATTCCTCAAGGTCAACTGAATAAAGTTACGCAAAATCTGCTCAACCTGCTGCCGCTCCCTAACATTGGCCAGAACAGCGCCGATCCCTTTGACTTGAACTATCTAGGCAGCGGACCGACGATTTTCAGCACGGATCAATTCGATGTGCGCTACGATTGGAACATTTCCAACAGCAACAAGCTCTTCGTGCGCAACACATACATGAAGTCTTATTTGAATACTCCTGGAGTATTTGGGGTCGTGGCCGGCGGACCACCGCTGGGCGGCCTTGCCGCTGAAATAGTCCCCACCCATAACGATCAGGTCGCGACGGGTTTTACGCATGTTTTTAGCCCAACCCTGGTGTCCACGTTCCGGGGCGGGGTTCTCCGTTGGCATCTCCAGGGCTATCAGGCGGACGCTAACGTCAACACGAATAACCAAGTGGGGCTTCCCGGCTTAAACCTCGGCGGCAAGATCACGGGCGGCTTGGCGGGCCTCATTATTGACGGTCCCACGGGCGCCTTTACCGAGGGACCTGGCTTCACCAACGTCGCGCTTCCTCGTCTGGACATTATCGACATCTGGGAAGGCGCGAATGATTGGACATGGATGAAGGGACGGCATCAGTTCAGATGGGGATTTGAGATTCGCCGGAACATGGAGGATCTGTTTACCATCAACGCTCATACGGAAGGCGGTTTCGAGTTTGGCCAGCTAACTACGGCGAACCCGAATACGCCGGGGTCTGGACTTGGAGCGGCGTCATTCCTGCTCGGACTGCCCGATTCCTTCAACCGCGGTGTTTTTAATTTCATTCCTCATGAGAGGCAATGGAGGGATGCCGCTTACGCCCAGGATACCTGGCGGATCAACCCCAAGCTAACCTTCAACTACGGCTTGCGCTGGGATTACTTCGGTCCGGACGAAACTGACATCAAGGGAGGTCTGTCTAATTTTGACCCCAATACCGGCCAACTCCTTTTAGCTAATCTTGGGAACGTGTCGTCGACGACTAATGTCGACGGTTATCACAAGGCTTTTTCGCCCAGGGTTGGGCTTGCCTACAAGCTGACCACCAATACTGTGGTGCGCGCCGGTTTCGGACGGAGTTATTTCGCTACTAACTATTCAAGCACCTTCCAGCAATTGTCGATTGTTTACCCGATTGCGCCGACTCAGAGCGTCCTTCAGACCAATATCTATCAGCCGATCTTCCCTCTCGGACAGGCGCCGCCGCCACCACCGCCCTTTAACGCGCCCTCTTCGGGCCATTTGACGGCTTTGCCGGGCGAAAGCATTTACTATAATCCGCCCTATACGCCGACTGAACACGTTGATCAATGGAATTTCACCGTGCAGCGACGGCTTGGCAGCAACGCGACGGTCTCCGTGGGCTACGTTGGAACCAAGGGAACCGATCTGGCGTGGGATCCCAACATCAACGCTGCGAATATCGGTCCCGGAGGCATTGAGAGCCGCCGTCCCTATTTCCAAAAATACGGATTGACCCAGGGCATCGGCAGCCGGAACAACGGGGGAAACTCCAACTATAACGCTTTAGAATTTGTCACGGAGAAGCGATTCAGCAGCGGCTATTCCCTGACATCTTCACTGACATGGTCGAAGTCGCTCGATACCGAGATTGCCGGCTTCGCCTGGGGAGATCAGGGCGCAGACCCTTACAATAGGGAGGGATCCTACGGAGTCGGCACCAACCAAGATCGCGCCGTGGTATGGACGCTCACGCATAATTGGAATTTGCCTTACGGGCCAGGGATGCGATGGGGCAGCAGTATTACGGGCGTCAAGAAAGCTGTGCTGGCGGGCTGGCAATTCAACGGCATCACCACCGTCACAGACGGCTTTGCTCTCTCCCCGGAGCTCGGCAATGGAAGCACACTGAACGCAGATTGGGGCCAAAGGCCGGATCGCATCGCCAACATCCCCATCTATCCTGCCAGCAAAACGACCTCCGAATGGTTCAACCCCGCCGCTTTTGAAGCCCCCCAATTTCCAGGACAAACCGTACAATGTTGCCGCTGGGGAGACGCCGCGCGGGGCAGCATCCGCGGTCCGGGATTCCTGGGCACCGACTGGGCTTTATGGAAAGAGTTTGCGTTCAAGTCGCCCCTCAACGAACACACTCTTCTCCAAATCCGTTGGGAGAATTATAATGCCTTGAACCATGCTCCATTGGGCGAGCCCGACGTGACGGTTGACAGCGCCTTGGCCGGCCAAATCACGAGCTTGCAAGGCACTTTTCTCAAGGCAAACTCAACGTCGATGCGGCGCATGGAATTTACCGTGCGCTTGCAATTCTGAGACTGGTGTTTGCTCATGCCCTCGGTAACTATAGAGATTACATGAGGCCGTAGCTACTCTATACTGTAGCAGAGGCCTCTTGCAGGCCTCTGCCGCCGGTTCTCTTCCCATTTAAAACCGCTGGCCAAAACCTGCGAGGGGGCCGCCGCACCCGTGGAAACCTCATGCATCGGTTGACCCGAAAGAGCTTCCTGCAGTTTATCCTTGCCGCGCCCGGATCAGCGTTCTCAAAGCAGTTTATTGGCTGCGCGCTGTGCCTTATCACATGCGCGAGTCTTCCGGCTCAGGTCAAAAACTCCCCCGCGATTGAAGAGCATTACAAAAAGGGCAGTGAGGCCCTCGAAGCCAGGCAGTATGCCGTAGCCGCAGAGGAGTTCCGCGATATTCTCCGCATTGATCCCACAAACGCATCGGCCCACGCTAATCTCGGAGAAATTGCATTTGCGGAGAAAGATTACGCTCAGGCCTCTCAGGAATTCAGGGCGGCTCTCAAGCTGCAACCTTCTCTTTGGAATGCCGAGGCGCTGCTCGGCATGAGCGAGTTTCTCCGGGGGAATCACGCCCAGGCGCAACCTCTTCTTGAAGCTTCCTTCAATCATCTCGATGATGCGCGGCTGAAATCCGAAGTGGGTCTGGACATCATCACTCTTTGCTATCAATCCAATAACTTGGACCCATGCGTGGACGTCCTGCGGGCGCTGTTGCAAATCCGGCCTGTTGCTCCAGAAACGCTTTACACCGCCTACCGGCTGTATTCGGACTTGGCTGCGCGATCGCTCTCCCACTTGGTGCAGACGGCCCCGGATTCGGCGGAGGTCCACGAAGTCCTGGCCCAGTCGCTGGCAAGCCATGATGACTTTCCGGGAGCCATCGCCCAATATTGCAAGGCGCTCGAAATCGCTCCTGACGTTCCCGGCATTCATTTCGAACTCGGGCGCATGATCCTAGCGAATTCCCAGACACCGGCGGCGCTTCAGGAGGCGGAGCAGCAGTTCGACTTGTGCCTTAAGGGAGACCCCGCCAACGCGAATAGTTTATATATGCTGGGGGAAATCAAATGGCTGCAATCGAAACCAGAGGATGCGCTTAAATACTATTTGCGCTCTTTAAAGATTCAGCCCAACTCAGTTGATGCCCGCATTGCCGCGGGGAAAACCTTGACTGCGCTGGGCCGCCCTACTGAGGCCCTCACGCAACTGGTCGAAGCGGTGCGACTCGACCCGCGAAACGAAGTAGCCCATTACCGTCTGGCTCAGGCTTACCGTAAGCTTGACCGCGCCAGCGACGCGGATCGTGAAGAAGCGGCATTTCGTCGTCTGCGAGATGAGCACGGGTCGGCCCGCGCCCTCGGTCAGCAGGTGATCGAGCAATCCGTCATGCCTCAGACAGCTCAAACGGCGCCTCGATAGTCCACGGCTTGCCGTATTGTTGTGTGGCGGCTCCTTACAGGTTTCGCCGTCGCACCAGAAGAAGTTCAAATGCAAATATTAGAAACTCGCCAAATGCCGAGGCGCAAGCGATGATGACCACGTTGCGGCGGTCACAAATTGCCTCGATGCTTCTGCTATTCCTTTCGTGGACCAGCCTCAATCTGGCGGGACAGCAAACAAGGGAGGACTTGATCCGGCGTTACTCGCAGCAGGCCGAACAGGCGCTGGCGGCAAAAAATGCGGGCGCGGCGGCAGCGGCGCTGGAGGCGCTTTCACGTCTAACGCCCAACGACCCTGCGGTGGACGCAAACCTGGGCACAGTCTATTACATGCAGGGCCGTTATAAGCAGGCGGTGGAAAGATTCAAGAGGGCGCTTACGCTGAATCCACAGATTCCCAATGTCCGGCCCTTGCTGGGTATATGCTATGCCGAACTTGGCCTGCCGCGGGAGGCGATTCCTCTTCTCAGCCCGGCCTTTCAGCGTCCGCCGAGCGAAGGCGTGGGACGCCTGATCGGAATCGAGTTGATGGATGCTTACCACTCGCTAAACGATAACTTTGAGGCGCTCGAAGTCAGCGAAGAACTGCTCAAGAGGTATCCCAACGACCCAGAAATACTTTACCGCGCCGCGCATCTGTATGGAGACAGGTCTCTGCAGGTGATGGGGCGGCTCGTGAAGGTGGCGCCCAATTCCCCTTGGAAGCAAATGGCCTTCGCGGAAGCGTTGGAGGACGAAAAGCGCTACGATTTGGCGATCATCGAATACCGCAAGGTGATCACCGCCGACCCTTCCATGCCCGGCGTTCATGACCGGCTGGGCAGGGCTTTACTCATGAATTCCAAACCGGGTGACAATGCGCAAGCAGAGGCCTTGAAGGAATTTGAAGAAGCCCTCGCGCAAGACCCTCGAAACTCTGACGCCGAATATGAAATTGCCGAGATTTTCCGCCGGCGAGGTCAGCCGACGCAGGCAGCCAACCACTTTTCCCGAGCCGTCGAAATCAAACCTGATTTTGAAGATGCGCAGATCGGCCTGGCTCGCGCGCTTCTTGACCTTCACAAAGTTCAGGAAGCCCTGCCGCATCTTCACGCGGCGGTTCAACTAAACCCGGCCAATGCCGCCTCCCACTTTTTGCTCGCCAGGGCCTATAAATCGCTGGGCGACGAAACAGCCTATGGGCGTGAGCTGGCTCTTTATCAAAAGTACAAATTGCGGCCTGAGACCGATAGCGCCGCGCCTGAACCTTAAGTTGCCGAAACTCAGCCGATTCTGCCTGAAAGAAAGACAGGCCAGACGAAAATGAGCCCTCATCATTGCCCAAGAACATTCGAGGCCGTCTCTTACGACCCCCAGAGACCCCTCTTAACTCAGCCAAATATGAAAGCGCCATTGGACGGGAATTGCGGGAGGGCGCACCAAGGCAGGACCGGCGTCCTGGCCGTGGTCCTCTGCTGGGTGCTTGCATGGAGTATGGGCGTCATTGACGCTACCGCGCAAAATCGGCCATTCTCTTCCAGCACGGAATATCAGTCAATGCTAGCCGAACTGCACCAGAAACTTACACGCCCCAGCCGCATGAGCGCCGGCGTCCTACTTGAGAGGGCGGGGCCCCCTATACAACATATTGAGGAGGATGAAACCGCTGACAGGATGGCCCTGGAGACCGGATCGTGGCGTCTGGAAATAAAGAAGGCCCCCTGGCAATTGGCGCTGACAAACAAACAGACGGGTCTCACATGGCAATTAGCGGATCAAGGCCCTGCATCGCCCGGCTTCGCATGGAGAGAAGACGCGAGTGGGCGCGCCAAGGCAGCCGCGCTACGGCTCACTCAGATCGAGCACATTGAAAGACGTGAAAACACTTGGCAAATGCGGGTCAAAATCGCGGGTTCAACAGAAACCGCCGCGCTGACACTTACAATAATCTGCCCCACGGTGATTCGCCTTTCCATTCGCGCGCCGCGGCTTGACGATAACGCGCGCATGGCCATGAACTTTGCCGGAGAGGGGCCATTTTTCGGGCTTGGCGAAAGGTTTGCCAAAGCCAGGCTTGATGGATTGAAGACGGTCTTGCATCCTGAGGACCTTCTGGGCCAGCGGCCGCCGGGGCATAACTGGACTTATATTCCCGTGCCCTTCCTCTTTAGCCCGCGCGGTCTAGGGCTTTATTTGGATACCGCCGCAGTCAGCACTTTTGATCTCACGCAAGCCGCCGAGCAGCGGTTCTCGGTCGAGATCGATCAGCCATCCGTTGATTGCTACTTTTTCGTGGATGCCGGGCCGAAGGGCATCCTCAGCGACTACACCGCATTAACGGGGCGCTCGCCCACGCTCCCGCCTTGGGCATTCGGCGTCTGGATTTGCTCGTACCAGGGGCCAGGCAGGGTGCTCAACGATGCGCGCCGCTTGAGACAGGAGGGCATCCCTGCCAGCGCAATCTGGACCTTTGACGTGATGGGGAAGGGTATGAGTATGGGCTGGCCCCTCTGGTGGACCGGCTACTACCCAAGGCCGCGTGATTTCACCGATCGGCTTCACAAAATGGGATTCAAAGTTTTGACTTACTGCTATCCGTTTGTTCGGCAGATGCTCAATCCCTATATCCTTCTCAATCCCAATTTTGAGGAGGGCGCAAGGAAGGGCTTCTTCGTGCTCAACTCGGCAGGCGAGCCCACCGGTCCCACCTGGGAGCCTTATATCGATGCCAACATCGACTTCACCAACCCAAAAGCCGTGGATTGGTGGGAGGAGATGATCCGGCGAATTGTGATTGATTATAACTTCGACGGCTGGATGGAGGATTTCGGCGAGTGGGTGAAACCCACCGACCGCTTTGCCGCTGGCGTCACCGGGCGCAAGATGCAGAATCTCAATCCCCTCTTTTATCATAAGATCACTTTCGAGATTGCCCGCAAGGCGAAGCCGGATGTTGTGGAATTTGTCCGCTCCGGCTATGCCGGCTCCCAAGGTTACACTCGCGTCGTTTGGGGAGGCGATCAATTTCCGGATTGGACTCCCGATTACGGGCTTCCCTCCGTTGTGCCCGCGGGCATCACGGCAGGACTGTCAGGGTTTGCTGTCTGGGGACCTGACATCGACGGCAATGGGTTTTCAAAGGAACTTTGGATGCGCTGGGTCGAGTTTGGCGCACTGACGCCCGTCATGCGCACCCACATCTGGGACAAACCCTACGGCGCCGTCGACTTATGGTTTGATCAGCAAACCATCACTAACTTCCGCCGCTATGCCAGGCTGCACGTCTCCCTCTTTCCTTATTTCTATACCTATGCTCATGAAGCGGCAAAGACGGGCTTGCCAATTATGCGGCACCTGATGCTGGAGTTTCCGGATGATCCGAAAACTTACGACGCCAACGAAGAGTACATGCTGGGAGAAAAAATCCTGGTCGCGCCCGTAATTAAGCGAGGGGCTGTGACTCGTTCCCTATATCTTCCCAAGGGTTCGTGGGTGGATTATTGGACAGGACGCATTATCGAAGGCGGACGGCAAGTCACCGTTCCGGCGCCCATCGAGCATATTCCAATGATGGTGCGGGCGGGAAGCATTATTCCTTTGATCAGACCCGAAACCCAGACGCTGGCGCAAGACCTGGCAGGGGATCAATACACTACACTAAACAACAGCCTGATCTGGCGGATTTTCCCGGCGTCCAGGCCGGTGCAAGACACTTTCACGCTCTACGACGGCGCCACAGCCACGGCTCGCCAAGATCCATTGCGGATCAATGTGCGTGTTGAGAACGCTCCTTCCATTCACCATTACGAAGTGATTCTGCCTGACGTTCACAACCCCCGTGAAGTAACGCTCGCCCATGAATCTCTCAAAAAACTCAATAACCAGGGTTACACAAATCGCAATATCGGATGGTGGCAGGACCCGGAGGATGGCAGCTTGCACGTGCTGTTCACGAAGGATGACTTTGAATTGAACATCACAAAATAATTTTGCGGGGAGAATCAACCTGCTCGCTACCCGCCTTGGAGGAGGATGTTACTCGATTTAACTGTCAAACCGCTTCCATCCCCACATGTCTCGGCTCTCCTCTCTCAACACAAGCCTGTTACCGAAACGCCGCTCTTCACCTGCTCCTGCTCGCGTAATTCCTGATGCAGCCGTATCTCTTCTTCGAGATCGGCGTGGAACTGCCCACGGTGAAACAGAGCCATAAGTCTTCTGCTAAGTTCGGCCAGCTTGTTCTTCATTCTGGTTCTCATAGGTAGCCACGGGACGATTTCCCGTCCCGTGGGCTTTTTTCTCGACCGACAAAAACCCACGGCATAAACGGCGTGCCGTGGCTACATGCTGTGCCTGCCAGCTACCATCCGGCGCCTATTCGTATCTCAGCGCCACCACTGGGTCCAGGTGAGACGCGCGGCGCGCCGGCACAAAACTTGCGGCAAGGCCAATGGCCGCGAGCAGAATGACCGCCAGGGCAAGAGTCAGCGGGTCGTTTGCTTTGAGGCCGTAAAGCAGCGAGCTGGCGGCTCTGCCACCGCCGAGCGCCAAGCCTGCGCCAATCGCTATTCCAATCCCGATCAGCACTGCGACTTCGCCCAGGATCAGCGTGACAATTCCGGAGCGTTGCGCGCCCAGCGCCATGCGGATTCCGATTTCGTTGGTGCGCTGCGCAACCGTGTAAGAAATCACCCCGTAGAGTCCAATCGCCGCCAGCAGCACGGCGAGCCCGCCGAAGAATCCGCAAAGCGTCGCCATCAATTCATCCTGAACCAGGGAGCCGCGAATCTGCGTTCGCAGCACGACGAACTGGATATCGACTTCGGGGTTGACACCGGCAATCGCGTTCTTGACGCTGTTGGCCAGGCTCGCCGTGCTCACCTGCGAGCGAAGCAGGAATGTGACCCCTACGCCCGGGTGGTCGTCTTGGGCGCGCGGAAAGTACATCACCGGCACAAATGGCTCGTGCATGTCGTTGTAAACCGAGTTCTCAACGACTCCGACGACGCGACAGTACGGTTTCGGCATCCCCTGAGGCGCATCCAGGCGAAACTGCTGGCCAACAGCATTTTTCGATCCGGAGAGGAACTTCTTCACGAACACCTGATTGACGATGGCTACCATCGGCGATTTGGCCGAATCGTTCCCATTGAAATCCCGGCCCGCAAGAAAGGGAATTTCCATGGTCTGGAAATACCCGGGGCTGACTTGCTCCTGCCACGACTGGCCCCCAGCGGTACTGTTTCCGGCGAGGATGCCATCGTTCGACGAGTTCCCATTCACCGGAGAACGGTTCGAAGCTGCGGCGGCGGCTACGCCCGGAACGGCGCGGACGCGGTCGAGCAGTTCGCTAACAAATGGGTTCCGGCGAGCTTCGGGCAGATTGAGGCGCGGAAAATTGATATTTGCGACTAGCACTCCGTTCTGCTGGAATCCCAGCGGGCGCGTCATCAGATTTTCGAGGCTGCGGGCAAAGAGCAACGCTCCGGCGAGCAGCACCAGCGAAAGCGCCACTTGCGCCACAACGAGAACGCGCTGGAGCCGGAAATGTTCGCGCCCGGAAGTCATTCCCCGCCCCGCAGTTTTCAGGATCGAGCTGGGCGGCACGCTCCCGGAGCGCAAGGCAGGCGCCAGGCCAAAGAGAATAGTAGTCAGGATAGCCAGGCCCGCCACAAATCCGAGGACGCGCCAGTCTGTGGGCATATCGAGAAAAACGGGGTTATTAGGCGTGCTGATGAACGCGACGAGAGACCGGCTGAGAATGGCGGCCAGTACGCCTCCGCACACCGCGCCGGCAACGGCGAGCAATGCACTCTCAGAAAGCAATTGCCGGATGAGTCGCCCGCACGAGGCGCCCAGGGCAACCCGCAAGGCGATTTCTCGCCCGCGCGTACTCGCCCGCGCCAGCATCAAATTGGCGAGATTGGCGCAGGCAATCAAAAGAACCAGCCCGGAAAGGCCCAGGAGCAGCCAGAGCGAGGTCGAACTCCTCTGCCGCAAATCTGAAAAGCCATTGGCGGCGGGCAGCGCTTCGAGCTTGTAAGTAAGGTAGTGCTTAACATGGTCGGCGTCATATTGCGGCGGAATCGTTTCATGGAGCGCCGCGGGAGCGATCGCCGCAAGCTGCGCCTTCGCGCGTGCCAGCGACCAGCCGGGGTTCAGCCGTCCTATCATCGCCAGCCACCAGTCGTGGCGGGCATCCCTGCTCGTTATCCGGCTGTACTCGCCGTATACGATGGGCTCCGCGCAGATCGGAACTGCCAGGTCGAACCGGTTGCCGACCGAGACGCCGTAAAACCCGGGCGGCGTGACGCCCACGATGGGAAACGGGTGACCATCGAGCGTGAGCGTCTTCCCGATCGCCGAAGCGTCGCCGCCATATCGCCGCTGCCAGAAGGCATAGCTCAGGTCCACGCCGCCCGCGCAGCCCGGTTGGTCATCACTCGGCGAAATCAGCCGGCCAAGAAATGGGTGCACGCCAAGGACGGTAAAGAAGTCACCGCTCGCCCAGATGTCGTGCGCAATATCCATTTCGCCGCCGTTGGCCAGATTTGTTTTGTCGCTGCTCCAGACGGCGATGGACGAAAATGCCTGCTGCCGCTGCCGAACCTGCTGCCAGAGGGGATAGGTGAATTGGGGATACGGGCCGTTGAAGTTCCCTTGCATCCAGAGATCTGTCTTCAGGTGGATGATGGCCAGGCTTTGAGGATCTTTCACGGGCAAAGTGCGAAGCCGGACCGCATCGACGAGTTGGAAAATGGCGGCGTTTGCGCCGATGCCGAGGGCGAGGGTAATAACAGCCACGACGGTGAAGCCCGGCGACTTCGCAAGCGTGCGCAACCCATACCGAACGTCCCGAAGAAATGTTTCGAGCCAATTCCATCCCCACATATCGCGGCTCTCCTCTCTCAACACAAGCTTGTTACCGAAGCGCCGCTGCGCCGCATAGTGCGCTTCCTCGAGCGAAACGCCGCGCTCCACCTGTTCCTGCTCGCGTAATTCCTGATGCAGCCGCATCTCTTCTTCGAGATCGACATCGAGTTGCCTGTGGTAAAACAGCGCCACGAGTCTTCTGCTAAGTTCGGCCAGCTTGTTCTTCATTCTGGTTCTCACAGGTAGCCACGGCACGATTTCCGTCCCGTGGGCTTTTTTCTCGACCGACAAAAACCCACGGCACAAACGGCGTGCCGTGGCTACACGCTTGCCACTCGTTATTCGTATCTCAGCGCCACCATCGGGTCCACCTTCGCCGCGCGGCGCGCGGGGATATAACAAGCGAGCAACGCAACGGCGACCAGAATCAGCGAGACGGCGATGAACGTAATCGGGTCTGTTGGCTTCACGCCGTATAGCAGGCTTGCCAGAAACCGCGTCAAGCCCAACGCGGCGCCAATTCCGATTCCCACGCCGACGAGTGCGAGGATCATTCCCTGGCCCAGGACGTGCTGCAGCACGTCTCTCTTCCGCGCACCCAGCGCCATGCGAATCCCGATCTCATGCGTACGCTGAAGGACATGGTAGGAGACCACGCCGTAAATTCCTACAGCGGCAAGCGAAAGGCCCAGGGCGGCGAAGGCGAGCAGCAGCGCCATGTTGAACCGGCGGGGACCGTAAGCCCG
The DNA here is from genome assembly GCA_035945515.1 of Terriglobia bacterium. Taxonomy (GTDB): domain Bacteria; phylum Acidobacteriota; class Terriglobia; order UBA7540; family UBA7540; genus RH2-MAG17b. Next base: position 23,163 of record DASZAE010000297.1, read on the forward strand.
GTCGAGTGCCTGGTCCATGGTCGTCATATCAACGATGGGTAGGTCCTTATCCAGTGACCAGATGGCCTTCCGCACTTCGGGACCAAGCGCAGACGGAGCCATCTTGGTGCGCACCACGAAACTCATCCAGGGCAGGCGTGCGGACGGGAAATAGACTTCGTTGCTGTAGATCTGGTCCCAGCCGGCGTAAGCCTGGTCAGCGGCGACCCCGATGATCGTTGCAAAATTGCCACCTCCGGCCTCTACGTACAGGCGTCGGCCAATCGGATCTTGATGCCGCAAAAACTGCCGCGCGAGTGTCTCGTTGATGATGATCACGGGCCGGCGCTTCTCCATGTCGTAGAGCGTGAAGGAGCGGCCCCTCAGGATCGGCGTCCGCATCGTATGGAAGTATCCCGGCGTGATGAGGTGCCAGATGGCATCATGCTCGCCGCTGGGCAAGGCGGGCTTGTGCCCTTCGACATAGAACCCGCCATCTGACTCGCCCCCTGCGGGCGGCAGAGGGTAGCTGGTAGCCGCGGATTCGACGCCCGGAAGCGCGCGGATGCGGTCGAGAGCCGCGCGGTAAAATTGCTCGAGGCGACCAACCCCGGCGTACTTACTCTCAGGCGCTGTCACCCCGAATCGAAGCAGATGATGAGAGTCGAAGCCGGGATCCACTCCAACATAACGGGCAAAGCTGCGAATCATCAGCCCTGCTGCAACCAGCAGCACTATGGAGAGCGAGAATTGGACCACCACGAGGATGCTCCGAGTTCGGCCGCGTTCAACGCCGCCCCTTCCCCCAGCGCCTGACTTCAGTGCGTCATTCACCTGGGCGCCAGAGATGCGAAATGCCGGCACCACGCCGAAGATGATACCGGTAAGAACCGAGAGCCCGAGCGTGAACCAAAGCACCGGCAGATTAACTCCGATTTGTGCAAGGTTGGGTAAATCGTTGGGTTTGAGCGTGCGCAATAGCTCAATGCTCCAGTAGCCGACCACCAGTGCGGCCAAGCCGCCGATTAATGCCAGCAGCACGCTTTCAGCGAGCATTTGCCTGATCAGACGACGACGCCGGGCGCCCAAGGCCGCCCGAACGGCAATCTCCCGCTGGCGTGTAGCGCCCCGCGCGAGCAACAGGTTAGCTACGTTGGCGCAGGCGATCAGCAGCAACAAGCCGACCGCCGCAAAAAGAATCAGCAGCGTTGGCCGGATGAACTGGCCCAGGCGCTCGTGGAGAGAAACAAGCATCACTCCTTCCCGGTCGTTGCTTTTCGGGTATTCCGCCGCCAGGCGGCGGGCGATCGCGCTCATATCCGCTCTCGCCTGAGCGAGGGTTACGCGTGGCTTTAAGCGTCCAATTGCTCGGTAGCTGTTGTCGCCTCGATTTGTTTTCGGGACCACCATCGGAACCCACATCTCGTCGGCATCGCTGGGATAATCAAACCCACGCGGCATCACGCCAACTACCGTGTAAGTCTGCTCGTTCAAGTTCAGCGTTTTTCCAACAATATCGCGCGAACCGCCGAACTTTCGCTGCCAGAAACCGTAGCTGAGCACGGCTTCGAGCTCATGACCGGCCTGATCTTCTCCCGGCAGAAAGCTCCGCCCCACCACTGGCTGAATTCCCAGAACCCTAAAGAAATCCGCTGTCACTTGCTCCCCGATCACGCGTTGCGGCTCGCCATGGCCGGTCAGGCTGAAATCTCCGTAAAACATCGCCGCCATATACTGAAACGAATGGTTCAGCCGCGCCAAGTCCAGGTAATTCGGCCCGGAAAACGGCAATTCCCAATGCGGAGGGAACGGCGGCTGAGTACGCGCGACCCAGATAATCCGGTTGGGTTGAGGATAGGGAAGCGGCTTTACAAGAACTTCGTAAATCACGCTGAACATCGCCGTATTCGCGCCGATTCCGAGTGCTAGCGTAATCACCGCCACGGCAGTAAAGCCGGGATTGCGGCGCAATTGGCGCAGGCCGTAGCGGGCGTCCTGAAGGAATGTTTCCAGCCAACTCCAGCCCCACATTTCGCGGCTCTTGTCTATCAACGCAAGCCTGTTACCGAAGCGCCGTTGCGCGGCGTAGTGCGCTTCCTCGGGCGAGGCGCCCTGCTTCACCTGTTCCTGCTCGCACAATTCCTGATGGAGGCGCATCTCTTCAGCCAGATCGGCGCCGAATTGCCTACGTCGCAACAGCATCAACATTCGTCTGCCGAATCGCGTCAACCAACCCATTGCATCCATCATCTCAACTCCCCGTTCGCTCCGGCCTGTCACACGCTATTCATCCCCGGTCATTGCCCTTAGCCGGTTGCGGAAAAACCTCAGGACCCTGTCATCCTGAGGAGCCGGAGGCGGTCCTGAGCGTAGCGAAGGAAGGATCTCAGTATTCTTGATTCCACAAATGCCGGGATTCTTCGCTTCGCTCAGAATGACATTCCAAAGCCGTTTTCCTGCAGCCGCTATGCCGTCTGAATTGCGCGCGTGATGGCCCCAATGACCCGATTAAATTCAGAAACTTCAACTTCTAACTGTTTGCGGCCGAGCGGCGTGAGCCGGTAGTAGCGCGCCCGGCGATTTCCCTCCGTCACGCCCCACTTTGCTTTGACCCAGCCCTTAATCAGCATGCGTTGAAGCGCAGGATAGAGCGAGCCTTCCTCGACTTGCAGAACTTCGTCGGATACCTGCTCAATCCAGCGAACGATCTCAAAGCCGTGCAACTCGCCGCTCCGGGCCAGAGCTTTGAGGATTAACAGATAAAGCGTTCCGGGCGGAATTTCGTCTCGGTGCACTCAACGGCCTCCTTAGCCTAGTTAGACTATGTAACTGGCCAAAGGTTAGCACCCGGAGAAACTTTTTTCAATCTGTTTTCGATAGCCTTCCAGAACTGAAAGCCACTCTTAGCCAGTTGCTGAAAAAGTCGTCTAGCTTGTCATGCTGAGCCCTTCGGCTTCGCTCAGGGTAAACTCCGCGAAGCATCCCGGTATTTTTAAAATCAAGCAAATACAGAGATCCTTCGGCTCCTCAGGATGACAGTCTTGGGTCTTTTTCAGCAACCCGCTAAAAATTTGCGGTGAGGCGCATGTCAAAGCTCCTCGACGGCCCGATGGCATTGCCGGAAAACAGACCGTTAAAGTCGATTACATCTAAGACATTAGTCAGATTTTGCCCGTCCACTTGAAGTCGCATATTCAAACGGTCTGACTTGTAAATATCCGCGCCCGCCGAAGCATTCACCTGGAGCACAGGATCGATGCGGCCGCGAGCGAAGTCAATACGATTCACAACCTGCTGGCCATATTCGGCGAGCGCATCAGCATAGGCGCCGTCGAAATCGAATGGAAGGCCCGAGTCATATTGAATGCCGCCCGCGATCCAGAAGCGCCGCGCCAGTTGATACCGAAAGCGGCTGCGAACGGTGTTGCGCTGATCTTGCGAATCCGGGAAATGGCCTGAGGTCGGTATTATCGCGTTATCGCCGAGAAAGAGGCCGCCGGTCACTGGGAACCACGCATTGCCGACCGTGTAGGTGTAACTGATGAATCCGGAAAGCCGCTTCCACTCCGGCAGGTCGAGCTTCCCATCCGCCCCATAGATGATTGCCTTTTGGAAGGCGATTGGAAAGCTGATGGTTGTGTTGTCAAGCTGATCGTCGTCTGCGTAGTTGTCGAGATCCCGGCGAAAGTAGTTGGCGTCCAGCTTAAACTTCTTCTTCCAGAATACTTTGGTCAGGCCCCCTTCATAATAGTTTCCTACCGAAGGCTGCACCGGTAGTTGAAGGGAGATGGTGTCAAGAGTTGTGGCTGCCGTTGAACTCGAAAGCAGAATGTTCTCGAAAGAGGGCGTCTCAAAGACTCTGTCATAGGAAAAATGCGTCACGAGATCGGCGGAGGGGAAATAGTGCGCAATTGAGAAACGCGGCTCGACGGCCTGGCGGTTTAGCAAGAGCTGATAATGATCCCAGCGGACCCCGGCGTTGATGGTCCAATTCTTCCAGTTGATAAGATCCTGCACAAATCCCGCCTGTTCCAGGTCCGCGTGATTCGCGGCAAAGGCAAAATTAAGAGGCTGGCTCGGATCAAACTGGCTCGTATCCATCAGGATATTCGGGATCGCGTATCGGAAATTCTCATTCAAGAACTTGTTGTCGGATTCGACGCCCGCTTTCCATTCATGATGACCGTGGTCAACGGTAACTGTTCCCTTGAAGTACCCCTCGTTAAACCAATTGTGCTGGAAGACCAGCACAGGAGTTGAGTCAGCGTTAGACCAAAAATGATTCGCATTATCGCGCAGCATCGCGTGGAAGTCGGCCACGACGTTAGGCGAAAATATGTGCTGGTAGGAGACGATTCCCATTGTTTCGAAGTTATTGGCATTTTGCAGTTGGCATGGCGGCCCCGAAGTCTGTCCTGGCGCATAGCACCATGTCTGCTGCACTTGTTCGTTAGGAAGTTCATAGCGGGAAAGCTCGTGCCGGACACTGATATGCAAGCGATCCTTGGGCGTGAAATCGCGTTCGTAGTGAGCGGAGAAGTCACCGACGGTGCCGGTATTCGTGTAGTTTTCCGGAACCACGGGGTTCAGATAGTGGCTGGTCATATCGCCGCTGATGCTGCCGCCGAACGTATTCTTCCCCCAGACATATTGGCCCTCGGCGAAAGCGCCGGCTGTGTCAAAGCTGCCGCCTGAAAGCACTACCTTGCCGTGAAAACCCGGCTGTGAATCTTGAGCCGTATTAAGCTCGATCACCCCGCCCAATTCGCGGCCGTACTCTGCGGGAAAACCAGCCGTATAAATGGTCATTGACTGCACGTCGTCGGCCTCGATCTCGGGGCCAAAGCTGGGCGAGCGGTTATCGGTTAAAGGGACGCCGTTGATCACAAACTGAGTTTGATACTCAGAACCGCGCGGATGCAGAACCGCGTTGCCTTCATATAGCCAGCCGGGCTGGGAGTTCACCAAGTTCTGTAAAGAACGGCCCGGCAGTGAGCTGAGCCGGTTTTGAATGGCGTTCGAGCCGATCTGGCTCACGGCGCCAGCCTGGTCGGGGTCGATTAGCGTGCCAGCCGCGCTGACAGTTACAGATTGACTCACTGTAGCCAATTTGAGCCGGATTACGAGTTGCGTGGGAATGGAGGAACGAATCTGCACAGATTGGAATACGGCAGCAAAGCCACGCGGCTTTGTTTGGAGCTGATAGATGCCATAGGGAAGGCGCTGTACGTCAAGTGCGCCCCGATCGTTCGTTGCTAAAGCATTTCGATACTGATTAGCCTCGCAAATGATGTCAACCGTGGTCTTCACGCCGCGACCGGATGGGTCGGTCACTTCGAGGCGCAATTCGCCTCTATTGCTCTGGCCGAGAACCGGCAAAGCAATGATCAAACTGATTAAACAGAAAACCGCAAATCTCTTCATAGAGAGCTAGACTTTCCAGTTTCTCGGCTGATGGGAGGGCGCAGGATTTCAGAACCCGCACATCATCTGCTGAGGCCAGTGACGTGATCGATGCTCCTATTGCGCATGTCTATCCGCGACCCGAATAGAAGTTCTTTTTGACTCTCACAGCGCCATGCCGCCCGAAACTTCAATTCTCTGACCATTCACCCAGCGATTCTCGTCGGAAAGAAGCGCAGCGATCATTGGCCCAACGTCATCCGGCACTCCCGCGCGCCCCAGCGCAGTCATTTCTGCAACGCGCTTATTGATTTCAGGATTGTCCCGCACCATTCCGCCGCTAAAGTCGGTTTGAATCGCGCCCGGCGCAACCACGTTCGCCGTGATCCGCCGTGGCCCGAGTTCTTTCGCAAGGTAACGCGTCAAAACCTCGACCGCGCCTTTTGCGGCTCCGTATGCAGAGCTTCCGGGGCGGGCAAACCGCGCAAGTCCCGAGGAAAGGTTCACGATGCGGGCGCCATCGTTCATCAGTGGAAGCAGCTTCTGCGTCAGGAAGTAAACACCTTTGAAGTGGACATCGACGATTTCATCGAACTGGGCTTCCGTGGTTTCCGCAAAGCTGGCATGTAGAGAATTACCGGCATTATTTACGAGGTAGTCAAACCGATCGCGTCCCCAACTTTGCAGCGTTTTGCCGACTCCAGTCACGAATCCGTCAAATGCGCGAACATCCCCGGTGTCGAGGCGAAATGAGGCTGCCTTGCTTTCCAACCCTTCGATTTCGCGGACCAGGGATTCGGCCTCTGCCTGATTCGAGTGATAAGTAAAAATGATGTCGACGCCGCGCTGGGCAAGATTGACAGCAGTGTTGCGACCAAGACCACGGCTTGCACCGGTGATGACGGCGATCTTGTCCTTCATGCTTCCAAAATTCTCGTTTGCCATAAGTGCTCCTTCAATTTTATCGATTTTCTCAAGGCACGAACACTGCCGGGCAGAACCGGAAAGCGAATCAGCGAACCAAACGCCGTAAACATGGGATTCGGCCCGAGGGCGAGAAGATGCAAAGTCAACTATTTCCGGTCAAATGGAGTTTTGGCGAAGGACAACCCTTAACTTGTCTGAAGTAAAGCTCGTTTCCCATCACTGCTATGCCTGCTTGCCCATGCTCGCCAGACCAAAGAATTGGACCACTATTGGGGATTACATATTATAGTGACAATTTTTACTGTAGCTGCGCTCTTTGAGCGCCGAAAAACCGGCGGCCAGAGGCCGCCGCTACAACATTTGTCGTCACTATAATATGTAATCCCCAATAGGATGGCGGGGAGGAAAACAACGAGACTAGGCCCCGGGTATTGTGGGATGTGCCAGAATCGCTTCGCGCAGCGCGTGGGATGAGAAAGCGCGCGCCGGCTACTGATACACGATATAGATCGGCTGCGGAGAGAGCCGCAGGACTTGCTCGGGCGTCATAAGGCGTCCGCCCCATTTCACGTCGTTTTTGTAGAACAGCTTGAATCCGCTGAATTGCACCGGCTGATTCGCAATGAAGTCCCTGTAGGCGGCGTGCTTCAGGGCCGGCGACCCAAACCCGTCCATATCCATCACGATCTCTACTTCGGGCAGCGGCTTGATGGCGCGGAAGTCCGTGACCATGCGCTGAGTGAAGCGGTGGACAACGAGGACTTTCGGAGGCAGATTGTTTTGCTGCACGATTTTTGCCAAAAAATGCGCGGCAAAGTTGATGTCAGAGGCGTTCATGGTGCCTCTCCACGCGCCGGGCCGCTTGCTTTCGGTCAAAGCGAACTCGGGGTCGAGGGCAAGCTCTACGTTCGGCAATTTGAGGTATTCGGCTAAGCGCGGAACTTCGATCTCCACGGTGCTCCAGCCGGGTTGCACGTCAAGGAAGAGCAATCCCTGAGTCTGGTCCGCCATGGTGATCGCTTTTTCTATCTGGCCCGGCGGCATGCGCATCCGGTACATTCCGTCCCGCCCGGGCACTTGCTGCGCGGCGACCACAATGTAATCCAGCGCCGGCACGACGGGCGTCGAAGGATCGGCTTTAGCCCATGCGGCCGCCGCGGCTTCGAGCATGGCGCGCACCTTGTCCGGCGGATATTCGCCAAGAACCCCCATGCGCGGCGAATAAAAATTACCGTAGTACGCGACGATTCTCTTGAACGGAAGCAGGGCGCCCGCGTCCGGGTAGGCAGTATGGACGGGCCACAGCGCCGGCGGGCATGGCCGCGGGGCGGCCCGTTTCGTGATAAACGACGCCGGCTTTAATGATGCTGTTCGTGGACCCTTTGGCGCCGCCTCAGCGAGCGCCCCGCTGGCGCTTGCCGCGCAATTGGCGCTCCGCGGCGGGAGATTTGCAAGCGCAAGCATCTTTGCGTTATATGCCCCCTTATCCACGGTGGCAGGCGGGACAGAAGCAATCGCCGCTGATGCGGGAATAGTTTTGCGCAGTTGGCCTCGGCCAGTGAGAACCGGGGCGCTGATGCCGATTCCAATGGCGCACAAATAGACGATTAGTCCCCGCGCAGTCATATTTTCCATTTTATACCCCTTCGTATGAAACCCTCTCGCTACGGAACGCGCAGGATGCTCTGCGCGTGGCCATCCTCACAATGGGACCGGCAGCGCGAATTCGCATTCGATATGCGGCCACGCTGCTGAACATCCCCAAGCGATGAGGCTCCAGTGTATAACATCGGCAGTTATGGGTGCTATATGTAACGCCATAAGTCGGCGGCGCCTGATCCTGATTCTGTAGCGGCGGCCTCTGGCCACCGGTCTTTACTATTAAAATCCGGCGGCCAGAGGCCGCCGCTACAGCCAATGACCGTCGCTGACTTATGACACTCTGTATAGTTAAGCTTTTTCTTTGAGGCCGAGTGCTGCTGGTGTCCGCTGTCATGGCGCCCTAGCGGAAGCGGAGTCGCACAAGCCGGACGCGCCTTCGGCTATTTCGGTGTTTCTCGTGCGCCGCCCCCTCACCCGCCCTCCTATCCTACGTCGGGCGCCCTCTCCCCGCAGACATCCCTTATTTTTCCCCAACCCTTTCCCGCCGGGGAGAGGGTGGCGAGCCCTTCGCTTGTCATCCTGAGCCCTTCGGCTTCGCTCAGGGTAAACTCCGTGAGCCGGGTGAGCATTTCAGTGCCGACTCTCTACCGCCACCCCGGCAGAGCCGGGGAACTCCAGATCGATTAGAAATGCTGATTCTAAAGGTGTTAGCCGCTAGTTAACATAATTTAGGGTTCGTTCCGTAAATTTTTGTTTTCTTCTTCATCTCTCCTAACACCATTTTCTAATCTTTTTCCCAATCTGGCCGCCTCGCCGAGCCCCCTGGACCTATCCCCAACATATCAGAAATTGACAAGAAAATTGAGACAAACGAGATAAATGGGACGATTTTTTGGTCATCTCCCCTTGGTTGCCGAGTCGCGGGCTAAAAAGTCCACGCCGTCTGCGTTTAAGCCGCCATTCATCGCGCGGGCAATTACATCGCAGAGATGGGGGGTTCGGAATTACACTTCCCATGACATTTTCCGCGCGCCGCTGTCGTTATAGGGGTGATGTCGCCACGTTTCGAGAAGGAACCCCTCGACTAATGCCACTAACATACGCAATTGCCACGCAAGACCTCGCGAGGAGCTTCAACAGCGCTGCGGTCGTGAAGAACCTGAACCTTCAGGTCCGCCCCCAATCCATCTACGGATTTCTTGGACCGAACGGCGCAGGCAAGACAACCACCATCCGCATGTTGCTCGGGCTGATCGGGCCAGATCGTGGAGAAATCTCTGTGCTTGACCTTGCCCTAAAGCCAAATCGTAAGCAAATTCTGGCTCGCGTTGGGGCGATGGTGGAGGCGCCCGCGATTTATCCTCATCTGACTGGAAAAGAAAACCTGGAAGTGCTTGCCCGGCTTTCAGGCATTAAGTCGAGCCGTATCGAAGAGGCCCTTCGCAAAGTCGAGCTCGTAGATGCGGCGAACAAGAGGGCCGGAAACTATTCGCAAGGCATGAAGCAGCGATTGGGCTTGGCGATGGCGCTGCTCAACGATCCACGGCTCCTGATTCTCGACGAGCCCTCGAACGGTCTCGACCCGGCCGGCATTCGCGATATTCGTGAGCTATTAAAGAGATTGGTCGCAGAGTCAGGAATCACGGCGTTCATTTCCAGCCATCTCCTTGCCGAAATCGAAATGACCGCAACCGAATTGGGGATCATCGATCAAGGAAAACTCATTTTCCAGGGCGCATTGCAGGAACTGAAACGGCTTCACGGCTCTGAAAACCGCTTCAAGACGAGCGATCCTCCGAAATCGCTCAATGTCGCTCACGCGCTAGGCGTCGATTGCCGGCTCGATGGGGATGGAAACCTTGAATGCAAAATCACAGACCCTGAAGGAGTCGCTGACCTCAATCGCGCCCTTGTACAAGCCGGCGTGCGCGTCTACGGCCTCGCGAGTCGTGAATCCCGGCTGGAAGACGTCTTTATGCGGCTGACAGAGCGGGAGGCTTAGGAAAACATGGAATATCTTCGCGCCTTTTCGTCAGAGCTTCTTAAAATTAAGCGCACCCGGGCGTTTGCCTTGTCTACAGGCGCGCCGCTGGCAGTGACAGCGTTCATTTTGACCGCGCTGCTTGTTGCTATTCATCACCGGTATGTTCAGGACGCGTGGGGCTTTTACCTGCGAGGGATTGCAGGTTCCTGGTGTCTCATCGTGACGCCCCTTTACGTGGCGCTGCTTCTAGCCCTGCTGACGAGCATCGATCACTCTGCCGGCGCCTGGAAGGTTTTGTTTTCCCAGCCCATATCGCGCCCGCCTTTGTACCTGGCCAAACTTGCTGTTGCCCTGCTTCTGCTTGCCTGGAGCCAATTTGTATTGGCGATTTCTTCTGTCATCGGCGGATTCCTGTTATCGGCAATCAGGCCCCATTTTGGAGATTTTCATCGCGGCCCAGACATCACTAAGCTTCTCACGGCGCTGCTGCTTGCGTATTTGGCAAGTCTTCTAATTATCGCCATACATCTGTGGCTCAGCGTGAGGATAGCGAGTTTTGTATTGTCGCTCGGCGTCGTCATCCTGGCAGAGATGGCCAACGTGCTTGGGATGCACCAGCGGGCGTTGCAAGTTTACTGGCCTTGGTTATATCCAGTCGACGCGATCCAGGCGCTAGGCTTTCAATCAGATGTAATTCTGTCGCATCTTATCGCGGCATCAGCGATTGGCGCGACTATCGTGACCGCGCTCGCGGTGTGGGATTTTAGCCGCCGCGAAGCCTTCTGACTAGTGGCGCGTAACGGAAATGAGTGGCACAAGCACCGACTTTGTCATGCTGAGCCCTTCGCTCGTCATCCTGAGCGGAGCGAAGGATCCCGGCATTTGGCTCAGGGTAAACTCCACGAAGCATCCCGGCATTTTTGTTTTCAATCGACTGCGGAGATTCCTCGTCGCCTTCGGCTCCTCAGAATGACACTTTCGGAATGTGTCACCTAATTCAGATACGTGACACTTGACCGGCAAGAGAGTGGACGCGCTGCCGTCCACCGCACATAAGGTCGCTGCATTTTCCGCCACAATATTGCGATTTTGGAACTGCTCGATTAGGACGCGGTAGTCTCCTCGAGCCCTCCCTTTCCGAGGACGAGGGAGGATGCAGTGCAGCGGATTGCATCATGGTAGGATGAGTGCTATCGACGGCGGGAAGTGTAAGCGCGGCTGAAGTTTTGCTTCTGGCGCGCCTGACGCTGCGCAGGAGGTTTTGTGATGAGATATTCGCTGGTCGCGGCTATTGTTCTTGTTCTTTCCAGTTTCGGATCGTGCTTTGCACAGCAGAAGTTTCAATACCCATTCCAGGACCCAAGCCTTTCCGCAGAGAAACGCATCGACAATATCCTGTCGCTGATGACCCTCAACGAGAAGATCGATTGCCTTGGCGTCCAGACGGGAGTTCCGCGTCTGGGTATTCCGAGCTACGGTGGATCAGAGGGCATTCATGGAGTGGTGCAGCGCGGCAATCAGCGATTCCATTCGACGCGCATCACGACGACGCAGTTTCCGCAACCTCCCGGGATGGGAGCAACGTGGGACCCGGCGCTGGTCGAGCAGGCTGCTGCGGTCGAGGGCTATGAGGCGCGGTTCATCACGCAAACGAAGAAATACAACCGCCGGATTCTGATGCTGTGGGGGCCGCAGGCCGACTTGGCGCGCGATCCGCGCTGGGGGCGCAGCGAAGAAGTGTATGGCGAAGACCCGTTCTTCAACGGAACGATGGTGGTCGCGTTTATTCACGGATTGCAGGGTAATAATCCCAAATACTGGCAGGCTGCATCGTTGATGAAGCACTTTTTGGCGAATAGCAACGAGGACCACCGCACCAGCTCGTCATCGAACTTCGATGAGCAGCTTTTCTGGGAGTATTACTCCGTCCCGTTCCGCATGGGATTTCTTGAGGGTGGCGGGAAGGCAGTGATGGCGTCGTATAACGCATGGAACGGCACGCCGATGGCCATCAATCCTATTCTACGGAGTATTCTGATTGACAAGTGGGGGGTGGATGTCATCTCCAGCGACGGCGGCGCAGTGACAGACCTGGTGACGCAGCATAAGCGGTTCGCCACGCAGGAGGAAGCGGTGGTTGCGTGCCTGCGCGCGGGCATCAATCAATTCCTGGATAGGTATAAAGACGAGACGAAGGCTGCTCTGAAAGACGGCCTCATCACGGAAGCTCAGATCGATGCGCTGCTGCGGCCGAAGTTCCGCATCACGCTGAAGCTGGGCTTGCTCGATCCGCCTGAGATGGTTCCTTATTCGTCGATCAAGGATTCACCGGAGCCGTGGAATACCGGCAAGGACCGCGATGTGTCGAAGAAAATGGCGCTGGAGTCGGTCGTGCTGCTGAAGAACGCGAATGGATTTTTGCCGCTGCGGAAAGGATCGGTCAAATCGATTGCGGTGATCGGGCCGCTCGCGGACTCCGTTCACTGGGATTGGTATGGCGGCATTCCTCCCTACGCGATCACGCCCCTGGAAGGCATTAAAGCGGAGGTTGGGCCTGGGGTTGCGGTGAACTATGCCGCCGACAATACCGACGATGCTGCGGTGAAGGCCGCACGCGCGTCGGATGTGGCGATTGTGATTGTGGGGAACGATCCCACATGCGGGCCGGATATGGCGCATGCCTGGAATCCGGACTCATCGACGAAGCCATGCGCTTATTCCAGTGAAGGGCGCGAAGGGCGCGACCGGCAAAGCATCACGCTCGAACAAGAAGAGCTGGTGAAACAGGTGTGCGCGGCGAATCCGAAGACGGTGATGATTCTGGTCTCGAGCTTTCCTTATGCGATCAACTGGTCGCAGGCGAATGTTCCCGCGATTCTGCACATGGCGCACGCTTCGCAGGACGAAGGGACGGCATTGGCTCAGGTTTTGTTCGGAGACTACAACCCCGGAGGACATCTGGTGACAACGTGGCCGGCGTCGCTCGATCAAGAGCCTCCGATGATGGATTACAACATCCGCGACGGCAGAACTTATATGTACTTCAAGGGCAAGCCTCTTTATCCGTTTGGGTACGGCCTGAGCTACACGACGTTCAAGTTTGCGAATTTGCGAACCAGCGCGCCGCGAATGACAAAAGATGGTGAGATCACGGTGAGCGTAGAGGTAACCAACACGGGCAGCCGGGCCGGGGACGCGGTGGTCCAACTTTATGTAACCCACCCGAAATCAAAAGTGGAGCGTCCGCGTGAAGAGCTTGAGGGATTTCAGCGCGTGAGCCTCACCCCAAATGAGACGAAGACGGTGGAGATTCCGCTGAAGGCTTCGCAGCTTGCGTACTGGGATGTGAAGCAGGGCAGGTTTGTGGTTGAGAGGGAGCCGGTTAGGTTGATGATTGGCGATTCGGCGGCAGACATCAAGTTGGCGAAGACGGTTCCTGTGTCCTAGCCGACTCGTGTCACGTAACTCCGCGAAGCATCCCAGCATTTCTGAAATCAACGGAATACCGAGATTCTTCGTCGCCTTCGGCTCCTCAGAATGACAGGTTCGAGATGTGAATTCCGGGTCCCGAAGCTCTCTCCGCCGTTTCACTTGCGCGCGGCCCGGTTGTTAAAATAAGGGACATAGCCCGTCACGCGTGTCCGCAGGCGATAGACGGACGTGGTGGCGGTGATGTAAAGAGTGCGGTGATCGGCATCGGCCCAGGTGAGGTTCGCGGGCTGCTCGGGCATAATGATGGTTCCGAGATGATCGCCTGCAGCATCCCATACCCAGATTCCCTTCGGACCCACCACGAACAGATCGCCCTCGCGGTCGAGCTTCATGCCATCGGGCACGCCCTCACCAGGGCCGCCGTGCTCATCGCCAAAAATGCGTCCATGGCTGAGATGGCCGCCCGAAAAATCGTAGACGCGGATGTTTCTCTGCTCACTATCATCCACGTAAAAGCGCTTGCCGTCAGGGGAGAACGCCAATCCATTCGGCTGCGTTAAGTCGCGCGTAAGCAGGGTAACGTTCCCGCGCTCGTCCAGCCGGTAGACCCCCTGAAAAGGAATTTCCTGCTTCTGCCCTTTCGGAAGATCAAGCGTGGGATCGGTGAAATACAAGGCGTGGTCCGGCCCCAGGACCACGTCATTCGGGCTATTGAACCGCTTGCCCTCATAACGGCCGGCAAGCATCGTGTAATGCCCGTCCGGGCTCACGCGGATGACGCCCCGCAGCACGCTCGCGCAATCGATGAGATGACGCTTGAGATCATACGTGTTGCCGTCCGGGTCTCCCAGCGCGATTACGGTCTCCCTTCTCCCATCCGGCTCGACGCGATATATCCTGTTCTGGATTTCGTCGCTGACATAGAGGAAGCCGCGCGGGTCCCACACCGGGCCTTCCGTAAACCCGAATCCGGTGGCGAACTTCGTGAGTTTTGTCCCGCGGGGCACGAGATCCCAGAACCTCGATGACAGCGCCTGAAGCGCGAATTGACGTTGCGCCGGGGCCTCGCCCGCGCAACGCGCGCTAACAACCGCGAGTCCGCTCCAGGCTAGAACGGTAAGAGCCGCGCGCAAACGCAGTGTTTTTCTTATGATCATAGGATGCGATTTGGGCTTCAATGGCGGGCGGCGTAGACTCGCCCGCTTTGAGCAGGAAATTCACCAAATCATCCAATTGCTGCGGACTCAGTTTCGCTCCATAGTCAGAGGGCATTAAAGACCGCCCCGCGTGGCGCACGGACACGAGATCCGGTTTCATAAAAAGGTGGAACGCGCCGTCGGGAGTCTGCAATTGTAGTGAGAAGTTGTCCTCGTTGCGCGCGATACCGGTATACTTGCGCCCGTCACGCGTCATCACCGTCACCGCTTCCTCTTGTGGGTTCAGGTCTTTGTTCGGATCAACGATGGCGTCACGAATCTGCTCGGGCGAATGTGATTCGGCATAGTTCGACAGGTCCGGACCGAGGAAGCCGCCCCGTCCCTTGATCATGTGGCACTTCGAGCAGCCGCCCTTCCCAAAAAACAGAACACGCCCGCGCGCGGCGTTTCCAGGAACAGCGTGAGCCGGGCGAATTCCCTCAAGAACCCTAAGATAGCCGAGCACATCCTGGATGCCGGTTTTCCCGAGAGAGCTAAAGGAGGGCATGCCGCTCGCGGGGATGCCGTCTTCTATGATCTCAAAGAGCTTCGCATCCGGCAGTTGCCGGACGTCGGGGTTGGTCGCAATGTCCGGAGCGTGCTCGCCGCCGCGCCCGTCCAAACCATGGCACGAGGCGCAGTTTGTTACGAAATTGCGGCGGCCTTGGTCCAGTTCCGGTTTCGCGCTCTGGAGTTCGGGGCGAGGTTGAGCTGTTGAGAAACTCACTGCATACAAGAAGGCGATTAAACCCAGCGGCGCCAGGCCCATGACGAACGCGAAGGCATGAGGCGAACGGCGAAAGGAGCGAATGGAAATGTGAATTATCTTATTGCTCCTGGTTGTCTTATAGCGCGGGTCTCAAGCCCGGCGCTCGCTGGCCTTTTGCTCCCCTCGGGATAGGTTCTGAAAAGCAGCCAAGGCCAGTTTCAGAAGTTAAATTTTAGCGCCATCTGCAGAATCCGCGGCGCGTTGGCGCTGGTCACCAAGCCAAAAGCGCCCGAGTTGAAATTGCCGTCCGGGCCGTTAAATTGAGCGTGATTCATCAGATTGAAGGCTTCCACCCGAAACTGGAACTGCTTCGATTCGGTCACGCGCACGTTTTTCTCGAGAACAAGATCAAAGTTGTTCAGACCCGGTCCGTGAAAGAAACGCCGATTGGAGTTGCCAAGTTGTCCTAACGGCTCCTGGCTGAACAGCGAAGTATTGAAATAAGCCAAGCCCGTTCGCGGATTCGTGTTGTTCAGGATTTTGCCGGGCGTAAAGTTGGGTTCGTCCACATTATCTGAAGTGGCGCCAAGCAGCGAGTTGTCATCCACTTCCGTGATCGTCACTGGTAGTCCGGTGGCGAAAGTGGTGATGCCGGAAACAATCCAGCCCTTCAGCAGACGTATTCCGAGCCCCGTGTTGGCGAATGAAAGCTTGTCAAAGGGAAGATTGTAACTATAGCTCGCAACAAAGTTATGCGTCAGGTCGAAGGCACAGAGTCCTTTGCTGGCCTTGTAATCGAGCGGGTTGATGCCCTCCTCGAGCTGAGAGGCGTTATCCATGCACTTACTGTAGGTATAACCGAGCAGGAAGGATGCGCGGCGGCCGGAACGCCGAAGGTTGAGCTGAAGCGAATTGTAGTTGGAGTTGGCCATTTCGTCCATATAGGCGTTCGTAGCCAAATCCGGGCCAAGCGGCCTCACGCTGACGGGCGGCCCTGAAACCGGGTAGAAGAGCCCGGTTTCTCCGAATGGCCCGCACGTGGCAGTGCCAGGAAGCACGGCGCCCGGCGAATTCAGGGCCAGACACAGGGCCTGATTGGCAGGGTTCGACTCGAGAAACGAGATCAGCTTGTGCCCCTGCGTGCCTACGTAACTCATCCCGAGCACGGTATTCGCGCCGAACTGACGTTGCAGCGAGAACTCGTAGTCCTCGGAATATGGCAGGCGGTTGGTGTGGAAGAATACCGGCGCGCCCGAGATCGGCTCTACAGCGGACCAGTTGAAAGTGGTGTCGGGATTCTTGGCGGAGGAATTCGTGGGCGGAAAGGCGAAGGGAAAACGCTGCCCTTCATTATTGCCGGTTCCGCGATCGATATAAGGCGTTGCAAAGAGCGGAGGCGCGGGGCTCACATAAAACAGGCCGTAAGGTGAATCGCCCACCTCGATAAACTGCGTCAAGTCCTCGACGGAGGTATAGAACATTCCGTAGCCCAGACGGATGCTGGTGCGGCCGGGGCCGCCGGTGAGCTTGGACAACAGGCCGCTCGATAGATTCGGCGAATATGCCAGACCGAACCGCGGCGAGAAGCCGTCGTATTTCGTCGGCGCGAGCGTCTGCGGAACGCCCGGATCGCCTGGAACGAGCCACCCTTTCGGCGCGCCCGGGAAAACCACTGATTGCTCTCCGGGAATAATCGTCTCGGTTTTGTTCTGCGTGTCGTACCACGGCTGGCTGAACTCCCAGCGCAGTCCATAATTCACGGTGAGGCTGGGCCGGACGCGCCAGCTATCCTGCGCGAAGGCGCCCGCATACTTCGTGCGCGAGTCGAGAAACTGGCGGCTGGACTGGGTGAGCGACGCCGGAGCGCCAATCAGAAAATCGGCAAAATCGAGTCCGGTCTCAGTGCCGTTAAAAGCGAAGACCCCATTCTCCGCGTACGTATTGCGCTCGTTGATCTGGTCATAATGATATTCGCCGCCGAATTTTACGCTGTGGGTTCCAATAATCCGGGTGTAGTCGTCGAGCCATTGAAAAGTATTGTTGTACTGGCCCGTGGTGCCGTCTGGCAGACCGAAATTGAAGTTGTTGAATTGCATTAGCGGAACGCCCTGGTCCTGCGGCACGACCGAGCCAATGCCGCCCGGCGCCGTGAAGCTTCCGACGAATCCCAGCGAACTCATCGACGGACCGAGCCCGCCCTGCGGCTCCGCAAAAATATTGGCCGTTCGCATATAGCTGAAGTGAAATTGATTCACCGACGCCGAACCGAGCGTTTTCGTATCCGCCAGATCGAGCAGTTGCGCGCGGCCCGGCGTGATGGCGTTAAAGCCCGGAAACTCGGGAGCGTTGTGGTAGGGGTTGTTCAAAAGGGAATCGTCCATGAAGTAGTAGGCCGAGAGCATTCCAAACCGGGAGTCCCCATCCACGCGAACAGCGCCTTTGTCATCGCGCGCGCGCCGATCGAATGCTGAAGTGGAAAAGAAGTTCCCCGGAACATTCGGCAGAGGAATGTACTTCATGAGCGCCTTCACGGGGGTTGCCAAGGCCGATTGGGGAATCATGGCATTGGGAAACACGCACGTCGCTGAACTTGCGCAGCCGGCGCTGTAGTACGGCTCACCGACCGAAACCGGATAGCCAAGCTCTTGGGAAAGGGTATTCGCCCAGGAAGTTCCGTTTACCGATCCTGTCAGCGAACTGGCCTGATCGGAGAGGTCGCCGGTCCTGTCCGCCACCGAGGGCACCGGAATCAGTCCTGTGTCTACGCCTTGAGTCGTGCGGGTTCCCTGGTAATCCACAAAGAAAAACGCCTTATTGTGCTTGATGGGCCCGCCAAAAGTGCCGCCAAACTGGTTTTGAATGAACGCGCCGATGCTAGGCGAAAAGAAATTGCGCGTGTTCAAAGAGGTATTACGGAGGAAGTCGAACGCATCGCCATGGAACTGGTTGGCGCCCGATTTGGTCGCCAGATTCACCTGGCCGCCGCTATAGTTTCCGTATTCGGCGTCAAAGTTGTTAGTGATGATCCGCCACTCGGCGATCGAGTCGAGATTGGGAATAATCGCGGCGCCGTTGTTGCGCCCCTCCTCCACGTTCGCGCCGTTCACCATAAAACCATTGGCCGATTCGCGTCCGCCGTTCACCGATTCGTTTCCCGCATTTTGGAGATCACCTGAAACGGGCCGGTCGCCCGGGCTCGCAGTGTTCACGTATGGCGACACTCCGGGTTGAAGGTGCAGCAGGTCCGTGTAGCTGCGCCCATTCAATGGAACCGAAGTGATGCGGCTGCTTCCGATCACTTCGCCCATTTGGGTGCTTCGCGTCTCGACGTGCAACGCCGCGCTGGAGACGCTGACCACTTGAGTCTGTTCTCCGACCTGAAGATTCGCGTCGACGCGCAGCGCCGAGTTGGCGTTGATCGACAGCCCGGTTACCCGGAAGCTCTTGAACCCAGTTTGCCGGACTTCGAGGTCATACGTGCCGATCGAGAGAGCAGGAAAGTTATAGAATCCTGCAGCATCAGCCTTCACCACAGATCGAATGCCCGTCTCGGTGTTCACGACAGAGACTTCCGCGCCGGGAATAACGGCGCCGCTCGGGTCCTTTATGACCCCGGAAATGCTTCCCGTGATAGCAGCCAAGCCGAGACCACATCCCAGCAGCAGAAACGCAAGCAATGCCATCAACCGCGGACCCATCTTCCACCTCCGGACGCCCCTAATGCACGGAGCGAGGCGCAGTTCACTTCACTAGCACTTGATCATATTTGAATAAGATTAAATGTCAACCGAATTGGCGAAACAGCCGAGCGTTCGGAAGTGAGCTGTGATTGTAAACCAATGCTCTGAGATGTATTGTGAGAGATTCGCGCTAGCGACCTCGCGATCCCATCGCGTGGCCGCTTGGGCGGCGAACGGCTATCGCGGAAATTTCAATTCTCGGTCCATTCACCAGTCCGCCACCTGAACCGTGGCCCGCGCGGGCTTCGGACTGGGAAAGAACGTTGTAACGCCCCGCGCGCCATAATAGTAGTATAAACTCCGTATGAAAAGAGCCGCACTCTCGCTGATGCTCGCCGCCTCGACGTCATGCCTCTGTTCCGTTCGCGGGCGGGCCGAGACCAGTGAACAGCCGGCGCCAGCTTGCCGCGTCGAGCCGGTAAACTTCGACGGCTGGAAAGCTGAGCAATTGACCAACCAGTGGGTAACGCTGACGGTTGTTCCTCAGCTTGGAGGGCGACTGATGCAGGTCGCATTCGGCGACCACGCTTACCTGTTCGTCAATCCGCAGTATCGAGGCAAGTATTTTCCCCCGCAGAGCGGCGCTTCCGCGCGCCAATGGATCAACTACGGCGGTGACAAAATATGGCCGATGCCAGAAGGGACGAAGGATGAAGACCATTGGGCTGGGCCGGTTTCGGGGCCGCTCGATGACGGCGCCTACGCACTGAGCGCCACCTCTCGCGGGGAAGACTGCTCCGTCCACTTGACAGGGCCGCCCGATCCGCAAACCGGACTCCAGTATTCGCGCGAAATCCGCATTGGCAGCCGCTCGCCGGAAATATTCTTTCACGCGGTGATGAAGAATATTACGGCTCATCCGCTCCATTGGTCGATGCAGTCGGTTTCGCAGTACGACACCTCGGATCCACACGCGCCCGGCGAATACAACCGGGATTTCCGCGCCTTCACCCTCGCCAACCCGGCGAGTGTATATCTCAATGGCTATCACGTGCGGGATGGGCCGGCGCAGAACCCCTCGTTCTCAGTGCAGAACGGCATCTTTCGGCTTCACTGGTTGTATCTCCAAAGTGAAGTCTGGATCGATTCGCCGGGCAATTGGGTTGCGGTTGTCGATGGCTCAACACAGTACGCCATGATCGAACGCTTCCAGCCGGACCCGCGTGCCGCATACCCGGGCAAGGCGATGGTGATCTTCTATACCAACGGGCCCGCGCTTCAGTTGAATGAGCACGGAATGCCGGAAATGTCGTCCGCAGATCCGGTCCACGTGCCCTATTACATGGAAGCGGAGATTAACAGCCCTCTTGCCAATCTCAAACCGGGAGGTTCCTATTCGATGGATACCGAATGGCTTCCCACGAGGTTGTCAGATCCCGTCGTTGCGGTAACTTACGCTGGAGCGGTGAGCGCGCCCGTGGCCGTCAGTCGAACGGGCAGTAAGCTTCAGCTTTCCGGAACGTTTGGCGTTTTTTTTCCGGGTGAGCTCGTGGCGCGGTTGTATGGCCGTGATGGCGTACTATTGGGCGAGGCGCCGCTGCAAAGCGTAAGCCCGCTTCACTTGGTTTCGTTGCAGCAATCGATCGACGCCGCTCCGGGGACGATGCGAGTCTCCATCCATCTGCTAGATCGCGATGGGTTGGACCGCGGATCGCTTGGAGAGACGTGGATCGGTCCGTCTGACGAAGGCTCAAACTGATGAGATCGGGTGCGCAACTCCGTTCGATCGTATTTGAGCAGCATTTCGTTAGTCATAAAGCCGCGGAACTGGCGCAAGAGTTTAGCCCAACGCATAAAACCGTGCGTGTGCGGACCATACAGTTCCTCGTCCTAGCATGTGCGGCTACCGCGCTGTGCTCCTTCGCATTGGCCAAAGCGCAGCAGGCACCCGGCGCGCCCGAATCAACACTGATTGACGTTCGCGCGGCCGATCTCCTCGTTTCGCCGCCCTCCGCCAACTGGCCCTCTTACAACGGCGATTACACCGGCCGACGTTACAGCAGCCTCAGGCAGATCAACCCCGGGAACGTCCGGCAGCTCCGGGCGGAGTGGGTATTTCACTCGCGTAATTCCACGTCTCTCGAGGTCACGCCCATCGTGATCAACGGCGTCATGTTCGTGACGTCCGCGAACGACGCGTTTGCCGTGGACGCTCGCACCGGCCGCACAATCTGGCATTACTCCCGGCCCATGAGCACGGGACTGATCGACGACGCCGCCAGCCATCACAGTCGTGGGGTCGGCGTGTGGCATTCCCGCGTATATCTCGAGACGGATAACGCGCACCTTCTCTGCCTCGATGCGCGTTCGGGCAATCTGCTGTGGGATATTCAGTACGCCGACAGCCGAAAAAATTACGGCGCCACCAGTGCTCCGCTGGTTGTGAAGAACGAAGTGTTGGTCGGAACGTCGGGCGGTGACGACGGCGTGCGCGGTTTTCTGGCCGCGTTTGATGCGCGCACCGGGAGACGCCTGTGGCGCTTATGGACCATCCCTGGCCCGAGGGAATTCGGCTCCTCAAGCTGGCCGGGAAAGAGCTACCTTCTCGGCGGCGGCACGGCCTGGATGCCAGGCACCTATGATCCCAAGCTGAATACCATCTATTGGGGCACGAGCAACCCCTCTCCCGACGAGGATGGCAGCGTTCGGCCCGGCGACGATCTCTACACGGACTGTGTCCTCGCGGTCGATCCCGACACGGGAAAGCTCAAGTGGTATTTTCAGTTTACACCTCACGATCTCTATGACTATGATTCGGTGGAGACGCCGATCATCATCGACAGCATGTATCGCGGTCGTCAACGCAAACTGCTGGTTCAGGCGAACCGCAACGGATTTCTCTACGTGCTCGACCGCACCAATGGCCGTTTTCTCTCTGCCGTCCCCTTTGCCCAAAAGCTGAACTGGGCGAAGGGCATCGATGCCGCAGGAAGGCCCATCCTGACGGGCATAATCCCTACCGCTTCCGGCGCCCGTGTTTGCCCGGGCTTTGCCGGCGCGACCAACTGGTATTCACCCTCATTCGATCCACAAACTCACCTCTTGTATTTCATGGCGCTCGAAGATTGCGAAACCTACTATCGGAAGCCCCAGGCATTCACTGCAGGGAGCACGTATTACGCCACCGGCGCGCGCCGGATTCCCGGAGAGGCCGGAGAGAAGTTCCTGCTTGCCTATAATCTCGATACGGGACGCATTGAGTGGCGGAAGCGTCAACTCGGCCAAGGGCATTCCTGGGCCGGCACGCTCAGCACATCGGGAGGGCTGCTGTTCTTCGGCGACGACTCGGGGTCGTTTGTGGCGGCAGCCGCGAAAACCGGAACTCCGCTGTGGCACTTCAATACCGGCCAGAACCTGCACGCCTCGCCCATGAGCTACGCTGTAAACGGCAGGCAGTACGTAGCCATCGCAGCGGGAAGCGATATTTTCAGTTTTGTGCTGCCGGATTGAGCAGCGACCATCATTCAATTCACTTCAGTGACGCGTATATGAAGAATGTGACCCATTCGGAAGCTGTCATTCTGAGAAGCCGAAGGCGACGAAGAATCTCGGCATCTCGTTGATTCCAGAAATGCCGGGATGCCCGCCGTCACGTATTGGAATCGGCATCCCAGGATTCCCTCCGGCGGCTGTTCTCATCGCTGTTGAAGCGCGTTGCGAAACAACGAAGTCTCGTCTGACGAAGCGTGATGCCGAACCTGATTGAACTTCTCGAGGGCGGCCTGCGCGCCTTGTACATCGCCGGTTCGGCGGCGAAGCTGGGCTAAGGCGTAATAGGCGTCGCTCAGGTTCGGATCATCGTGGGTCGCTTGGCCAAGCATGGCCACCGCCTGATTGATGCGGCCGAGCTCGGCAAGCCCCTGCCCGAGGCGATATTCGGCCAGCGCAAAGCGGGGCCTGCACGCAATTGCGGCGCGAAGCTTGGCAACCGCCTGGGATGGCTGGTGTATGCGCAACAGAGTCGCGCCAAAGAAGTAAGCTGCGAGCGCGTTGCATGCGGGTTCTGCGCTCTCCAGTTTGTGGAAGTAGTTCACCGCCTCAGGGTAGTTGCCCGTTTCCGATTCGAGGACCGCCGCAAGCAGCAAGTCTTGCGGAGTCGAACCGCCCGGCGATCCGATTACCTGACGAACCGCTGCGAGCGCCGCGTCATTTCGATCCATCAAATAGTCGGCCACCGCGACTTCGTAGAGAAACACGCGCGAGCCGGGAAACTGTCGGCCGGCTTGTTGCGCAGTGACCTCCGCGTCCCCAAACTTCCCCAGCATCAGCTCGGCTCGAATGAGCGCCACCCACGCGCTTTGATTCCCGGGAGTTTGTTTGACCAGCCTCCGAAAGGTTCCAACGGCGGCCGAATCCTGCAGCGCCATTTGCGCCTCGCCGTAAGCGTAGCGGAAGACGGGATCATGGACCGACTGGGGAGCGCGATCGAGCATCGCTACCGCCTCGCGCGGCCGGTTCTCTTCAATCCACAACTCAGCAAGCGCGGCATAAGGAAGCGAGGCGCTGGGATCGCGGCGAATGGCGCGCTGCCATAAATTTTCGAGCGCGCCGAATTGCTTGCTGGACGCCAGAATCCCGGCGAGCGCCTGCAGAAAATTCTCGTTGGCGTAAAGTCCTCCGGGCAGGCTAGCCACCAGAGCCGACATACTGTTCCATTTACCGGACCCGGCATACGCGCGCGCCAGGTTCACCGTGACCTCAGGAGACTGCTGAACCCTGCGCAGCTTCTCGAGAATCGGAATCGCCGCCGAATACCGCTTCAGCTCGATGAGCAGAAGCGAGTAATCATAAGCAAAGTCGGGATTGGCAGGATCGATCTCATGCGCGCGCTCAAGCTCCTCGGCAGCGTGCGAGCAATCTCCCATGCGGGCCATTGCGAGGCCGAAGTATGCGTGTGCTTCGGCTTCTTGCGGCTTCATGCGGATGGCGGATTTGAGATCACGCGTGGCAGCTTGGAAATTTCCGGCCCGGTACTCGCCGATTCCGCGAGCGAGCAACCCGGCATCTCCGGCCGCCGGAGCAGTGTGGGATGGCTCAGATTGAGCGCTCCGGGAGTGCGCCGGGGCGCCCACAAGGCAGACTACAAAGAGCAGAATCATACCGCAATTCCGGCACGTGATTGTCACGCGCTAATGATAGAACTCCGCCGACCGGAAAGCGACCCGCGAAAATCCACACCGGGGAAGCTCTTTCACTTCTTGCGGGCGATACACATCAGCCATTGGATTGCGAGCCGACGCTGTAAAGCTCAGCCGTCATAAACCGGATTGAAAGGCTCGAATCAAATCCAAGTAATGTTCCGGCGTTTCAAGGCCCACGCCTTTGCTTTCAATGCGGAACAGATTTCCCGATCCCGCGCTTTCGTATGCGCCGAGAACCCACTGATATGTTTCTCGGGCGACGCCAACTTCCACTACGTTTTTCATTGCATCGGTGGGCAGCACTAAAGCCAGCGGGCGGGCGGCGATAGCGCCAGCGACTTGCGGGAGATCAAGCTGCAATAGGACATCTGGGATGAAAACGTCGGCTCCGTAGACGTAACGGTCCACTTCGGCGAGCGAGCCGTAAGAGAGAAGGCTGCGCACGCAAATCAAGGATCGAATACGAGCGTCGAGGAGTGCGGCATAGAGGCACCACAGCCCACCTCTTCCCCTCCCGATTAGATGCAAAGGCTTATTGTTGGCATCCGGGCGGCTTATGACATAATCGACGCTCCGCAACACATCCTGTACTCGCATTCCCAGCAGCGACTGGTCCATGAACCACGCCATATAAGAAAGGGCTGTTTCAACATCAAAAAGCTGCCCAAAAACACCACTGGCGCTTGACCCCGAGCGATGGAGAGGCCGCGTTTCTCCAATTCCCCGGACATCGACGGCAATAGCCAGGTTTCCCTTACAGGCCAGCGTATCGAGCACACCTGCGCTCAAGCCCGATTCCTCCGAACCTTCAAATTCCATGCCGTCTGTTTCGATGCCTTCGTCACTGACGTAAAGAATGACCGCCGAATCTCGGGTTTTCCTTTCCGGCACAAAAGCCCACGCAGGGATGTATATCCCAGGCGCGGAAAGAAATTGGATTTTCTCGATTCGATATCCCTTGCGGCGCGTTGTAACGACGCTACGCGCGTTCAGGGGTTGATTGGATTTCTCGTAGCGCAGGAGTTGGCGGATCTTATTCCGGGTTTCGGTGGAACTGGCCTTAAGTTGCGCCGAAGTGCGCGGAATTGGCCGCTCGGGAGGTAGTTTCGCCTGTTTCTTCAAGATGAGGGAAAAGATTGTCTGACCCTCATGCGAGTAGCGCATCGAGCCATCTGGCGTGCAATACAGAGACTGCGAGGACTCAAGGTCAAACTGCGGCTCGATTGCCGGACCGCTGCGGTTGTAAAACCAACGGCAGAACCAATCCGTTGTCGCGAGCCTTAGCTTAACGGTCCAGGCATGCGGATCATCCGAGGAGATCGTTGCAAATTTCTCAGGAAACCCCAGTTCTTGATACCTGGCATGGATTGCTTGCGCGCACCGGTCAAAATCCGGTGAGTAACGCTCAACTGCCGCAAGGAGCGGCCGAGGAGCAATGGCAGAGCATAAGTCGACACCGTCAACACCATAAAGCGCCGCCGGAAACAGGTTTTGCTCAATGTCAGACGGGCCAAGCGGTTCCCACGGCGCAATTCTCATCGGCCAGCGATTGGTTATCCCGCCTTCGATATTGGCTGCGCATCGGATGCGGTCATCCGCCACGCTGATGAAAGTCGTCAACGTGCCACCACCCGAGTGGCCGGCGCAG
>DASZAE010000298.1:0-8291 GCA_035945515.1 Terriglobia bacterium
CTTGATAAGCCGTTTTATGATTGCCCGTTTCACTGTTTTTGCGGTCCTTTAACGCCCTCGGGCGCTGGTCCAAAGTCGCCTCGCGGCAATTCATGCGGCGCAGAGGGCGCCAAAGTCGGAGCGCCTGTCCGCACTGGCAAGCCTTTTTGCAGCAAGAGAGTCATGGCCTGGCTGACCGGTATCCGAACCACTCCGGCTTTCCGGTCAACCCATCCGTAGCTGTTGAGAATCTGATCCTGTTCTTTCAAATATCCCTGCAATTCCTGCCCAGGGCGCTCCTGGATCAGGGGCGCCGGGGGCATCTGCCCCTTAGAGAACAAGGACGTGGGCGGCGTCACCTTGCGCTGGCCCACGAAGTAGTGAAATGTCACTTCCGTGACCACATAGCCGAAGATGATGAGCGCGAGCAAACCAACCCCAAACCACATGAGGCTGCGAGCATTGGCGTCGCGTGGCTCGTGGCGGTGAATCGGCGGCGCTTCAATGGGGGGCGTGGTTTCACTCATGCTGGAGCACTCCTACAAAGTTCGGATCGCGGAGAGGAACCAACGGCCGTTTCTTGAGCTGCGAGACGAAAGCCGAAACGAAAATCCCTCCCAGACCAATGATCGCCAGCCAGTCCGACCAGTGGAATTGCGGACCGGCTTTTTCGTATGACGGAACCAGAATCCAGAACAGATCGACAATACTTAAAATGAAGAGCAACCACGCCACCCTGACCAGATACTGCCTGCGGAAGGTGATGAACCGCTGCATAAGCAGAAAGAAAGGCACGGCGAAATGGAGGATCACGAGCGCCAAGGCGACGTACGCCCACTGATGCTCAATGCGCGTCACGTACCAGGGTATTTCGTTCTGTAAGTTCCCGGACCAGATAATCAGAAATTGGTCAAAAGAAAGATAAGCCCAGAGGAACGTGAAAACGAACAGCAAGTTGCCAAAATCATGAAATTGAGAGGCCTGAATAATTTCAGACATCGGCTTGCCGTTGGTCAGGTAATAGGCCACGATGATGATAAAAGCCATCCCGCCCACCGCTTCCGTAATCACAAACATCATTCCGTAGATGGTGGAGAAGAAATGGGGTTCCATCGACATGACCCAGTCGAATCCCGCGAACGTCACCGTAAATCCATAGATCGCAATGCCCGGCCCGCTGAGGTTCCTCATTTTCGTGATCAGCCCAGGGTCGCCGCTTTCATCGAGCCGCGTGTCCCATTTCGTGAGCAGGTACGCGATGGTAATCCAGATCGCAAAGTAAATAATCGCCCGGATGATAAAATCCGGCGTATTGAGATACCACGTTTTCTGCTGCAAAATGGGGTCCGCCGACACGGCGGCCGGCCTCGACCAGATGTAAAGATTGTGCATCCCGATGATGACGGGAATAAAAAAAATCGCCATCCAACCCAGCGTCTTCGCCGAAGCCTCAAGCGAGCGCCGCAGCACAAACCCCCATCGTCCGCTGACCAGATGGTGAAGCATCAGAATGCCCATGCAGCTTAGCGCGATTCCCAGCCAGAAAACCTCGCCGAAGAGATAAGACCGGTAGAACTGGGTCGGGTTTGAAAACAGTTCGATGCAGCAAATGGCCAGGCATACGATGCCTACAATCAGCGCCGTGCGTTGCAGGCCGGCCGGATCCACGCGATAAGATTCAGGGGAATTCGAAGTCATTTTTCTTTGTCCGTCATCAGCTTGAGGCGTTCATTGGCCGGGACGTCATTCAGCGTCGCGTCCTGGCTGAGTTGCAAGGCGCGGATGTAGGCCGCAATCCTCCAGCGGTCTTTCACCGAAACCCGGTCGGCGTAACTATACATCGTCCCATAACCGTTGGTCATCACGTCGAAGAGGTGGCCTGCGGGAGCGTTCATCAGCTTCGCCGTATGGTATGAAGGCGGGGCGGGAAATCCGCGCCGCACAATCATGCCCTCTCCACTGCCGGTGTAATCGTGGCAAGGCGTGCAATAAATGTCATAACGCTGCTGCCCGCGTTTGAGGTCCGCCTTGGTAATCGGAAACGGGAATTCATTAGCGGGCTGGCCGTTGATCCGCCCCGTGTAAAGCAATTCATCGGTGCGCAGTTGGCCGCGCGCCACGGTTCCTGGAACAAGAGGTCTCTCGGAGCGTCCATCGGGGAAAAAAGTGCTGGGCGAGAAGGGATCGTAGCGTGGATCAATGTGCATATCCAGACGGCACCCGCTTACCATGAGCAGAGAAAGAATCGCCAGCCCGAGGATAAAAATCCGTGAAAGCCGCGGATCGGAAAAACCCGCAAGGCCGTCTTTCCAGCTCGCCGGGCCCTTTGGACCTGCCGGATAAGCCTTCCCCTCGCCGCCATTGCTCGTGATTTCGTGCCCTTTCATCACCTATGCCTCATCTCCATCCGTCATTAAACCGGGACTACATTAACCTCTCGCGGGTGCTGCTCCTCCAGAAAGCGCCGGGCTTCTTCAAGGCTGAACTTAGGATCCTTCGACTTGATGCAAAGGAAGAACCTATCCTGGCTAGCTAGCTCAAAGCGCGGAATGTTGAATACGGGATGGTAGGGAGTCGGCAATCCATTGAGCCAGATCATGCCCACCACGCAGGCGATTGCCGCGCACAGAATCGTCAGCTCGTAAGTGATCGGAATAAACGATGGCCAGCTATCAAACGGCTTGCCGCCAATATCGAGCGGAAAGCCCATCGCGTTGGGGTAGTACTGCAGAAAGAAGCCCCCGAACATCCCGATCAATCCGCCCGCGAGGACGATTGCGGGGAGACTCGTGCGCGGAAAACCCACCGCCTCCGAAAGCCCCTCCACCGGAAACGGCGAATAAGCATCCATTTGCTTATAGCCCGCTTCGCGCGCATGGTGAGCGGCCTCAAGCAGATCGTTAGTATTATTAAATTCGGCCATCACGCCGTAAATGGGTCGTTTCGCCATAATCTTACCGCCACATCGCCACTACAGAAAGTCGTTATTCTACCTTGGCAATTACGCCGGCGTCTTCCGCCGTCCGGTGCACCAGATCGCGCATCTCGAAAATCGAGATGGAAGGAAGCAGCCGGGCAAACAGGTAGAAGAGGGCAAAGAACAAGCCGATCGAGCCGAACAAGACTTCCCAATCGGTCGGTGTCGGATAAAACATGCCCCACGCCGACGGCATAAAATCACGGTGCAAGCTTTGCACGATGATCACGAAGCGTTCGAGCCACATGCCGATCTGCGCGAACGTCGCCACAATGAAGAGCAGCACGGTGCTGGTGCGGACCTTATGCCACCAGAGAAAAATCATGGGAACGAAGATATTGCACGTGGCGAGGATCCAGAAAACGATTCCATAACGCCCGGTCATGCGGTCAATCATCATGTATCGCTCGAATTTGTCGGCGCTATAGAAAGAGAAAAACGCTTCCATGACATAGCTGTAAGCCACAATCATCCCCGTCGCCAGCAACAGCTTGCCCATATTGTTCAAGTGGCGGATGGTGATGAAATCTTCGAGGTGGAACCAGGCGCGCAGCGGAATCGCCAGCATGATCACCATGGCAAAGCCGGAATAGATGGCGCCCGCAACGAAATACGGGGGGAAAATCGTGCTGTGCCAGCCCGGAACGATGGCGATGGTAAAGTCGAAGCTCACCACCGTATGGACCGAGACCACCAGCGGCGTCGCCAAGCCTGCCAACAAAAGAGAGCAAACCTCGTGCCGCTTCCAGTGCCTCGCCGAACCGCGCCAGCCCATCGAGAGAACGCCGTAAGTCACCTTGGCGAACTTCGCTTTGGCCTTATCCCGAAGAGTGGCAAAGTCTGGCAGCAACCCCACATACCAAAAGAGGAGCGAGACCGTGAAATAGGTTGACACCGCGAACACGTCCCACACCAAGGGGCTTCTAAACTGCGGCCATACGCCCATTGTGTCGGGATAAGGGAACAGCCAGAAGAACAACCACGGACGGCCCATGTGGACCAGCGGAAACATCCCGGCGCAAGCCACGGCAAAAATAGTCATCGCTTCGGCGAAGCGATTGATGGAGGTGCGCCATTTCTGCCGCATTAACAGCAGAAACGCTGAAATCAATGTGCCCGCGTGCCCGATTCCAATCCACCAGACAAAGTTGGTGATGGCGAAGGCCCACGCGACGGGGATCTGAATGCCAAACTCACCCACGCCGATGGCAAACAGCATCGTGATCCCATAGTTCAGCACCAGGACCAGGAAAAAGGCGATGGCGAAGCCGATCCACCAGCCCTTGCGCGTCCTGCCTAAAATGACGCCGGTGATGCGGTCTGTAACCGAGGCATAACTATGCCCTGGCGCCAGGAACGGGTCGCCGGGCGATAGAAATGCCGGTTTTTCCTCTGTCAAGGGATCTACGGGATCCATCCTGCTACTCCCTTTACACTTTGATTTCGGGGTTCGTGTTCCACAGCTTGGCCAAGTAAGTCGTCCGTGGCCGCGTGTTTAATTCTTCAAGCAATCCGTACCGGCGCGGTTGCTCCCTCATTTTTGCAACCTTGCTTCCCGGCTGGAGAATGTCGCCAAAAACAATGGCATCCGCGGGGCACGTTTGCTGGCACGCAGTGAGAATCTCGCCGTCCACCAGTTGCCGCCCCTTCTCCTCAGCATCGATCTCATGAGAGCGGATGCGCTGCACGCAGTATGTGCACTTTTCCATCACGCCGCGGCTCCGCACCGTTACCTCAGGATTGCGGAGACCAAACAGGCTGGGCGCGCTCCAATCCGAAAACAGATAAAAATTGAAGCGGCGCACCTTGTATGGGCAGTTGTTCGAGCAATACCGCGTTCCCACGCAGCGGTTGTAGACCATCTCGTTGATGCCGTCCGGGCCGGTCACGGTCGCGCCCACCGGGCAAACATATTCGCATGGAGCGTTTTCGCATTGCATACAGGTAACAACTTCGTTGTAAATCTCGGGCGTATCAAGGCCGCCGCGATAATAGGTGTCCACCCGGATCCAGTGCATCTCGCGCCCGCGGCTCACCTGGTCTTTTCCCACCACAGCGATGTTGTTTTCCGACTGGCAGGCGATGACACAGGCATTGCAGCCGATACATGAGGCAAGGTCAATCGTCATGCCCCACTGCGGGCCCTTCTTGAAGTCATAGGGAGAAGGCAACGTCGGGTATAGGGATTGTGCGTCAGTCGTCATGTCCGGCGGGTCTTTGGCAAAATCCTGATTCTGCCGGTAGCCGTCAATGGTGTTAATCCGCACCAAATCGCGCCGGAACGCGCTTACGCTCTCCTCTTCTTTCCCCTTGCTGCCCTGGCCGATCAAATGATGATGTTGCGTAACGACCAGGTTGTAATACATTCCGGTCTTTGCGACTTCAAGACCGGTTCCAAACCACGGATTCGCGGAAGTGCGGACGGCATAGGCGTTAAAACCAGGTCCAGTGCCAATCCTGCCCGCCCGCTCGCGCCCGTAACCGAGCGTCACAGCCACACAACCGTCCGCAATGCCCGGCATGATCAGAAGCGGTCCGATGACGGTACGTCCCTGGAAGCTGAGCTGCACAACTTCGTTTTCAGTTCCCTGCGTAGGGCCAGGGTTGAAAAATTTACCGCCGATGCCCGATCCAAGCCCCGGCCCTTTGATTTTTACCCGCTTGGCCGAGCGGTTCAAAAGCTCCGCGGTTGCAGGACTGACCATCACAGCATTATCCCAAGTCAGCTTGCTGAGCGGCCTGGGCAGCTCCTGCAGCCAGCCGTTATTGGTAAAACTACCGTCCCAGACGCTGGGATCGGGCATAAAAGCGATCTCGAGGCTCGAATCGTCCGATTGCTGGGCCGTACTGCTAACGTCAAGACCGCTTTTCAGCGCCACTTGCCTAGGGGCGAACGCCGTCCTGTCGATAATTCCCTTCTCCAGCCAAGTTTGCCACTGCACATCGAATCCGCCTTCTGCGGGGCTTGCCGTGGCGCCCTTTTGGCCCTTTTGAGACTGCTGGCCCATCCAGTAATCGTGAACGATGGTATGCCCTGTTCTGCCCAGTTGGCCTTGAAACAGCGTCAGAATTTCGTAGGCCGATTTTCCGTCATATAGCGGAGCAATCAGGGGCTGCATGGTGCTTACTGTGCCGTCATAAGCCCTTAAATCGCCCCAGGATTCGAGATAGTGCGTGGCGGGCACATGCCAGTTGCATAGAATCGAGGTCTCGTCCTCATAAAGGCCCAAGTAAATCCTATCTTTGACCTTAGCGAGCGCATCTGCAAAAGGAAGGTCTACAGGCGCCGTATAGACTGGATTGCCGCCCAAAATGAGCAGCGTCTCTACTTTCCCAGCCTCCATATCATTTGTAAGCTGTTTAAAAGATTGGAGTTGATTGATAGGACTGACTTCAATCGATTCCGTGTAGACTACCGTTTTGCCCACGTTTCCAAGCGCCGCGTTCATGGCATGAGCCAGCGCGTGGACTGCCGGGGGCTGCGGATCACCCGCGATGATGATGCTCGACCCCTGGTGCGATTGCAGGTCGCGCACCAAGGCGTGAATCCAATCTGAAGGAAGATTAGGAATGGAGGACTGGCCAAGCCCCTGCGCTTTGACGCCCAGCGCAGCCGCCAGAAGCCCTGCAAATGCTTCAACTTGGCTCGGCCTCAGGGACAAACGATGGTCGGCCTGAACTCCTGTCATCGTAGGAACGCCCTCCACGACGTAAAGCCGGTTCATTTTTGAGTCGGGGCCCGCCACGCGGCGCTTATTGGCAAAATCCAAGGCGTAGCGGACGCTTGCAGGCGTTGCAAAAAGGAAATCTGAGTCGAGCGCAACCACCCGGTCCGCCTGATCGAAACGATAAACGGTCTCCACTATCTGGCCAAAGGCTAATTGCGCCCCCTCACGGACGTTATCCCGGCTCACCGCTTCATACTGATGCCACTGTGCCTGCGGGAACTGCTTCAGGATATCGCTTAACTGGTCCCCAAGAGCTGGCGATGTGACCGTTCCCGTAAGGATACGCAGCCCCTCTCCTTTGTTGCGTAGATGAGCCGCGCGCAACTCCTCTGTTTCCACCAGAAAATCGCTCCAACCGCTTACCGAACCGTTGTGGATGAGCACCTGCGAGCGGTCAGGATCGTATAGATCAAGCACCGACGCTTGCATGAAGACGTTGGCCTTGCCTTGGCTTCCGGGATTCTTATCGTTGCCCTCAACCTTTGTCGGGCGGCCCATGAAGCTCCATGCCAAAACGCCTTGGGCCACGCCGCCCCACGGCATTGCTGTCGCGTAAAACAAAGGCTTGCCCGGAACCAACCCCTCGGGAGCATTGACGTAAGGAACGATATGCTCCGTCGGCATCTTCGTGCACGCCGTCAGCCCTGCCAGGGCCGCCGAGGCGCCCATCAGCTTTAGCGCATTGCGGCGGTTAATCTGAAATCTCGATCCGGGACCGCCGGCAAATTCGTTGTCCCGCAGGTTAGGGTCTTCGATTCCGGCAACTTCGTTCAAGCTGCGCCAGAACTTCTTTTCTGCGCCGCCCTCCAACCGGGTTCGAATGGAGACAAGGTCGAGTTGCCCTTTGCCGTTGTCTTGACAGCTCATGATTTCTCCCGATCCCTCAAAATCCTTTGAGTTATCGATGGCACGTGTAACAGCTTGTAATCACCAGCGGAGGCTTCACGTGGTACTCCGCCATCAGCCTCCTGCCCATCGCAATCTGATCGGCCGGAGGTTTATACGTCACGCTGAACACCTCAGCCTTCGGCCGGATGTACTTGTAGGGATGCTTGTGGCAGTTAATGCACCACCGCATGTAAAGCGTATTTTGCCGGTAGGTAATCGGCATATCGCCAATCGGACCGTGGCAAGTGGTGCACCCAATCCCTTTTGCGATGTGAATGCTGTGGTTGAAATAAACAAAGTCGGGCAGTTCGTTCACCCGCACCCAAGCGATCGAAGTGTCCGTCTGGTAGCTATCCCGCACCGGCGCCAGCATGGGGCTGTTCACCCAGATTTTTGAATGGCAGCTCATGCAGGTGTGGGTAGGCGGAATGCCTGCAAAAGAAGACGTCTCTACCGTAGTGTGGCAGTAGCGGCAATCGATTCCATCGTCGGTGACGTGATGCTTGTGGCTGAATGGAATCGGCTGCCTCAACGGCTCGTGCCGATAGACGTTGTAACTATTGTTGACCTCCCAGCCGAAAATGCCCAGCCCCGCGATCAGGAAGATCACCCCAATCATCGTGACCTTGGCCACTGTGTTTGCCGCGTGATGAAAAACCTGAGCCATATGAGTGCCTTAGCGAAGATTACTAATTTGCACGTGCTCGCGCCCAGACGCC
>DASZAE010000299.1:0-4688 GCA_035945515.1 Terriglobia bacterium
GAGAGTTGCGCGATGTTCCACTGATCGGCATGTTGCTCGCGCGGGCAATAGGTGTCGACAAGATCGGCGAGCAACTCCTCGGTGAGCGCGAGGATTTCGTCCTTCTGGTCTTTCCCTTCGAGGACGGCGCGGCGAATGGAATAAATCGTTTCGCGCTGCTTATTCATCACGTCGTCGTATTCGAGAAGGTGCTTGCGGGCCTCGAAATTCTGGGCTTCAACGGCTTTCTGCGCGTTCTCAATGCGCTTGGAAATCAGGCGCGACTCGATGGGGATGCCTTCTTTCATGCCAAGCATGTACATGAATTTCTGGACGCGTTCGCCGCCGAAGATGCGGAGCAGATCGTCTTCGAGCGAAAGATAAAATCGCGAAGAGCCGGGGTCTCCCTGACGTCCGGCGCGGCCACGCAACTGATTGTCGATGCGGCGGGCCTCGTGGCGTTCGGTACCGAGAATGTGCAGGCCGCCAAGAGCGACCACTTCATCGTGTTCCGTCTTGCATTGCGCGGCGTATTGATCGTAGAGCGGCTTCCATTGCTCGAGTGGGACTTGGAAGATTTTGCCTTCCTGCTGGAAGAGCACCATGGCGACATTGCCGACGCCGTTTCCTCCGGCAGATGCTTCCTGCGGAATTTCCTTGGGAGTTTCAGTGCCGGCCGGATGCTCGTCGCCATTGCCGATGACGGCGCTCGCGGGCGCGTACGGAATGGCGAGCTTGTTCTTAAGGCAATAATCGCGCGTCATGGCTTCGGGATTGCCGCCGAGCAAAATGTCGGTTCCACGGCCGGCCATGTTGGTGGAGACGGTGACAGCACCCTTGCGCCCGGCTTGCGCGATGATTTTCGCTTCGCGCTCGTGCTGCTTGGCGTTCAACACTTGGTGCGGGATGCCGTGTTTTTTGAGTAGCTCGGCGATTTTTTCCGATTTCTCAATCGAAATGCTGCCGATGAGCACGGGCTGGCCACTCTCATGCAATTGCCGAACGCCGCTCACGTGGGAGCCGTCTTCCTGGACGATGCCGTTGACGACGGCTTCGAATTTCTCGAGTTCCGTGCGATAGACCACGTCGGGATTTTCGAGGCGGATGAGCGTGCGGTTCGTGGGAATCACCACCACGTCGAGGCCGTAAATTTTATTGAACTCTTTCGCTTCGGTTTCCGCGGTTCCAGTCATGCCCGAAAGTTTTTTGTACATGCGGAAATAATTCTGAAAGGTGACGGTGGCGAGAGTCTGATTTTCGCGCTCGATTTTCACAGCTTCCTTGGCTTCGATAGCTTGATGCAAACCATCGGACCAGCGGCGGCCGGGCATTTGGCGGCCTGTAAATTCGTCGACGATGATGACTTCACCTTCTTTTACAACGTAATCGACGTCGCGCGTGAAAAGCGAATGCGCGCGAAGGCCCTGATAGACGTGATGAATCAGCTCTAGGTTTTGCGGATCGTACATGTTAGGCAAATCGAGCAGGCGCTCGCATTTCGCGACGCCTTCCTCGGTGAGCGTGGCGGTCTTGTGCTTTTCGTCGAGCGTGTAGTCGATGTCCTTGATGAGCTTGGGAATAATTTTGTCGATGCGGTAATACTTGTCGGTGGATTCCTCGGCGGGACCGGAAATAATGAGTGGCGTGCGCGCCTCGTCGATCAAAATCGAATCGACTTCGTCGACGATGCCGAAATGGTGGCCACGCTGGACGCAATCAGCGAGATCGTATTTCATGTTGTCGCGCAGATAATCGAAGCCGAACTCATTGTTGGTGCCATAGGTGATGTCGGCGTTGTACGCGGCGCGGCGCTGCACATCATCCAAATCGTGAACGATCACGCCGACCGTCAGGCCGAGCGTTTTATAAATGGGACTCATCCACTCGGCGTCGCGCCGGGCGAGATAATCGTTCACGGTCACGATGTGCACGCCGCGCCCCGCGAGGGCGTTTAAATAAGCGGGAAGAGTGGCAACGAGCGTTTTTCCTTCGCCGGTTTTCATCTCGGCGATTTTTCCTTCGTGCAGCACCATGCCGCCGATGAGCTGCACGTCGAAATGGCGCATGTTGAGCGCGCGGCGGCCCACTTCGCGGCACGCGGCGAACGCCTCGGGCAGCAGGTCGTCGAGCGACGCGCCGTTTGCGATGCGCTGCTTGAAGTCCGCCGTCTTCAGGGCAAAGTCCGCGTCCGCGAGCTTTTTCATCTCCGGCTCGAGCGCGTTAATGTCTCCCACGCGCTCTTCGAGTCGCTTCAGCTCGCGGTCGTTCTTGGTGCCGATAATCTTGCCGAGCGTTACCTGGAAAAAATCACCCATAGATTGTCATTGTGCGGCTGGTCGCCCCATCTTGTCTATTTTAGGTGCGCCCCTTGGGATTAGCAAGTTGCGGGGCTGTGTTCTGTAGCGGCGGCCTCTGGCCGCCGGATTTTAATAGTAAAGACCGGCGGCCCCTTACTGGCTTTGCCCGCCGCTACAACCGCGCTACGAACCGGCATGATTATCATGCTTGATCCGGCAGCCGCGAAGCGGCTGAATATGAATAGCCGAAAGCCCAGGTCACAGGCCCTCACCCCACCTCTCGGATGCCCCTCACCCGGCTCGCGGAGTTTACCCTGAGCGGAAATACCGGGATTCTTCGCTGCGCTCAGAATGACGAGCGAAGGGCTCAGAATGACAAGCGAAGGGATCGCCACCCTCTCCCCGCCGGGAGAGGGTGCCCGACGTAGGAGGGCGGGTGAGGGTGGTAACGCCAGGCTCCTTTGACATTCCACCCCCATTCTAAATCTTTCCGGCTCTGCTGGTGGCACGGCTAAAGCCGCGCCCTTTCGCGCATTCGGCAAAACTGCCATTTTGACCCCAAAAGCGGTTACGAACCGGACTGGCTCTCGCATCTCCTTTGTTTTGTTGCAAATGCTCCGGTTCGCAGTGGAAATCTCCATAATTCCTTTACATTCAATTAGTTGTGCCGATTTCGTCCGGTTCGAACTCCGGTTCGCGCCGGTTCGCGCCGCTAATGCCCATTTGTTTTCAGCATCTTACAAAATTGTGCCCTAAACATTCTTTTTTTCGCTGTTTTCGGCCGCCCCTGGATCATCTTTGGGCAAGATTTCCACGGCCTCCCGCCGTCCCAACCATTGCTGATCCATCAGCAGCCGTACCTTGCGGTCAATGCCGCGATCGATCATGTAGAGTTGCCGCATGAGCCATCGCTGCTCGATGGTGGGGACGAGGCACTCGGCGCGCATGGTAGGCGTCACGTCCACGTACTGCCGCTGGTAGAGCCAGTATTGCTGGGTGACGCTGGCGATTTCCGCCTCGATCTCGCGGCGCAATTTCATCACCGCCACGTGCTGAGCGATGTCCGCATCGGAGCGCCCGGCATCAAAATCCCGCGGCTCACCGCTGGCCGGATCATCAGCGGCGGCCGCCACGGTCAAGGGTTCTGTGGGTGACAGTGGGCTTTCATCCTCCGTTCCGGTTTCACCCTCCATCGCGGGTTCTTCATCATCATCCGGCGCGGCGTTCAGAGGCGGAATTTCGGCGAGTTGAGCGAAGAGGACTTTAATCATGGCGCCCCGCGCGGTGGACAGCGGGCCGTAAATCCAATCGATATACGTCTCCGCGCCCATAAAGACCCCGGCGTCGACGCATTGCTTGAGTTGGTCGAGCAATTCGAGCAGCTTCTGGAACTTTTCCGGAGACTCATCGGCCCACAAGTATCCGATGTTCATCTGGGCGGCGGGAATCTGGGCGCTGATTTTCTGCGAGATTTCGAGGCTCTTGCGCTGGCGCTGGATTTCAAGCTCCTGGATGCGGCGGGCGAAGAGGGCGGCCTGAGCGCGCTCAAGCCGTTGACGCTCCCAGTGCAGCCAGGCGATCTCGCGGGCGAGCGCCTCCTGCGCGCGGTTGGAAGGACGGAAGGATGCGACGATGCCCTCGTGCAGCTTGGAGAACTCTTCCGGGTCTTCGCCCAGCTCGATCATACTCGCGTGGAGAGCCATGAGGTGAGATCCTGCTTTCCTTGGCGAGCGACCGTGCACAATATTGTTTCTTGAGGCGCGAACCTTTCCAGTGAATGTGCGTGGCCCCCTTGACTTTTGGGCGGCGGCGCGCCGCTGTTTCATTTGTTGTGGCGAAAGCGGCCGCCGGGATTGCTTTTCGATTTCTTCGGACATCGTTTTCTCCTTCGTGTTTTTAGTCGGTTGCTGAAAAACCCGTTCGCGCTGTCATTCTGAGCCCTTCGCTTGTCATTCTGAGCGCAGCGAAGAATCCCGGCATTTGGCTCAGGATAAACTCCGCGAAGAATCTCGGAAGTTTGAGCGGAAATACCGG
The DNA here is from genome assembly GCA_035945515.1 of Terriglobia bacterium. Lineage (GTDB taxonomy): Bacteria > Acidobacteriota > Terriglobia > UBA7540 > UBA7540 > RH2-MAG17b. The sequence continues at coordinate 4,311 of DASZAE010000299.1, forward strand.
GATCCTTCGCTCCGCTCAGGATGACGAGCGAAGGGCTCAGGATGACAATTTTTTCTGTAGCGGCGGCCTCTGGCCGCCGGTCTTTAATAAGTAAAAGCCGGCGGCCCCTCATAGGCTTTACCCGCCGCTACAGCCACAAGCCGCAGGGTTAAAAAACGAACCCTGCGCACCAAAAGACTGGCGGCGGGGAAGCCGCACAACTGCTTTCATGCTACGCCGTCACTTTGATCCGTTGGAGACGAATGAGACAAACAAGACAGTATATTTCGCGGCGAAGATTAGAAAAGTCTAATTATTGAGGATCGCAAATTATAGTGACGATTTTTTCTGTAGCGGCGGCCTCTGGCCGCCGGTTTTTAATGAGTAGAAACCGGCGGC
>DASZAE010000300.1:0-3397 GCA_035945515.1 Terriglobia bacterium
AAACCCTGCGAGCCCCCGTCGGTTTGATGCTCCGTGTCACGAAGCTCATGCTGGATCAGGCCGCGTCTTCGCAATTGCGGCTTTTCGGTCCGGCGCTGCGGACCATGGGAGACTGTCACAAAGAGGTGGATTACATTCACCCGAACCGAGTGAGAGGGGACTTGGTGCACTGGCCGGAGGAGTGGCCGTGGTCGAGCATTCACAACTGGTAGGGCAGCGTAAAGAGGATCCGTCAATTTCAACTGGTCCGCTGCCGGCTGTTTGTTGGTGCCTGGCATGGTGAAAGTCGCAGGGAACGCAAACTGCGCGAACTGACCGAGGCGACCTAGACACTCTCAAATGTCGGTCAGCAACTGACAGGGAAGGTGTCATCTCTGGCTATTCCGGACCGCAGCCATTGTTCCATGAGAACGACCCCCTTGGGCCATAGACCCGCAACTCCCACCAAACCTAAGTCGGCGATTCCAGCGTGCAATAGCGTGCAATGGTCTACGGCAACGGTGGCAATCATGGTATCGTTGGCGATGTGGAATCTGTAAGTTGCGGATTCCAGGGAGGCGTTGGCGCTTCAACTCCCCCCTCCAGCATTTTCTATACAGAGCGCCATAAGTCGGCGACGATCATTGGCTGTAGCGGCGGCCTCTGGCCGCCGGATTTTAAGTGCAAAAACCGGCAGCCAGAGGCTGCCGCTACAGAATCAGGCGCCGCCGACTTATGGCGTCGCGTATAGAAAAGCCTTCCCCGGCGTTCACCGCTATTCAGATTTCTCATCGTTCTTGCTCGTCTCATTCTTTTTATTTCCCGGCTGGCTGTTGGATGCGGCGTTCGCCGCCGCGGGAGCGGGCGTTACGCGCGAAAGGGTAGCCGAGTAATAGTCAAAGAACGCCCGCTGCGGCGGGGCCACGGCGACGCTCTCCACGCATTGCCCCGGGCTGGTCTGCCGAAAGACGCGCCGGAAGAGCCATCCCGGCGGGGCCAGAGGGCCGCCGTCCGGCTGAAAGTCGATTTCTCCCTGCCGTGCGGTGACGAGATAGTGCGAAACAAAGCCGCTCGAAGAATACAAGTTCATTTCGAAGCCGCCCGCCGTGTTGCTGCTGAGAACGCCCATTAAGCTTTCATGAGTGGCGGGCGCGGCTTTGGTGGCGGGCAGGGAAACCTCTTCGCGAAGGATCATAAACCGCTCGCCCAGTTCGTAAGCGAACGAAAGCAGCACCTCGCCCTCCGTGCCTTTGCCATTTGTTTTGCCAGTCCAATCACCGATCAACCACGCAAACGGAGAGTAGTTCGGCTGGGGCGGCAACTGGATGGTGTAGGCGCGTGGAGTCTTCTGTTGCGCGGGTAGCGGGGCGCCCGCAAGGGCGCAGAAAAACGCTGCGCACAGAATCGCGCTAAATGTCTTCCAACTTCGTTTCATTTCATCCCTCCCGCCTTATTTCCTCCGCAAAAGCCCAGGTGCGTGCGGCGTTCCAAAAAAATCGTTGCCGTCCCTAATTGCGATGTTTGCAGCAGTCCGCGAAGCTCAGCGGGCGTATACGCGGCGCGCACCGAGTCCTCGTAGAGCGTCTTCATCCGCCCCGCGTAATGCCGGCCGTGCCATGCAACGTGAGCAGCAAAAACCGGGCGCGCAGGCCTGCGCAGATCGCGCACCAGGATTTTTCCGCCTGCTTTGACGACTCTGGCCATCTCGTTAAATACCTGCACAGGGTCATTCAAATGATGAAGCACAGAATTTGAAATTACCAGATCAAATGACGACGCCGGAAAACCAAGCTGCGAAGCGTTCGCCAGCATAAATTCGACTTGCCCGCCCAATCCCCGCTTGATCGCGCTCTCCCTGGCCGCCCGCAACATAGCGGCGGAGCGGTCTATGCCCACCAGATGAAGCTTTGGGCAGCGATGAGCGATCTTGAGCGGGATTTGGCCGGGTCCGGTTCCTACATCCAGCGCAAATCCATTCTCGATTCCGAGCGATAAGACGCGCTCCACAAAGGCGTCATCCAGCGCGTCAAGATGAGCCTGCGCCGTGGCGGAGGCGTAGGCTTCGACGCCGTCACTTTCGTCCATCACTTCGGTTTCCGGCTTTCGAGGCAGCGTGAGCCAGTTCATTGCGCGTTGTAACTGCTTTTATTGAGGATCACAAATTATAGTGGCAATTTTTTCTATAGCGGCGCTCTCTGAGCGCCGCCGTTTTAAGTGCCGGCCGGCGGCCAGAGGTCGCCGTTACAATCACTGCCGAAGCGGCTTTTCTCTCATCGCTCTCCCCACTTCAGTTTTTGACGCAAAACCTCAAAATAGGTTTTCTCGGGCGGCTGAATAAGCGTTACGAAGGTGCTGGACCTGCGCACGCACACGCGATCGTCGCTGCGCAACGCGATGGCAACCTGCCCGTCGACCGTGAGGTAGACGCTCTCTTGATGGCTTTTCATGGCCACTTCGAGCGCCATTGTGTCGGGCAAAATAATGGTGCGGTTAGTGAGCGTATGCGCGCAGATGGGGGTCACGATGAAGGCGTTCACCGCGGGGACCACCACCGGACCTCCGGCGGCCAGCGAATAGGCCGTGGAGCCGGTGGGCGTTGAGACAATCAAGCCGTCCGACTTGTAGGTGGAGATAAAACGGCCGTCGGCATAGACATCGAAATCGAGCACCCGCGCGATGGCGCCCTTGTTGAGCACTACATCGTTTAAGGCCGCGAAGGATGCCGCCGTATCGCCATTGCGGCGCACCTCTGAGTCAATCCTCACCCGGCGCTCGGTCCGGAAGTTTCCGGCCAGCACCAATTCCAAAGTTGGATAGAGTTCTTCGAGCGTGATGACGGTGAGAAAGCCAAGCGCGCCGAGGTTCACCGCCAGGATGGGCACGGGCTTCTCGCCCACGGCTCGCGCGGTGGCGAGAAGCGTGCCGTCGCCGCCGAGCACCACCACCAAGTCCGCGCTAGCCACAACTTCATTCCGGCTGAGGCAGGGCTCCGAGGTCTCGATGTTGGCGCCCGTTTCCTTGTCCATGAGCACTTCAAGCCCGCGCTCGCGCAGCCACGCGGCGAGTGGCGGCACAATGTCTCTGATTTCGGTTTTGCGCGGCTTGGAGGTGATGCCGACTTTGTGAATAGGCATAATTCCCGGTCCGGCCGGTAGAATGCGGCCCGGGCGGCCTAGACTCCTGCGCGCCCCGCAAAAACTCGAAGGGCCTCTTCATTTAATGAGGATTACAAATTATAGTGACAATCTTTTCTGTAGCGGCACTCTCTGAGCGCCGGAAAACCGGCGGCCAGAGGCCGCCGCTACAACATTTGTCGTCACTATAATTTGTAATCCTCAATAATTGGTGGACCTGGGGAGGTTCGAACTCCCGACCCCCTGGTTGCAAACCAGGTGCTCTCCCAACTGAGCTACAGGCC
>DASZAE010000301.1:0-4708 GCA_035945515.1 Terriglobia bacterium
CGAAAGAATGTAAACCTTGGCACTTCGATCCATCGGCTCACCCCATGAACGTCTTTAGGCCCACGAATTGGTAACTGAAAGTTTCTATAGTCTATCAAATAAGTCAAGCTCAAGTTTTTCAATTGTCTATATTGTTAATCAGACAACTGTACTTGTGCCACTCGTGAAACAGTCAGATAATGAACGCGGACCAGCCTACTTCGCATGTCTCGGACAAAATTCCCAGCCAAAACCTGTGCCGCTCTAAGTTCCAAAATGGAACCCACTCGCGCCGATTCGCGATACAGCTTGCAACTCTGTTACCATCCGATAGCCTTGGACGGCTCTGTACTGGTTGCCTCCGACTTCACCCTCATCCGCAGCCAGTATCCTTCTAGTGTAAATCTCTATCGAAAGCAAGTGACAACCCGTTAACTGATGCTGAATCAGGGTGCGCGGTGCGGAGTTTCGCGCACTCAGCAGTGACCTGGCGGATCGTCTTGCGCATGCGCACGGCAAGATCCCCAACTGTTTGCAGACGCTGAACGACGTTCGGCGAGAGATGGCCGCGCAATTTCGAAACAAGAAATTACGTGTTGTCAAAAATTCCGGCCCGATCTTGCGAAACACCGCCGTCCTTGTGTTCCCAATCTGGGAATCGCACACCCATTATGGCGACCAAGAATGAATTGGAGAGGGCGAACTACCTGAAACTGGCACTGTTTTGGAGAGTCTCGGAATCTCTTTCCTTGTTGCCTAGAAATTCGCAAAATCCTCGACAGATTCTGGTGTAACGGCACTGGACGCCGGTCGAGTAGCGAAGAGCGGCAAGCACCGCTTATACCGCTCGGTCAATTCATAATCAAGCGCGGACCGGCGAGAGTACGACGCGCGGCGTACCTCCGCACATCCAGATACATCCGCTGCGATGACCGAAGGCAAGCGGTATCAAACCGCAATTGCCATTCTGTCGCGACACGCCGTTTGACCACCCTTACAAAGAGGCATCACGAAAGAAACTCGACAGTCCCAAAAGGCATCTGAATTTTTTCTATTCGCCAAGATCTTGATTTCAGCGCCTTTCTAGCCCTCTGCAGTCCCGGTCTTTTCGGAACAAGCCCCACGAGAAGGGCATTGGCCTTCTTTCGCTTAAACGCATACAGTTTTTCTTTGCGTTCTTGTTGAATCTCAGGGGGTTTTTCCATTCGCTTCCGCATGCTCTTGGCAAGTCGTAAAAAATCCGAAGCCCGCGCAAGTAGCAAAGGAGTGTGTAAATAGATTTGCCTTCCTGGGCCAGAGCGGCGAGATATTCTAAAACGTCGACATACGTCACCTTCGTGGCAGATTTATTTCCAAGGAACGCCGAAAAATGCTTGGCCGTATACTTGTAATACTCCTCGGTGTAGGGCCGATATTTCTGAGCCATCACCCAAAGATTGAAGCGTCTTACGAGCTCCAAATTGAATTGAGCAGTATTAGGCATGAGTGCGGCGTACTACACACCCTGTAGGGGACGGCTGTCAAGCCCAGTTGAGGCCCTTCCGTCAGTTCCTTCTAGATGATTCGGTTGATTCTCTTTTCGAAATCGCGCCAAGAGCTCATCCCGGCCCCGGCGTCAGTTCCTCGCGCTTGATTGGAGCGTTCGGCCGTCATCTTCATCATTCCGCAAAGAATCGCGTGCGCAGTATAACGAAAACGAACGACGAAGACGCCATCATGTTGGCAATGTTGGTTGGCTGCTTGAAGAGTTAGGCCCGGCTTCCAAACTTCGGTTCACGCGCCAAGAAGGCAACCGTTTTCCGAACCGGACCATCGCGCGAATGAAAATCCCAATATCATATTGGCAGTCCCGCGTCGACGCAGTAGGCTTCAATCCTAGAAAAGGGAAATGCATCGGAAACCTACGGTGTCGGTCAGGTTCCGAAGGCACGTCAGGGGAAAGGGAAAAGGCTTCGCTACCGACCGCAGAAGCGGCATTTGCTATGGGTACCACCTTGGCTCTAAACTTCGCCGGAATTGACCTTCATAGGAGGATTAAGGAATGAACGGAATTCTTTTGAAGCAATTGTCTGCGTCCCTGGTCCTGCTCGGCCTTGCACTGGCTTGGGCTGGGGCGGTTATCGGTCCGAGTGCGCAGCGAGTTGCAGGCGTGCAGCAAGCGAGGAGTTCAGACGCCGCCCGAACGGAATCTCTGAGCGCCGTCGAAGCGCAAGTTGAAGCGCTCGTCAAGCAGATGACGCTCGATGAGAAAATCGAAATGCTCGGCGGCAGCCCAGACGGCTTCCATACCGCCGCAATTCCGCGGTTGGGGATCCCAGCTCTGAAAATGTCGGATGGGCCGATGGGTCTAAGAAACGACGGGCCATCCACCGCATTTCCAGCCGGAATCGGATTAGCGGCTAGCTGGGACAAACAGATGGCCCTTCGCATGGGGCAAGCCATGGGCCTTGAGGCGCGCGCGCGCGGCGTGCACATTCTTCTCGCGCCTGCTGTCAACATTCAGCGCGTCGCGATCAACGGTCGCAATTTCGAGTATTACGGTGAAGATCCTTATCTTGCCGGCCAAACCGCTGTGGGATTCATTCGCGGCGTGCAATCGGAGGGCGTGATTGCCACGGTGAAACACTTCGCCGCAAATAATCAGGAATACCAGCGCCGTTCGATCAGTGCTGAAATCGACGAACGCACGCTACACGAAATCTATTTGCCAGCATTCAAGGCTGCCATTCAACAGGGCAACGTTTGGGCGGTGATGGCCGCCTACAATCGCGTCAACGGCACATACGCTGCCGAAGACAAATCTCTGCTGATCGACATTCTGAAAAAGCGCTGGGGTTTTCGGGGCTTAGTGATGTCCGACTGGGGCGCCACGCACGACGGCGTCGCGGCCGCGCTCGGCGGCCTCGATCTCGAAATGCCACGACCCGAGTTCATGAATCGGGCGACGCTTTTGCCAGCGATTCAGGGCGGCGAAATCTCCGAAACGCTCATCGACGACAAAATCCGGCACATCCTTCGCGCTGCCATGTCGATGGGATTCCTCGCTCGGCCGCAACAACTGAGCAACCTGCCGTTATATTCCGGCGCTTCGAGCGACGTGGCGCTCCAAAGCGCGCGCGAAGGGATCGTGCTTCTGCAAAACCGCCAGCATCTGCTGCCGCTCGACAGTGCACGAATTCATTCGATTGCCGTCTTCGGCCCGAATGCAAATCCGGCGGTGACCGGTGGCGGCGGCAGTTCGCGCGTGGTGCCTTTCCGGGCCACAAGCGTTCTCGAGGGACTGATGGATTTTGTCCCGGCGCATGTTCGCGTGGATTATCTGCCGTTCAAATCCACAGTTGCCCAATCGACCACCTCTGGTTCCGAGCACAGTCAACAGGGTCCAGGAGGTCCGAGCCAGGCTCCGCTCGATTTCCGTGCCGAAGCCGCGCTCGCAGCACGAGACGACGTGGCTGTGGTCTGCGTTGGATACGACCCTAAAACGGAGAGCGAGGGTTCTGATCGAACATTTGGCTTGCCGCCCGGGCAGGACGAGTTAATCGAAACAGTGGCGCACGCCAATCCCCGCACTATTGTGGTGCTAAATTCCGGCGGCGCGGTCGACATGACCGGTTGGATAGCTCAAATAGGTTCCCTGTTGGAAGCGTGGTACCCCGGGCAAGAGGGTGGCCGCGCGATTGCCGAAATCCTGCTGGGGAGCGTTGATCCGTCGGGCAAATTGCCAGCGACATTCGAACGCCGATGGGGAGACGCGGAAGCTGACCGGAATTACCCAGGGGAAAACGGAAGAGTGTTTTATCGGGAGCGCATTTTCGTCGGCTATCGCTATTTCGACCGCGCAACAGTCAAGCCGCTCTTTCCTTTTGGATATGGATTGTCCTATACGACCTTTACTTATCGCGGCCTCACAGTGACGCCGGAGGGTTCAGACCAGCACGTTGCGTTCGACGTGAAAAATACCGGCTCACGGACGGGCGTCGAAGTGGCTGAGATTTACGTGCACGAAGATCATCCCGCTGTGCCGCGCCCAGTAAAGGAACTAAAGCAATTCGCTCGCGTCTTGCTTATGCCCGGGCAAACGCGGCACGTGCAGGTCGATCTGGATCGATCCGCCTTCTCTTATTACGATTCGGGCGGCCACAGATGGAAAGCGGATCCCGGCCAATACGAAATTCTAGTCGGTTCATCCTCGCGGGACATACGGTTGCGCTCGACCATATCCCTAACACTGTCGATGCATGGCGCATCAAAACGCTAGGTCCTGCATGACGGCTGAAAAATCTGGCAGGCTGGCTCGTATTAGCGGGGCGCGCCCACCATCAACAGCAAGTCCTCGATGTTACCGCCCGGGCCGCCCAGCTTCTCCGCCGCCGCTTCGTAGTCATGATCTTTGTAAGCTGTCGCGGCTTGCAGCAGCGGACCAACTAGTTCCTTGGGTTGAAATTCGTCAATCTGCTGATACTGCCATTTCTTCTCATTGAGGGCATATGGAATCAGAAAATCCAGCGCGCCGCGGATGCTGCCTCCGTCCGGCGCGCGATAGTGCCAAAGATCGATGCCCATCTCGTTCGCCAGCGTCGCCAGCCCCATGAGCGCTCGCAAGTTAAAGATGCTGTAGCCAAGAGATTTCGTGCGTGCCAGCTCCAACGGCTGTCGTCCGTCGGCTTCGATCTGCCGTCCGATACGTTTCTGTGCTGCCTGCTCCAGTAGCTCCTCCGCCAGCTCGCGA
>DASZAE010000302.1:0-21730 GCA_035945515.1 Terriglobia bacterium
CTTTCCTTGGAAGACTTACAAAAAAAACCACAAGAGACAAAGCCTGAAACCGGATTTAGGGAACGGGTTAAAGTTCTGCGCGACGAACTGAATGCCTTCCTGCGGTAATGTTTGCTTAACGGTTTGTTGAAAAACTCCGTAAACGTGTCATTCTGAGGAGCCGGAGGCGGTCCTGAGCCCTTCGGCTTCGCTCAGGGTAAACTCCGCGAAGAATGACAAGCGAAGGGCTCAGAATGACAGCGCGAACGGGTTTTTCAGCAACCTGTTAAACCTTGTAGCAAATTTTCGGCTACATTTTGGGCAGCACGTCCACCCAGCCGCCGGCCTGAGGCGGCTCGCGGTCTGGATGCACCACCAAAAAGCAATTGGCGGCAGGAAAACCCGCAACGTCGCCTGATCCTTGCCATGCGACGGGAGTTACTACCGGCTCGCCGTTCTCGCGCGCGGCGAGCGCGGGAATAAATGCCGTCAAACCGTCACGGCGCTTGACCGGCCGCGATAGTCTGGCGCCGAATAAAAGGGGCGATTCAAATGCCGCTCCGCCGAGCGCCCGGATGACGGGCAGCGCAAAAAGTTGAAAGGTAACGTAGGTCGAAATCGGGTTGCCCGGAAGGCCGAAGAAAAACTTATTGCGCGCGCGCCCGAACACCAGCGGCTTGCCCGGACGGATGGCAACACCGTCAAAGTAAAACTCCGCGCCCAATTCGCCGAGAACCTTTTCCACCAGATCGTACTTGCCCGCCGAAACGCCGCCGCTCAGCAGCAGCAGATCAGAAGACAGGCCGTCGAGAATCAGCCGCTTAAGCTGCTCTTCGTTGTCCGGCGCGATGGGAAGCGGACGCGCTCTTCCCCCTGCCAAGGCGACCTGAGCCGCGAGCAAAGCAGAATTACTGTTGCGAATCTCGAACCACCGGGGCGATGCCTCCACCGGAACGAGCTCATCTCCCGTCGGTAGAATAGCCACTTCGGGCTGCTTGAAGACGCGCGCTTCCGCCGCGCCAATTGAAGCCAGCAGGCCTGTCGCGCCAGGCCCAATTCGCTTTCCGCGCGAAAGCACTCTGCTCCCTGTGGCCGCTTCGCTGCCTCGAGGAATGACGTTGTCGAGCGCGATCGCGGGCCGCAAAAGCGTCACTTCCCCAGCCTCAGCCCGCGTATGCTCCACCATCACCACAGAATCAGCGCCCTCGGGCACGGGCGCGCCGGTCATGATGCTGACGCAATCGCCCGGCCCAACGCTGCCTTCAAAAAAACCGCCGGCGCGCGCTTCCCCAATCACGCGAAGTTGCACCGGCGCGGCAATCGCGTCCGCCGAGCGCACCGCAAACCCATCGCGCGCCGAACGGTGGAACGGAGGATAGTCGCGGTCCGCGCGCAAGTCCTGTGCAAGGACGCGCCCGAGCGCGTGGCTAAGCGGAACGGTTTCAACAGGAGGGCTTATTGGGTTGCGGTTAATTTCCTTGCGGAGGGATTCGAGAGCTTGATCAAAGGTGAGGATCATATTGATTTGTAGCAGCGGCCTCTGGCCAGGCTTGTCCAAATTAGCGCGGTCTGAAAACCTAATTTGGACAAGCGTGCTCTCTGAGCGCCGCCGTTTTAAGTGCCGGCCGGCGGCCCCTTATAGGCTTTGCCCGCCGCTACAACATTTGTCATCACTTTAATTTGTAATCCGCAATGGAAACCGGCAGGCGAAGCTTGCGAGGAGTCGTCGCTACAATTTTGACTTTTTATCTACTGCTTCATCGCCATCCGGCTCATCCAGGCCCCGCTTTCCATCCAGATCGCCTGATCGCGGCCCGGACCTGTCGAGATCATAGCGATTTCGACGCCCACCAGCCCTTCAAGAAAGCGCAGATACGCTTTGGCATTGGGGGGGAGACTGGCATAATCACGCGCGCCATAAGTGGACGTTTGCCAGCCGGGCAGCGTCTCGTAGCGCACCTTGACGCGCTCAAGAGTGTCGATGCTGGCCGGAAAGCCGGAAAGCTGGCGTCCGTCAAGCTCGTACTCCACGCCCACGGGGATTTCCGCCAGATGATCGAGGATATCCAGCTTAGTGATAATGAGCGCGCTCAGATGATTGAGACGCGCGCTATAACGGGCGGCGGGCGCGTCGAACCAGCCGCAGCGCCGCGGGCGGCCCGTGACCGCGCCATATTCGCCGCCGCGCTCGCGCAATCCGTGCGCTTCCTCTTCCGTCTCGGTCGGGAATGGGCCGCTGCCCACGCGCGTGGTATATGCTTTGGAAACGCCAATCACCGACCCAATGCGCGTCGGGCCAACACCCGTGCCGGCGCACGCTCCGCCTGCCGTGGCGCTCGACGAAGTTACAAAAGGATAGGTGCCGTGATCGATATCGAGCAGTGTGCCCTGCGCGCCTTCAAAGAGCACCGTTTTGCCCTGGTCCATCTCGCGGTTGAGATACTCCGAGACATCGGTAACATAGGGGATCATGCGCTCGGCGGAGCGCCAATAGCTCTCAATCAACGCGGCCCCGTCTGCAACCGCTTCACCTCCGGTGGCCCTGGCGTAGCGGTTCTTCTCCTCCAGAGCTTCTTTGCATTTCAGCCGGAAGGTTTGCGGGTCGTTGAGATCGCAGCAGCGCAAACCCCGCCGCGCGGCCTTGTCTTCGTAGGAGGGTCCAATGCCTTTCGAGGTGGTGCCGATTTTCGCGTCGCCGCGAGCCGCTTCGGCCGCGCGCTCGTACATCCGGTGGTAGGGCAGAATCAGATGCGCGCGGTCGCTGATGCGCAGGCGGTCGCCCACGCTTACGCCCGCGGTTTCAATGGCCTCAATCTCGCTCAGAAGCGACTCAGGGTCAAGCACCACGCCGTTGCCGATCACCGCTGTCTTGCCAGGCCGCAGGATGCCGCTCGGTATGAGCTGCAGAATAAACTTCTTCCCCTCCACGACCACGGTATGGCCGGCGTTCGCCCCACCTTGATAGCGCGCCACAATATCAAACTGCTCGGACAGGGCGTCCACAACTTTACCCTTGCCCTCATCGCCCCATTGCACGCCCACTAAAACTGTGTTTTTTTCCATAGCGGCAGGCGGCCGCGCACGCCAGCGGCCCGTACTTTAGTTTAGCATGAACGGAGAGTTTGTTGAAAAAACTGAGGGTATTTGCTATAGCGGCGGCCGCTTGCAGGCTCCGGCCTCTGGCCTTTGTTGTCTAAAAACCGGCGGGCGAAGCCTGCAAGCGGCGACCACTACCAAGGGGATCAAAGGTGCTTATCTAGCATTTTCTTTACCGCGTCTTTAGACGTGGCGCCGACCACCTGCTCGGCCACCTGGCCGTCCTTGAAGAGCAAAAGCGTGGGAATGCCGCGAATGTTATACTTGCCCGCTACTCCCTGATTATCGTCGACGTTCAACTTGCCCACGATGGCGCGCTCGGCATATTCGCCGGCCACCGCTTCGACGGTGGGCGCCATCATTCGGCAGGGCGCGCACCAAGGCGCCCAAAAATCCACTAGCACGGGCTTGGCGGATTTCAATACCTGCTCGTCAAAATTCTGATCTGTAAACTCCATCATGTGGTCACCTGCCATCAAAACCTCCAATGTTTAACTTCCGATTGCTACCTCTCGCGGCACCTGATTGGATGTAGAAGAAGCCCGGTTGGTTCTAAAAAAGGGATCTAAGGCCAATTTACAGGCCTTTCGGCGATTTGCCCGATTTCTCAACGCATAATTGCTCATAAATCGCGGCGTAAGCCTTGGCCGAAGCGGTCCAGGAGAAATCCTTGGCCATGCCATTCAGCATCAGCCGCCGCCACGCCTCTGGCTGGCGGTAGGTGGTCACTGCCCGCTCGAGCGCATCGAGCAGCGCCAGAGCGGAATATTCCTCAAATTTGAAGCCGGTTCCTCCGGTTCCATCAAACTCCTGAATGGTGTCGTCGAGGCCGCCTGTCGCGCGCACCACCGGCGGCGTGCCATACTTCAAGCTGTAGATCTGGTTCAGCCCGCACGGCTCATAGCGCGAAGGCATCAGGAAGATGTCGGCGCCGGCCTCGATCCAATGGGCGATTTCGTTATCGTACGCTACCTTCACCAGGAATTTTTGCGGATAATCTGCCGCAAGCTGACGGAATAATTGCTCATACTCGGGCTCTCCGGTTCCGAGCGCGACTACGATGGCGTCCATGCGCGCCAGCTTTTCAGCCAGGTGTGCAATCAGGTCAAAGCCCTTTTGCGCCGCGAAGCGGGAGACGATGCCGATCACGGGGCAATCCGCATCCGGCTTGGCCGCGCCCATTCGTTCGAGCAGAGCCGTCTTGCACGCTTTCTTGCCCGCGAGCTTCAGGGGTGAGTAGCTAGAGGGTATCAGCTTGTCGATGGCCGGGTTCCACACGTCGTAGTCAACACCGTTCAAAATCCCCTGCAACCGTCCAGCGCGATTGCGCAGGACGCCTTCAAGCCCGCAGCCAAACTCCGGCGTCTGAATCTCCGCGGCATACTTGCGGCTAACCGTAGTGATAAAGTCCGAAAAGAGCAGGCCGCCCTTGAGGAAATTGACCTTGCCGTAGAATTCCAGGCCATCGATGCTGAAGATGCTGCCGTCGAGTGAAATCTGGGGTAAAACTTCGGGCGGGAAAAGCCCCTGATAGCTGAGATTGTGAATCGTAAGCAAGGTGGAAGTGCGCGCGAAAAATGGGTCGCGCGGGTAAAGCCTCTTCAGATAAACCGGCGTGAGCGCCGTCTGCCAGTCATGGCAATGGATCACGTCCGGCGGCTGCGAAACCCGTTTCAGGCCTTCAAGGGCCGCCAGCGAAAAGGCGGCGAACCGCTGGGCGTTGTCGGCGTAATCCACCCCTTCTTTGGTCTGATAGAGGCCGTCGCGGTCAAAAAACTCGGGCAGCTCGACCAGATGATGCCGCGCGCCCTTCATCACCGGTCCGCTTTCGAGCGCGGCGTAGTGGAAACCTCCGCTAAGAGGCAGAGTCACATTCTGAGCGTTCGGATGTATGGTGGCACGCTGGGTGTTCCGGTAGCGCGGAAGCACAACCTCCACTTCGTGGCCGAGCGCGGCAAGAGCCTCAGGAAGCGCGCCCACGACGTCGGCAAGCCCCCCGGTCTTTGAAAAAGGAACGCACTCCGAAGCCACAAAAACAATTCGCATCCATTTTCCCCGCGCCGCCGTTTTGGCGCTATGTCCGCGCAAAACCGGCGCTTATCGCATCCCCCGTACCTTAGAGGATGGTCTAGGCGATGTCAAGACCAAGCGATTGATCAATTTTAATCTTGCTCAAAGCAGCGAACAGGACTCCGATTGACGTCACCCGCCTGCGCCGGCCCTTGCTGGCCCCCTGTGATTGTGACAGAATGTTCAAGGCGAGCAGTAGTTATTACAATAATTATCTAATTGTTGAGGATTACAAATTATAGTGACAATTTTTTCTGTAGCGGAGATCTCTGAGCGCCGCCGTTTTAAGTACCGGCCGGCGGCCAGAGGCCGCCGCTACAACATTTGTCGTCACTATAATTTGTAATCCTCAATCGCATGTGGGCGCCTCTCGCCCAAGCATGATCCCCATGCGGGAGACACAGTGCATCCAGATATAAAAACGCTCATCGAACTCCAGCAGGTTGACAATGACCTCGCCGCTCTCACGTCGCGCATTGAGGCGACGCCACAGCAAGTCCAAGCTCTTAAAAACCAACTGAGCGACTTCCTCCGTATCTGCGACGAGCGCAAAGCCCGCTTAACCACGAATCAGAAGGAGCGGCGCGAACTCGACGCAGAGGTCCAAGCGATCCGGGTGAAAATCACAAAGCACAGGGACCAGCTTTACGAAGTGAAGACCAACGAGCAGTATCGCGCCATGCTGAAAGAGGTGGAAGGGGAAGAGGCGAACATCCGCAAGGCCGAAGACCGGATCCTCGAGAAAATGGTCGACGCCGAGCAGGTGGAGAAGCAAATCCGGGAAGCGGCAACGCGGCTGGAGGGCGAAAAGACGCGGGTGGAGTCGGAAGTCGGCCGCCTTGAAGCGGCAAGCAAAGAGGCGGAGCGCGAGCGCGACGCACTGCTTGAGCGCCGCAAAACACTCACGCCGGGCCTCAGTGACGCCGTGCTGGCGCATTATGAACGGCTGCGGCGCGGGCGGCACGGCCTTGCCTTGGTGGAGGTGCGTGATGGGCTGTGCATGGGCTGTCACGTCCGGCTTCGTCCCCAGGCGTACAACGAGATTCGCACGCAAGATACTTATATGACCTGCGAGGCGTGCGCCCGCATTCTTTACTATGTGCCGCCCGCGGAGGGCGAGACGGCTGCCTTAGCCGACCCGGACGCGCAAGCCGCCGCCCAACGCTGACCTTATCCTCCATGCCCGAAACTGCGCCTCCTTATCCGCTAGTCATTCACATTGATGGCGCATCGCGCGGCAATCCTGGACCCGCAGCTTACGCCGTGGTGGTCAAGACCCCAGATGGCCAACCCGTGGCTTCCTTCGCAAAAAAGCTGGGAACAACTACCAATAACTTCGCTGAATATCAGGCGCTGCTTGCAGCCTTGCGCTATGCCACCGGAAGCGAAGGGCGCAGAGTCAGCGTTATTAGCGACTCCGAATTGCTCGTCCGTCAGATTCAAGGCCGGTACAAGGTAAAGAGTGAAGATTTGAAACCTCTTTACGATGAAGCCTTGAAGCTGATCCGCCAGCTTGATTCGTTTTCGATTGCTCACGTGCTGCGCGAGAAAAACCGTGAAGCCGACCGTCTAGCGAACATGGCGCTCGACGGACATGCGATGGAAGAACCGCCGGCACAAAGCAAGCCGCCCGCCCGGCCAGCTCCGCAGATTCCGCAAACGCCTGCGCCCAAGGCGAAAGTTGAATCCCATCCACCCGTAAAAGCAGAGGTTCCTCCGCTGGCGGCCCTCACAGAAGAAGAGTCCATGCTGCGCGACGCCGCCTACGAGTTCGCGGCGAATGAGATTGCTCCAAACGCCCGCGAGATGGACCGGGACGGGGTATTCAAGAAGAGCCTCTTGGATCAGTTCTTCGCGCAGGGATTTATGGGCGTCGGCGTGCCTGAAGCCTACGGCGGAAGCGGCGGGACCTTCTTCATGTCCATTCTGGCAGTGGAGGAGTTCGCGCGCGTGGATGCCTCGGCTTCGGTCATCATCGACGTCCAAAACACGTTAGTGGAAAACGCGATCCTGCGCTGGGGGACAGAGGAACAGAAGAAGAGCTTTTTGCCGCGGCTCGCCAAAGACACGGTGGGCGCCTATGCTCTCTCTGAAGCTCAGTCGGGTAGTGACGCTTTTGCCCTTGAGACGCGGGCGAAGGACGAGGGCACTCACTTTGTTCTTAATGGCCGCAAGCTATGGATTACGAATGCCCAGGAAGCAGGGCTTTTCATTGTCTTTGCCACGGTGGATCGCGCGCTCGCCCATCGCGGCATCACGGCTTTCATGGTCGAACGCAACACTCCCGGTTTTTCAGTAGGCAAGAAGGAAGATAAGCTCGGCATCCGGGCCTCGTCCACGTGCGAGCTGCTCCTCGAAGATTGCCGAGTGCCCAGGACGAACGTGCTGGGCGAGGTAGGGCAGGGCTACAAAGTGGCTATTGAAACGCTCAACGAAGGGCGCATCGGCATTGCCGCCCAGATGGCAGGAATCGCGCGCGGCGCGCTCGATCACGCCATCGCTTATGCCAAGGAGCGGCGCCAGTTTGGAAAGCCTCTCGCCGCCTTCCAAGCCATTCAATTCCAGATTGCCCGGCTCGCCACGGAAGTTGAAGCGGCTCGCTTGATGACATACAACGCCGCGCGCTTGAAAGACGCCGGCCTGCCATTCACCCGCGAGGCGGCGATGGCAAAATATTTCGCCTCCCAGGTTGCGGAGCGCGCGGCGTCGGAAGCCGTGGAGATTTTTGGAGGATGCGGTTATACCAAAGATTATCCGGCCGAGAAGTATCTCCGCGACGCCAAAATCGGCAAGATTTACGAAGGCACTTCCTTCATGCAGCTTCAGACGATTGCCAAGATCCTCCTCGGCGATTCAAATACGGAAAAACCGAAGCTTTAAAATGGCGGCCGCCGCGTAATTTACTCCCGATAACAACGCACTTCGGATATCCGAATCCCAGAGCGCAACCATCTAACAGTATTGCGTGCAAAACGTCAGAGAGCAGGCTTTATCTGAAAGCGCCTGTTCATGACTTTCGCGGCTCACACGAGAGGAGATATGCCGGTGATGGCGTACTTTCATGCAGACTGGCACAACTGGCTGCTTGGGATTGGCATTATCTTGGGATCCATAGTCGTCGCTCTGGTAGTGCACTATTTTCTGTTCGCGCTCCTCGCGCGTGTCGCGCGCAAACCCGGACGGATTATCGACGCCTCGCTGGTGAAGCACGGCCGGGGGCCCGCGAAATGGATTTTGCCGTTACTGGCGCTGCTCATCACCATGCCGTTGGTTCCCTTCTCAACCGTCACACGGAACGCGGTGGAGCACGTTATCGGCGTGTGCCTCATCGCCGCGGTTGCGTGGATCGTCATTGTTCTGACCGAAGTTTTTGCGGACCTGGTCTCGGCTCGTTACCGCCTTGACGTAGCGGACAATCTTGCGGCGCGCAGAGTTCAGACCCAGGTGGGCGTGCTTCGCCGCATTTTCAGCGTCGTGGTGCTGATAGTCGCGGTGTCGATCATGCTGCTGAGCATTCCCCAGGTCCGGTCAATCGGCACCAGCTTGCTGGCCTCAGCCGGGCTCGCCGGCCTCGTCATTGGCATGGCCATGAAGTCGACGCTTGGCAATCTGATCGCTGGAATACAAATCGCGCTGACGCAGCCAATCCGCATGGAAGACGCCGTGATCGTCGAAGGCGAATGGGGCTGGATCGAAGAAATCACGTCCACCTACGTCGTGGTCCGCCTCTGGGACTGGCGGCGGATGGTGCTGCCTCTGATCTATTTCATCGAGCATCCCTTTCAGAACTGGACCCGCATCACGGCCAATCTGATCGGCTCGGTTTACCTGTACGTTGATTACACGGTTCCAGCGGAGGAGGTGCGGAAGGAACTGGACCGCCTTGTAAAATCCACGGACAAATGGCGCGGCGAAGTGTGCGTCCTGCAAGTCTCGGATGCGAAAGAACACACCGTCGAGTTGCGCGCTCTCGCAGACGCGAAGGACGCCGGCACCGCGTGGGACTTGCGTTGCTACCTCCGGGAAAATCTCATCAAATTCCTGCAGGAGAAGTACCCGCAGAGTCTGCCCAAAACGCGGGCGGAGTTGAATCCTGCTCCGCAGCGGGCGCAGGGTTAAACTTCACCCGCGCAGGAGAGAACCCCGAGCTAGCCTCGATTATTTATGAAGGCGATTGCCCTTGTAAGGGGGGGCGGGGTTTCAACCCCGCCGAACACACGAACTTCTACCACTTTCTCGTTTCGCGCCACGAGCGGCTTGTTAGAACAAGCCGCTCGTGGCGCGAAACGAAGGTATTCAGTTGAACGCTCGGAACGGCGCGGTTAAAACCGCGCCCCCCTGATTGCTAAGCCGAGCTTCATGAATAATTCGAGCTAGAGAACGCGATTCGGCGTGCGCCGGCTTCTTGCCACCTGGAACTAGAAGAATGGAAAATTTCCAACCGGTCCATAAAGGTTCCGTCCCGGCGTGGCTGCTGAGCAGGCCAGCTACTTGGCCGTTGCGCGCCATCAGGAGAAATGGGGAGCGGCCGGTGAGCTTCTGAAATTCCGATCCATTAATCAGCGGGCCGGGGCTGATCAATGGAAGCGCGGAGACGCCTTGAGCAATCTTTGCGCCGGGCGCGTTACGGAGATGGGAAAAGCGAAGCGTGATGTAGTTGCTCGTAGTTTCGTCAGCATCCTCCGTAACCAATCCCACGGCGCGCCGCAGGTAGAAAGGGAGACCCGTTCTGAAATAGTAGTAGCCGTAAATTGGCAAGTCCCTTTCGGGGCTGGTTTGAATTGTTTGAGCGAGTTCCTGGCTTGAATCCGCCTGCGCATAAGCAGCCAGAGGTTTAAATAAGGCGATCACCAGGAAAGGAACTGCAAGAGCCGCGACGGCAAAGCTAAGCCATCCGCCTGCCGGACCAGCCATCTGGCCATGCGCGCGGCGAATAAAGCGCCAGCCCAGAATGCCGAGCGCGGCAAGGATGACCGCTCCGTGGAAAAGCGCCGCAGGCAGAAGATGCGTCACCGAAGGGGGAATGCGCGACAAAACCTTTGCGGAACGCGGCAAAAGGTGAAGCGATTCTGCGAAGGCGCCCAGCGCGAGTCCCGCGAACACGATGGCTGCAAAGCCAGCCGTCATCCAGCCGGGCGCGCCCGTTGCCAGTTTTGATCTCGCATCCTGCCAGGCTTTACCCGCCAAAATACTGAGGGGTGGAAGCGCGGGCAGCACATATCCCGGCAGCTTGGACCGTGAAAGGGTAAAAAAAACGAAAATGACCACCGCCCAAGTGAGCAGGAAAAGCTCGGCTTCGTGTGTTTCGCTGCGCAGTTTGCGCCAGGCTTTGATCCGCTTCCAAGCCGCGAAGAAGAGGAAAAAGCTCCAGGGGAAAAAGCCTGCGAAATAAACGGGGATGTAATAGATCGTCCCATTCGAGCGGTGCATTCGCGCGCCTGTGGTAAAGCGGAGCAGGCTTTCTTCCCAGAACGCATACTTTGGAAACCCGGGGTTGCGCAGCGAAACGTCGATAAACCACGGCAGGGCAACCGCCAAAAATACGAGTCCGCCTACGCCCCAATGAACCTTTTTAAGCTCCCGGAATCTGCCCGCCAGCGCGTAATAAACAATGAGCGTGAAGAGCGGCAGCAGGAATCCTACTGGCCCTTTGGTGATGGCCCCCGCGCCCATCGCGGCGAACGCCAGGGCGTCAAGCCGCAGGCAATTTTTGCGGCGGTTGAGCCAGAAACAAAAAAGCGAGATGGTGACGAGCAGGGTGAGCGGCATATCAAAAATCACTGTGCGCGCAAATCCGAAAAAAAGCGGTGACGTGGCGAGGATTATTCCAGCCAGAATTCCCACGCGATCATCGAACATCCTGCGTCCCATCGCCCAGGCAAACAGCACGGCGGCGAGCGCGGCAAGCGCCTCGGGAAAGCGCGCCGACCACGCAGACATCCCGAGCGCGCGGAACGCGGCAGCAATCATCCAAAAGAGGACTACGGGCTTATCCAGGTAAGGCAGGCCGTCATAGTGGGGCGTGATCCAGTCGTGCGTCACCACCATTTCGCGCGCGACCTCGGCGTTGCGACCCTCATCAGGTTCAATTAACGGCAGCCGCCCGAGGCCGATGAAAAAGAGGCAGGCGGCGATGAGAATGAGAAGCGCGAGCGAGCGCGTGGAAGAGGAAAGGGTCATAAGTTTTGAAGACGGAAATCTGCTATGCCTTGAGCACGCCAATCCGCGTGAGGATGCCGCGCAATTCCTGCCGGTCATTCTCCGGCAGCGGCGCGAGCGGCGGGCGCATGGGTCCGGCTTTCATGCCGCACAGGTTCATGCCTTCCTTGATAATGAGCGTGGTATAGCCGGGCCGTTTCTTTCTCATATCAAAAACCGGGATTGCCTCGCTTTCCACCACTTGCGCCGCTTCCGCAAGTTTCGCCTCCTGAAGCAGCTTCCAGATCCGGCGCGGCGTTCCCGGCATGAAATTGATCAGGCCGCTGGTAAAGCCCTTGACGCCGAGCGCGAAATAGCTGGGCGCAAGAATCTCGCCCACGCCGCAAAGCATCTCGATGCGGCTGCCCACGGCGCGGAACTGGCGCACGAACTGCTTCATGTCTCCATGCTCATCTTTCAAACCAGCGATGTTTGGAATCGCGGCCAGGCTTTCGAGCAAGGGGATGCTGAAGTTAAACTGCGGCGTTTGAAATAGGACCACGCCGAGCCGGGTAGCGGCGGCCACGGCGCGATAGTAGGCCAATAATCCGTCATCATTGGCGGCCACGAACTCCGGGGGAAGAAGCAGAACGCCGTCAGCGCCGTATTCTTCGGCTGCGCGGGCAAGCTCGCGCGCCACGGGAAGGGCGTATCCGATGCCCACTAAAACCGGTTTGCGGCCGCCTACCGCTTCAACCACGGCGCGGCCAACCGCCTTGCGCTCCTCGGGCGTGAGAGAGTAAAGCTCGCCGTTGTTGCCGAGCGGCACGACGACGTCGCAATGGTCCGCCAAGTGGACCGCGTTCTCGCGCAACGCGTCGAAGTTGATCGTGAAATCTTCGTTGAGAGGCGTGACGCCAAAACCCACAATGCCGCGCAGGGCTTGCTTCAGTTCTTCGGGTGAGCGCATGGATTCTCCTGGAGATGGCACGCTAAGCTATACGCGACGCCATAAGTTGGCGGCGCCTGATTCTGTAGCGGCAGCCTCCGGCTGCCGGTCTTTACACTTAAAATCCAGCGGCCAGAGGCCGCCGCTACAGCCAATGATCGTCGCCGACTTATGGCGCTCTGTATAAATGCGAGCATAACGGAATCTCTACGGACGGTTCAAGCCGCGCCCCTGGCCTGTGTTCCTGCGCAGCGAAGCAACGCGCTGACTTTGCGCCGTTCAGTATAGTATGCTCGTAACTTCCTGGGGTGAGCCAGACCCATTCAATGCGGCGCCCCATCGAAATTTGGTATACCCATGAAAGCTCTCTCTCAACTTCCGCGTTTCTGCTTGATTGAGCGGACGGCGCCCACTCATCCGGCCCTCGCAGATCTTGGCGGCGCGGTCACAGCGGGGCTCGATGCGCTCGCCCTGGACGCTTCCGCGCTGCGCGGCAAACAGATCGCGGTGGCAGTCGGCAGCCGTGGCATCGGCAGCCTGCGCGAAATTGCGCGCGCCGCCTGCCGGTGGCTGATCGAGCAGGGCGCAACGCCCTTCATCTTTCCGGCGATGGGCAGTCACGGAGGCGGCGTCGCGGAAGGTCAGCGCCGGGTGCTCGCGGACTACGGCGTCACGCCCGAGTATACGGGCGCTGGAATCCGCGCTTCGATGGAAACGATCTTAACCGGCGTGACGCCTGAAGGCTTTCCAGTGTTTGCCGACCGCAACGCGTGGGAATCCGAAGGCGTGCTCCTGATCAATCGCGTTAAGCCGCATACGCGCTTTTCGGGAAAGATTGAGAGCGGCCTGCTCAAGATGATGGCTGTTGGCATGGGCAAGGCCGAAGGCGCGCGCGAAATTCACCGCCTCGGCTCAAAGCATGGCTTCGAGCAAGTCATCCGTTCCGTTGCGGGCGCGGTGCTCGCAAGCGGCAAGATTGTAGCGGGCCTGGCGGTGGTGGAAAACGCGCGGCACGAACCCGCTGTCGTCCGCGCCGCCCGGCCCGAAAGCATCGTAGCAGTTGAAGAAGAAATGCTTGCGCTTTCAAAAAGCCTGATCCCCAAAATTCCCTTTTTGCATCTCGACGTGTTGATGGTCGACCAGATTGGAAAAAACATCAGCGGCTCCGGCATGGACACCAAAGTGATTGGCCGGGGCATCCAGCTTGGTCCGGGCGAGGCGCCGGAGATTCAATTGCTTTACGCCCGCAATCTTACGGACGAAAGCGCCGGAAACGCGCTGGGCTTGGGCATGGCGGACATCATCCACGAGCAACTGTATCGCAAGATTGACTTTGAAAAGGTGTATGTGAACGCGCGCACCTCGCTCAATCCCGAAATGGCTCGCTTGCCGATGCGGTTCGGCTCCGACCGCGAGGCGCTCGATTTCGCGCTGGCCGCACTCGGCAGCCCTGGTCCAACGGAAGCGCGGTGGGCCTTCATCCGCAACACCCTCAGTCTCGACCGCCTTCTGATTTCAGAGGCGCTGGCAGTCGAGACTCGCGGTTTGGATGGATGGCGCGTAAGCCGCGAATGTGAACCGCTTGAATTCGACGCCGAAGGTAATCTCCGGCAGACGTTCCCGCTGTAGCCGCGCCTCTGACTCTGCGCGCCCAAACCCCGCCGCGCCACCTTGAGACTTTTGAGACAAATGAGCGGGTAGCGCGGACCTGCGTTTTTCAGGTCCGCGGTTTGTGCCCAAGTTCCTGATGAAAAGCCGCGGACCTCAACAACGGAGGTCCGCGCTACAAATCCAGCCTAGCACGCACGCTGAGACTTATGAGACAAATGAGACGATTTGCAGACCGCGCGGCCAACCCCGAAAATTAGAAACGCTGATTCTAAAGGACTCCTAGGGTTCGTTCAGTGATTTTTTGTGTTTAGGTTGTGCTCTCCCGGTCATTTTCTAATCTCTAGGGAGCCGACTTGTAGCGGCGGCCTCTGGCCGCCGGTCTTTACTATTTAAAACCCGGCGGCCAGAGGCCGCCGCTACAAATCCAGCCTAACACGCACTCTGAGACTTTTGAGACAAATGAGACGATTTCTAGATCGCGCGGCCAACCCCAAAAATTAGAAATGCTGATTCTAAAGGGCTCCTAGGGTTCGTTCCGTGATTTTTGCATGTCTCTCTCATTCCCTTCGGCCATTTTCTAATCTTTGGGAAACCGACTTGTAGCGGCGGCCACTGGCCGCCGGTCTTTACTATTTAAAAGCCGGCGGCCAGAGGCCGCCGCTACAGATTGAGCCTAGCACGCCGCTTTGAGATTTTTGAGACAAATGGGATAAATGGGACGGTTTTTCGCTACCTTCTGCGAACTTGGCGAAAGGCCGCCCCACTACTTCTGGGTCAGGTTGGCGTACCGGGCGAGGGCGTAGAGGGGGAAGCTGATGCAATAAAGATGATACTTCAGATAAAACACCTGCGGGAAGCCGGTGCCCGTCCACTGGTCTTCATCCCAAGAGCCGCCGCCGTTTTGATGGTCCACAAGGTAACGTGCAGCGCGCGCGGCGGCAGATCTCGCCTCTGCATCAGTCTTTAAATTGGCCGTCATCAAACCGATGAGTCCCCACGCGGTCTGCGAGGCTGTGCTCTCGCCTTTTCCTTTAAGATTCGGATCGTCATAGGAGGCAATCGATTCACCGAAGCCCCCGTCCGGGTTCTGCGCCTTGCACAGCCAAGCCACGGCCCGCCGCGCAAATTCCTCGCTTTGAAGCCCAACGGTTTCAAGCGCCCGCAGCGCGCCGCTGGTGCCGTAGATATAGTTAACGCCCCACCGCCCGTACCACGCGCCATCGGGCGTCTGTTCGCGCTTAAGGTATTCAACGGCCTTTCTGACCGCGGGGTGCGAGGAACGCATTCCGAAACGGCCCAGGCATTCGAGCGCGCGGGCGGTAAGATCTGGGGTTGAGGGATCGATCATGGCGTTATGGTCGGCAAATGGAACGCGGGTAAGCAAGGCATGATTGTTGTCTTTGTCGAAGGCCCCCCAGCCGCCGTCGCGGTTCTGCATACTCAGCACCCAATCAAGCCCTTTCTCGATCGCCGCCTGATGGCGCGCTGGGTCAGGGTAGGAGACGTTTTGGAGGGACATCAGCACAAACGCGGAATCGTCCACGTCAGGATAAAAATCGTTGCGAAACTCAAAGGCCCAGCCCGCCGGGCAAGCATCGGGATTTTTCACCTGCCAATCGCCGGATCCCATCACCTGTTTTTCCAGCAGCCATTGCGCGGCGAGGATGAGCGCGGGATGACTCGGCGGCAAACCGGCTTCTTCCAGCGCCGCCATCGCCAAGGCCGTGTCCCAAACGGGCGGCAGGCAAGGCTGGATGCGGATGGAGTCGTCATCTTCGATTTCAAATTCGCTCAAATAGCCGCGCTCGCGCGCCGTGAGCGGATGATCCGGCGGATAGCCGAGCGCAATCAGCGCGAGGACAGAGTTGAGCATGGCCGGGTAAATGGCCGCAAGCCCGTCGCTGCGTTCGAGATGCTCCAGCAGCCAGCGGCGCGAGCGCGCAATGGCCGCGCCGCGCAGCGGCTTCCACGGCAGCGCCTCATAAGCCCTGAAGACGCTGTCCGCAAGGATAAAAAAATTGTGCCAGGAGACAACCCGGCGGTCCCACTTGCGCGCCGGAATTCTTCGCGCGGCGTCTTTCCAAAGCTCGTCCACCCGGATGTTCTCCGGCAAGCGCCAAGGGGGCCGCTGCGCAAAAAGAATGGTCAGCGGCACCACAATGCCGCGCGTCCAGGAGGACATTTCGTACAAGTTCACGAAAAACCATTTGGGCAGCAGGATGAGTTCGGGCGGCATGGCCGGAACTTTATCCCAAGACACCAGGCCCGCGAGAGCGAAGTAAAAGCGCACGTAAGAGTTCGTTTTCTCGAGGCCGCCGAGTTCGAGCGCGGCGCGGCGCGCCGCCGCCATATGCGGCGCTTCGGCGGAATCGCCCGCCAGCTTCAGGGCGAAATAGCCTTTGACCGTGGCATTTAACTCTGGCGGACCGCCGGCGTAAATATTCCAGCCGCCGCCCGCGAGCTGCTCGCGGCGAAGGGTATGCGCCAGCTTGGCAATCCGCGCAGGGGCGGCTTTAGCGGTGAGATAAAGGAAAAAGATATAGTCGGATTCGAGCGTCGAGTCGGCCTCAAGCTCGCCAATCCAGTATCCGGATTCTTTTTGCAGTGAAAGCAGGTAGGTTGTGGCGCGGCTGACGGTTTCCTTAAGACGGACGCTCCAGGTATTTTGGGCGGGCAGGGGTTGAGCTGCGGCATTTCCATTTGCCGGCTGCTCGAGTTGGGTCTTGGTTGCTTCTTGTGCCATCTGCCTCCAAAGGCCAGTGATCGGAATATGGCTTCATGCGCGCAGTTCGGCCGGCAGGGCAAAACGAACGTCTTCCTGAATGACGTTGACGTCCTCGATTCTCGTGTATCCTTTGTCTCGCAAAAACGACACAACCTCTGAAACCAAAACTTCCGGGGTCGAAGCGCCGGCAGTGACGCCGATTCTCCTCCGGCCATTGAGCCATTCCGGTTGGATTTCCCCCGCATGGTTCACGAGGAATGCTTTCGCGCCCGCGCGCTCCGACACTTCCACCAACCGGTTTGAATTTGAGCTGTTATGCGCGCCCACCACCAGGAACAGGTCAATGCCGCCCGCAACAGATTTCACCGCGCTCTGCCGGTTCTGAGTGGCATAGCAAATGTCTTCGCCGGGCGGCGAGGCGATTTCAGGGAAGCGTTCCTTGAGTTTCGCCACGATTTCCGCCGTGTCGTCAACGCTGAGCGTGGTCTGCGTGAGATAAGCAATGCGCTGGGGATCAACACCTTCGAGATCCTCAACCTCCTCCACTTTGGTGATTAACCGGACGCGGCCTGGCGCTTCGCCGAGCGTGCCGATTACCTCATCGTGATCACGGTGCCCGATCAGCACCACGGTATAGCCCTCGCGCACGTAGCGAATCAGCTCGATGTGCACCTTGGTCACCAGCGGACACGTGGCGTCAATCACGCGCAGCCGCCGCTCGCGGGCCTGGATGCGCACTTCGGGGGAAACGCCGTGGGCGCTGAAAATCACCACCGATCCTTCGGGGACTTCGCTCAGCTCCTCCACAAAAATCGCGCCCTGCTCCATTAACTCGTCCACCACATAACGGTTGTGAACGATTTCCTTGCGCACGTAGACGGGCCGCCCCAGCTTTTCGAGAGCAATCCTTACGATATCGATGGCGCGAACCACGCCGGCGCAGAAACCGCGCGGCCGGAGAAGCAAAAGCGTGCCTGGCTCACCGCCCGCAGGATTACTTGTAGTTTCTTCGATCATGAGTTTTCTGTTGCTATACGTAACGCCATAAGTCGGCGGCGCCTGATTCTGTAGCGGCGGCCTCTGGCCGCCGGTCTTTACTATTAAAATCCGGCGGCCAGAGCCCGCCGCTACAGCCAATGACCGTCACTGACTTATGACGCTCTGTATAACACGTTCATTGTAGCATACGTTTTCGCCCGCGCAGGGCGCAGGCGGCTTGAAAGTCATGCGGTTGCAGGTCTTGCCGGGGCGTAGTTCTAGCGCAGGCATCCCTTCGCGGAGTTTACCGTGAGCCTCTTCGCTTCGCTCAGAGCGATTCGAAGAGGAGCGAATCGGCTCAGGGCAGGCTTTGCCGGCTGTTCCACACGCATATTGACCGTATCGTCGCTAGACTCGAGTGCCCCAGCATCTGCCGCCGGGACGGCGGCGCTACGAGTTTTTGGATTATTTTCGAGGGAATTGCCGGTCCAAAGCCAGGTTGATTTCGAGCACGTTCACGCGCGGGTCGCCCAGAAAGCCTAGCTGGCGATGCTCGGTATATTCCCGGATGAGCCGCCGAATGCGCTCAGCCGCGACTCCGCGCGTCCGAGCCACGCGCTGGGCTTGGGCATAGGCGCCGGCAGGGCTGATATCGGGATCAAGCCCACTCGCGGAGGCGGTGACCATATCGGCGGGGATGGGACCGTGGAACTGAGGGTTTTCGCGCCGGAACTGAGCGACGGAGGCTTTGACGCGATTATAAAGAGCTTGGCTGGTGGGTCCGAGATTAGATCCTCCGGAAGCCATTGGATCGTAACCATTGCCCGCAGCCGAGGGGCGCGGATGGAAGTATTCTGGGCGCGAAAAGCTCTGGCCAATCAGCGACGACCCCACCAATGTCTCATTAGCGCGCACCAAACTGCCATTCGCTTGATGGTGGAACATGATCTGGCACAATCCTGTGATCACGCCCGGGTAAATGAGGCCGGTGAGCACAGTGAGCACAATCATCATTTTGAATGCGGGCGAGATATGCCGCCACATACTAGGTTCTCCTCAGGCTTCAGAGCTTGTGCGAAAACTCCTGCTGTAGCGGCGGGTTTACGCCGCCAGGGCCGTTGTAGCGGCGGCCTCTGGCCGCCGGTCTTTACTATTAAAATCCGGCGGCCCCGCTACAATAAATCCGCCGCTACAGCACAAAACCGATGTTTTCACACAGACTCTTCAGGCCAGATGAAGCACAGCCAGCAAACGGTCAATAATCCAAATTCCAGGAAACGGAGCGATAATCCCGCCCAAGCCGTAAATCAGCAGGTTGCGGCGTAAGAGCGTTGCCGCGCCCTGCGGACGATAGCGCACGCCGCGCAACGCCAGGGGCACGAGAGCAATGATAATCAGCGCGTTAAAGATCACCGCTGCCAGCACCGCGCTCTCGGGCGAATGAAGCCGCATAATGTTAAGGTGGTCGAGCGCCGGATAGGTGGCGGCGAACATGGCCGGGATAATGGCGAAATATTTGGCAATGTCGTTGGCGATGGAAAACGTGGTGAGCGCCCCGCGCGTGATGAGAAGCTGCTTGCCGATGGCCACGACCTCAACCAGCTTGGTGGGGTTGCTATCAAGATCGACCATATTGCCGGCCTCTTTCGCCGCCATCGTTCCGCTGTTCATGGCCACGCCAACGTCAGCCTGCGCGAGCGCGGGAGCGTCATTGGTGCCATCGCCGGTCATGGCTACCAAGCGGCCATATCCCTGCTCCTTCTTGATGTATTCGAGCTTATCTTTCGGGGTGGCCTGCGCGAGGAAGTCATCCACGCCCGCTTCATTGGCGATAGCGGCTGCGGTAAGCGGATTATCGCCGGTGATCATGACGGAGCGAATGCCCATTGTGCGCAGGTGCGCAAGGCGTTCCCTCATGCCGCCTTTGACGACATCTTTCAGATGAACCAGGCCGAGCAGTCGCGGCCCATCGGCAACGGCAAGCGGCGTGCCGCCGCTGCGCGACACGCGGTCAGACATTTCAACAAAATCTGCCTGAATCCGCCCACCTTGCTCTTTAGCAAATTGCATAACGGCTTCGGTCGCGCCTTTGCGCAACATGCGCCCATCCCAATCGACGCCGCTCATGCGCGTGTAGGCCGAAAAAGGAATGAAGCGCGCCTCCTGATCATGCAATTCGCGCCCGCGCAGCTTGTATTTCTCCTTGGCCAGCACCATGATCGAGCGCCCCTCGGGAGTCTCATCGGCGAAACTCGCAAGCTGCGCTGCGTCTGCGAGTTCTGAATCCGTCACTCCCTCGGCCGGGATAAACTCCACCGCCTGGCGGTTGCCGAGCGTAATGGTGCCCGTTTTATCGAGAAGCAGCGTATTCACGTCGCCCGCCGCTTCCACTGCCTTGCCGCTCATTGCCAGCACATTGTGCTGCATCACGCGGTCCATGCCCGCGATTCCAATCGCCGAAAGCAGGCCGCCAATAGTGGTGGGGATCAGGCAAACAAGCAAGGAGACGAGCACGGCAATTCCGGGAATCGTGCCGCTGTGCGCCGCGGCGACGGCATAGACAGAGAAAGGATGGAGCGTAACCACGGCGAGCAGAAAAATGAGCGTCAGACCAGCAATCAGGATGTTCAGCGCGATTTCGTTGGGCGTCTTCTGGCGCTCGGCGCCTTCGACCAGCGCAATCATGCGGTCCAGAAACGTCTCGCCAGGATTCGACGTAATCTTGATGCGGATCATGTCCGAAAGCACTTTGGTGCCGCCCGTCACTGCGCTGCGATCGCCCCCGGACTCGCGGATGACTGGCGCACTTTCGCCAGTAATAACGGATTCATCCACCGTGGCGATGCCGTCGATCACTTCGCCGTCGCCGGGAATGATATCGCCCACCTCGCAGACCACGATATCGCCTGCGCGCAGCTTGGAGGCGGGAATCACTTCAATCTTGCCGCCGCCCACGGTTTTTTTGGCGGTGGAGTCGGTCTTCGTCTTGCGCAGCGTATCGGCCTGAGCCTTGCCTCGTGCTTCCGCCATCGCCTCGGCGAAGTTAGCGAAGATCACCGTGAACCAAAGCCAGATGGCGATTTGCAGCACAAAACGGGTATCCGGCGCTTTGGAAATAACATCCGCTGCGAGCAGGAGCGTGGTCAGCGCCGCGCCTACTTCGACCACGAACATCACCGGGTTTTTAAGCTGCACGAGCGGGTTCAGCTTAACCAGCGAATCGCGCGAGGCGCGCTTCAGGATTTGGCCGTCGAAAAGCGGCCGCGCGCGCACGAGACGCTTTGGAATAAGCTCGGTTTCTTGTTCGTGGACTGACATCGTTTTAACGGTTTCCCTCGCCGATCTCCCTCACCCACCGCTTCGCGGTCCCCCCTCTCCCAAAGGGAGTCTGTGGGACAACTAACTTTGCCGACGAAGAATCAATAAGTTACAAGGGTTGCTTCATCCGTAAGTTGTTGATTCTAGGTTCGACCTCCGAGTTGTCCCACAGACTCAAAGGGAGAGGGCTGGAATCACCATAATTTATTTACCGCTCTCTCCCGGAAAAGGGTGAGAAAGTCCACCGCATCGCGGGACGGGTGAGGCCACGCCACCACTACAGTGGCATCCCCACGGCCGCAAAAAGCTTCCCTTGCATCATGAGGAAGTGTTCAACAATCGGACCGAGCGAGAGCGCCGGAAAGAACGTCAGCGCGCCCACAACAATGATGGTTCCGATCAGCACGCCCACAAATAGCGCGCCGTGCGTGGGCAAGGTTCCGCTCGTCGAGGGCACTTCGCGTTTCGCGGCCAAGCTCCCGGCAACAGCCAGCAGAGGAATCAGAAACAAAAATCGTCCGATCAGCATGGCGAGGCCCGTGCTGAGGTTGTACCAAGGCGTGTTGACGTTGATTCCAGCGAATGCGCTGCCGTTATTCGCGTTGGCGCTCGAATAGGCGTAGAGAATTTCACTGAACCCGTGCGGCCCTGCGTTGGCGACGTTGACTGAGGGATTGCCCGGCGGGTTCCAATATCCGCCTTTGTGGAAGCGCCCGACGGAAGAGATGGCTGTAAAGATCAGGATATTCGCCGCCATGATAATCATGGCGAGCATGGCCATCTTCACTTCCTTTTGCTCAATCTTCTTGCGAACGTATTCGGGCGTCCTTCCTACCATCAGGCCCGCAATAAAGACGCCGACGATG
>DASZAE010000303.1:0-1745 GCA_035945515.1 Terriglobia bacterium
GTTTCCTTCTCACCTGATAAAGTTCCTCTTTCATGATGTATTCTTCCACAAGCGGCGGAAGAAGGCCAGCCGGAGGACGCCCGCGAGCCATCGCGGCGCGGATTTCATGCGAGGCCACGGGGACGTTCACGCTGGTCAGGATGTGAACGCTCGAATGCTTGAGTTTAATGGCCTGGCGCGCCCCATCCCATGATTTCTCCTTGGCGCTCTCGACGGCCCCTTCAATGGGTTGATACGGCCGCACAACGCGAAGGATCTCTTTCAGAGGGAAACCCGGCCGTGAAACCACAATGAAATCAGCCAGATCCAACAGCCGGCCTGGACTCTTCCATTTGGGCAAGTCGAGGAAAGCGTCGACGCCGGAAAGGAAAAAAAGGCGCTCCTTTGCGCTCAGGGTTTTCCGGAAATATTTGAGCGTATCCACGGAATAGCGCAAACGCCCATCCGCCGCTTCCAGCAACGACGGAATAAATCGTGGATCGCGAGCGCAGGCAAGCGTGACCATTGCAAAACGGTGCGAAAACGGAGTCAGCCGATTCTGCGGTTTATGCGGCGGACCGCCAGAAGGCACAAAGAGCACGCGGTCGAGGCTAAACTTCTGCGCCGCCCGCCGCGCGACGCGCAAATGGCCGTTGTGAATGGGATCGAATGTTCCGCCAAAAAGCGCGATATTCATTCACTTGCCCGGTTCGCCGGATGCTGTTCTCCGCCCTCGTTCGCTGTATCTTCGCGCTGGGGAATCGATTCCAAAAAGGTCCAGGCGGCGTGCGTGAGACTCTTCAGGCCTTCCCCTGTCACCGCCGAAATTTCATGCAGCGGTAAACCCTCTTGCTTGCAAAACCGGCGAAGAATTTCGATGCGGCTGCCATCACCCGCAGCGTCAACCCGGGAGGCCACGAGCAGCATGGGTTTTGCAGCAACTGAGGGGCTGAAGCTTTCAAGCTCGCGCAGAATCACCCTGTAGTCTTCGACCGGATCGCGCCCGGTCGTCGCGGCCACATCAATTAAGTGAAGCAGCAGCCGAGTGCGCTCTACATGCCGCAGAAACCTGTCGCCCAGCCCCCGCCCGAGATGCGCACCCTCAATTAGACCCGGTATGTCAGCCATCACAAAAGACCGCTCGTGATCTACAGCCACCACCCCCAGGTGCGGTTCAAGCGTAGTAAACGGGTAATCCGCAATGCGCGGGCGCGCCGCGCTCAGCCGCGAAATGAGCGTCGATTTGCCCACATTGGGAAATCCCACCAAGCCCACGTCGGCGAGCAGTTTGAGCTCCAGCTTTAGCGTAGCCTCCGCGCCTTCTTCGCCCGGATCGGCCCGCCGCGGCGCCTGATTCACCGAAGTGGCAAAACGCGCATTACCCCGCCCGCCGCGTCCGCCGCGAGCCGCGAGATATCGCTGGCCGGCAGCCGCGAAATCCCATAAACGATCACCGGTGGCTTCATTATAAACGACCGTGCCCACGGGAACGGGGATGATTAAATCCTCCCCGCTCCGCCCATGGCAGTTCGAGCCTTCGCCGTGCCGGCCCCGCTCCGCAGTGAATTCACGATTGTAGCGGAACTTCAACAGTGTATTCTGATGCACAGTGCTTTCCAGGAACACGCTGCCACCGTTGCCGCCGTCGCCCCCGCTCGGGCCGCCGCGCGGCACGAATTTTTCCCGGCGGAAAGCCATGCAGCCATTGCCTCCCCGGCCGCCGGTCACGCGAATTTTGGCTTCGTCGATAAACATCGGGATGGGTT
>DASZAE010000304.1:0-5312 GCA_035945515.1 Terriglobia bacterium
ACTCTGATTACGGCAACCTAGTATTTTTGCATGAAAGCCTTCACATCTTCCAGGCGGTTCGTCCGGCGGTATTCCGGCAGGCTCGCAAAAAAGACTTTTCCGTAGGCCTTGCGGACGATGCGGTTGTCGAGCAAAGCCAGCACGCCATGATCCATCTGGCTGCGAATGAGGCGGCCAAAGCCTTGCTTGAGGGCAATCACAGCCTCCGGGATCTGATACTCAGCAAACGCATTGCCACCCTCGTCTTTAATCTGCTGGATGCGAGCGGCCACTACGGGGTCCGAAGGGACGGCGAAGGGCAGACGATCAATAATCACCGCGCTCAACTGCTGGCCTTGCACGTCAACTCCCTGCCAGAACGAGCTGGTGGCAAACAGGACGGCGTGCTCGGTCTCGCGGAATTTTTTCAGCAGCACGGGAGCCGGCGCGGCCCCCTGGATCATGGCGGGATAGCGAATTTGCTGGCGCACGCGCTCGTAAATATCCCGCATTTGGGCATAGGAAGTGAAGAGCACGAAAGCGCGCCCGCGCGTGGCTTTCAAGAGTTGCACTACCTCGGCCGCGGCTTGGCGCTGGAAGTCCGGCTCGCGCGGGTCAGGCAGATGCGCAGGCGAATAGAAAACAGCCTGCTGCGGAAAGTCAAAGTGCGACGCAAAAATCTTTTCGCGCGCGTTCTGAATGCCGAGGCGCGCCTTGAGGAAACTGAAGTTGCCTTCCACGGCGAGCGTCGCCGAGGTCAAAATCACGGTCTCAACGCGGTCAAACACGCGCTCGCGCAGGATGCCGGAAACGTCGATGGGAGTGGCTTCGATGAAAATGCCGCGCCCTCTGCGCTCCCACCAGTAAACCCGGTTGCGTTCTTTGCCTTCTAGGACGGATTCAAACGCCAGCCGCTGCTCCTCGGCGCGCCGCGCGAGGTTTTGCATCTCTTCCGGATGATCTTTCACCCGGCTGAGTTCCGTATTGAGCCGCAGCAAGGCGTTCGTCAGCGATGAATAGGCGCCGCGGTTGTGCTCAAGAAAATCGGCGCGGTTTTCAAAATTGAACCGGCCCTCCTGAGATGGGAAATTCTCAAAGAAAAGGCCGGCGCGGTGGCGAAGCTCGCTGACGGCCCCGAAAACCTCAGCCGCCTCCACGTCCTTTTGCTTCACGGTCCGCTCGGCATCGCGCGCCAGTTCTTCCAGGCGATAGCTGCTTATCTGCAAGCCAAAATATTTGGTGGCGACGTCTTCGATTTCGTGCGCCTCGTCAAATACTACGGCGCTGTATTCGGGCAAAAGGCTTGCATAGTCAGATTGCTTGAGCGCGAGGTCGGCAAAAAAAAGATGATGGTTCACCACGATCACATCCGACTCCGCCGCGCGCTGGTGCATCAGCGTGATAAAGCACCGCTCAAATTGCGGGCATTTCTGGCCGGTGCACGTCTCGCGGCGGGCGTCGATCACGGACCAAAGGTTGCTGGCATCGGGCAGCCCTTCAAGCTCGGCGCGGTCGCCCGTCTCCGTGACCGCTTCCCATTCCTTGATCTGCCCGAATTGCTCGATTTCATCGAGGCCGCTCAGGACGGGCTGCCGCTCAATATCGTAGAGCTTTTGCCGGCAGAGATAGTTTCCCCGCCCTTTCATCAGCGTGGCGCGCATCTTCGGCGCCAGCTTTTGCAGGAATGGGATATCTTTGAAAAAAAGCTGCTCCTGAAGGTTTTTGGTTCCGGTGGAAATCACCACGCGCTGGCCGCTGCGCAGGATAGGGACGAGATAGGCCAGCGTCTTGCCGGTCCCTGTGCCCGCCTCAACAATCAGATGGCGGTGGTGCTCAAGCGACGATTCGATCTCTTCCGCCATCTCGAGTTGAGCCTGCCGGAACTCGTATTGGGGGTGGTTTCGGGCCAGCCAGCCGCCGTGGCCAAACACTTTGGACAGCGGAACTCTGGCCTTCTGGATCACTTCGGGCATGAAAACAGAATAGCAGAAAGCAACGGTCAGCCGGCAGTAAGCACTCGGCAGCGAGCATAGCTGGTTGCTGACGACTGCCTACTGCTAACCGCATTCTGTTATTTTTTTTGTTGCTGGGGCACGTATCCTGGGGGCAGCGCGGAGCCTTCGCCAAAGAAAAAAGCTTCCATCTGCTTTTCGATGATTTCCTGCGATTCCCTGCTGGCGGGATTCAGGCGGAACTCATTCAAAATCATCTTGAAGTGCTCCTTCCACAGATCCCACGCTTGCGAGGAAACGTTGTCGTAAATGCGCTGGCCGAGATCTCCGGGCCAAGGCGGCTCATCGAGACCTGGAAGATCCTTTTGAAACTTGACGCAGTGAACAATGTGCTCTGCCATTAAACCTCCATCAGCGCCACAATAGATGCACCCGGCCAGGCGGCTATTATTTCAAATCGCGCCGGAAAGCCATTATACAGGAAATACGCTCGCCGCATAGCGGCGGGTTTATCTTGCAATCATATATACAGTGATACCCGCGGTCACTTACGAGACGATTGGCCGTGGCCGCCGCTTGCGGCTTCCTGCCAAGTCTTTTACCATGTAAGTTTGGCTCTTTGCGGGCACTCCCATCTATAACAGGCAGGGCGATGATCGACCGCATTACGGTGCGCGGTGCGCGCCAGCACAACCTGAAAAACATCAGCGTGGAGATACCGCGCAACACGCTCAGCGTAGTGACGGGGCTGAGCGGTTCGGGGAAATCCAGCCTGGCTTTCGACGTGATCTACGCCGAGGGACAGCGGCGCTACGTCCAGACACTCTCAGCCTACGCGCGTCAATTTCTAGATCAAATGGAGCGCCCAGAAGTTGACTCAATTGACGGCCTCAGCCCCGCAATCTCGATCGAGCAGAAGACAACCAATCGCAGCCCGCGCTCCACCGTTGGGACCATCACCGAAATCTACGACTTCCTCCGCCTCCTCTACTCCTCGATCGGCGTTCCGCATTGTCACCGGTGCGGCCGCGCGATTTCGCGGCAATCGACCGAGCAGATCATTGCCACTATCATGGGCCTGCTCGATCCAGGCGAGAGCAATGGGAACGCAAACGATGCGCGCGTGATGATTTTGGCGCCGGTGGTGCGTGGGCGCAAAGGCGAATTCAAAAAGCTCTTTGAAAAGCTTGCCGGGCAGGGTTTTGTGCGTGCGCGCGTCGATGGCCAGCTCCGCCAGCTTGAAGAGGACATTGCCCTTGACCGCCGCCGCAACCATACGGTGGAAGTAGTGGTGGACCGGCTGTTGCTCAAGCCCGGAATCGAAGGCCGACTGGCCGCTTCCATAGATACCGCCATGAACCTTGCCAAAGGCATCGTGCAAGTGGCAGTGGTAAACGGCGAAGAGCACTTGTATTCGCAGGAGTCCGCCTGCGTCAATTGCGGCATTAATATTCCCGCGCTTGAACCGCGCTCGTTTTCATTTAACAGCGTCTATGGCGCATGTGAAACGTGCCATGGACTCGGAAGCAAATATTCGTTCGATCCGGCCAAAGTGATTGCGGACTGGTCCCGCCCACTCCTGGCGGGCGGTCTGGGGCCGGGATCGGGATCAAGCCTGATGCGGCGCAGTCTTGCGCGCGCTGCCGAGGATTACGGCTTCGATCTCAAGACGCCATTCAAGAACTTTCCCGAAAAGGTTCAAAACTTGCTCCTCTACGGGCAGTCTGGCAATGGGCGAGCCTTTCCCGGAATCATTCCCATCCTCGACCGCTGGTACGGCGAGGTCGCGCAAGAGGGCTACCGCGAGTGGTTCGAGCATTATATGTCCGCCGCGCCCTGCCCGGCGTGCCACGGCAAGCGGTTGCGGCCGGAAAGCCTGGCGGTGAAGGTAAACGGGCTCTCGATTGCCAGCTTCAGCGAGCTTTCCGTGATCGCCGAGCTTGCGCACGCGCGGTCAATGAAGCTGAATGCGCGGGAAGAAATCCTTGCCCGCCGGATTTTGAACGAAATCATCGAGCGACTAGAATTTCTGGAACAGGTGGGCCTGGGCTACTTGAGTCTCGACCGCTCTGCCGCCACCCTATCGAACGGCGAGAGCCAGCGCATTCGCCTCGCCACGCAGATTGGCTCGCGGTTGCGCGGCGTGCTGTACGTGCTCGACGAACCCAGCATCGGGCTGCATCCGCGTGACAACCTGCGCCTGCTGGCCACGCTCGAACGGCTGCGCAACCTTGGCAACACGGTGCTTGTGGTGGAGCATGACGAGGAAACAATCCGGCGCGCGGACTATGTAATCGATCTCGGTCCCGGCGCCGGGCGTCAGGGTGGACGGCTGGTGGCGTCGGGTCCGCCGGCTCGAATCGCCGCGACTGCCGAATCGCTTACCGGGCAGTATCTGGCTGGGCGCGCCGTCATCCCAGTTCCGGAGCGGCGGCGCAAGCCGGGCGCCAAGCGGCTTGCCGTGCTCGAAGCACGTGCCAATAACCTGAAGAACATTGACGTGAAATTTCCGCTCGGCGTGCTCACCGTGGTCACGGGAGTTTCCGGCTCAGGAAAATCCACCCTGGTGAATGACATTCTTTACCGCGCCATGGCAAAGCGGCTCTACCGGGCGATTGAAGACCCGGGTAAGCACAAGAAAATCGCGGGTATGAATCACGTCGATAAGGTCATCGTCATCGATCAATCACCGATTGGACGCAGCCCGCGCTCAAATCCCGCGACCTACACGGGGCTGTTTACGCCACTGCGCGAGCTATTCACCATGTTGCCCGAATCGCGCGAGAGAGGATACAAGGCGGGACGATTCAGCTTTAACGTTAAAGGCGGACGCTGCGAGGCTTGCCGCGGTGACGGGCTGCGCCGCATCGAGATGAACTTTTTGCCTGACGTTTTCGTCACCTGCGAAGTGTGCCGCGGACGGCGCTACAACTCGGAAACGCTGGCCGTTAAGTATAAGGGCGCCTCCATCGCCGACCTGCTGGAGATGACTGTGCAAGAAGCCTTGCCCCTGCTCGAAAACATTCCCGCCGTCCGCCAGAGGCTGCAAACGCTGGTGGACGTGGGCCTGGGCTACATTCATCTGGGACAGGCGGCCACCACGCTTTCGGGTGGCGAGGCGCAACGCATCAAACTCTCGCGCGAGCTCAGCCGGCGGCAGAGCGGGCGCACGCTTTACATCCTCGACGAGCCGACGACGGGCCTCCATTTCGACGATGTAAAGCAATTACTCGCCGTGCTCAATCGCTTGACAGACCTGGGCAACACGGTCATCATCATCGAGCATAATTTGGATGTAATTAAGCAGGCGGATTGGATTATTGATCTGGGGCCGGAAGGCGGCGAAGAAGGCGGGCGCGTGGTGGCCGAGGGCACGCCTGA
>DASZAE010000305.1:0-5454 GCA_035945515.1 Terriglobia bacterium
AACAGCGATTAAGCACTGGAAAAGGCGTGATTACTTCGCTGGTTGAGCCTGCCCTTTCGGATTCGGCTGAGGGCGGCGGCCCTGGCAAACCTAAATCCACTGGGGGCGCTGTCGAGCCGGTAACGATCACGGCGGACCGGTTGCAATATTTCAATTTGGGCCATGAAGCGGTCTATCAGGGGAATGTCCGGATGGTTTCGGCGGACACAACCTTTACCGCCGGCCGGCTGCAAGTGTACTTTTCCGAGCCGGGCGGAGCAAAGCAGGCGGAGGTTGAGAAAGCTGTCGCCGACGGAAACGTCCGGGTAACTCAGTTGCCGGGACGGCACGCCTCTGGAGAACACGCTGAGTATTTTGCCGGTCCGGGGAAGATTGTCCTAACTGGCGGCCCGCCCGTGGTTTATGACCTGCAGCAGGGCTATCTGACTGGCCAAAGATTGACATTCTTCACGCGCAATGGTAGCCTTTTTGC
Organism: Terriglobia bacterium; assembly: GCA_035945515.1. Classification (GTDB taxonomy): domain Bacteria; phylum Acidobacteriota; class Terriglobia; order UBA7540; family UBA7540; genus RH2-MAG17b. The sequence goes on from DASZAE010000305.1 coordinate 473, forward strand.
AGGCGGAGGAGACAAATCGAAGACACTTTCCAAACGCCGTATCCTGCAGCAATAAGCCATGCAGATCCTCTCCACGGTCGACCTCACCAAATCCTACAAAGGCCGCAAAGTTGTTGATGGTGTTAGTTTAAGAATCGCGCAGGGGGAAGTGATCGGACTGCTCGGCCCGAACGGGGCGGGCAAGACGACTACTTTTTACATCATTGTGGGCCTAGCCGGGGCAGACGCTGGGCAGGTGCTCCTGGACGGGGTGGACATCTCCGCATTTCCAATGTACATGCGCGCCCGCAATGGCATCAGTTATCTGCCGCAGGAACCCTCGATATTCAGGAAGCTAACGGTCGAAGAGAACTTAGTGGCGATCCTCGAGACCACTTCGTTGACTACTAACCAACAGCGCGAGCGGCTCGAAGAATTGCTCGAGGAATTCGGCTTACAGAAAGTGCGCCGCAGCTACGGCTACCTGCTTTCGGGCGGTGAGCGCCGCCGCGTAGAGGTGGCGCGGTCGCTGGCCATTTCGCCTTCGTTTGTGCTCTTGGACGAGCCATTTGCGGGCATTGATCCGCTGGCGGTGCTCGATATTCAGCGAATTATACTGCAACTAAAGTCATCCGGCATCGGAGTGCTCTTGACGGATCATAACGTGCGCGAAACCCTTCAGGTCACTGACCGCGCCTACATCATTAGCAGTGGACGCATTTTCCGCTCTGGAACGCCTGAAGAACTGGGCAATGACAATGAGGTAAAAAAAGTGTATCTCGGCGATAATTTCAGGCTGGCCATTTAGATGAACAAGCCTCAACCCAAACTCGGTTTGAACCTCAGGGTGGCGCAGAAGCAGATTCTGACGCCCGGCTTGGTGCAGATGGTTACTGTGCTCGCGCTCAATAAGCTCGAGCTGCGCGAGATGATTAATCAGGAAATGGTGGAAAACCCTGTGCTTGAGGAGGTGGCGGAAGGCGTTCCGGCTCTAGAGGATGTGCAGAAGAAGACGGAATCAGAAGCGCCCGCCGAGGCTGCGGACGCGCAGGTAACGAGCGCGGATGACAACAAGGACCCATTTAGCGAAGTCGATTATGGTTCGTTTTTCAACGATTATCTCGACCCCGGATACAAATCTCCCGCCGCCGAGGATGTCGAAAGGCCTTCATTTGAGAATTTCATTAGCCGCCCAACCTCTCTCTCTGAGCATTTATCGTGGCAGGTGAATCTGAGTTCATGCCCGGCGGCCGTCCAGGACGCAGCCTACTCGATCATCGGCAACTTAAACGAAGATGGCTACCTTACCGCGACGCTGGAGGAGTTGGCCCAGGGCGATGGATACGAACTGAAGACGGTTGAGGAAGCTCTGGCCCTGGTTCAGGAGCTTGACCCGGCTGGCGTGGGCGCCCGCGACCTGCGTGAGTGCCTGTTGATTCAGCTTCGATTGGCGGGCGCGGCAGACACTCTTGCAACTTCGATTGTGGCCAACCATTTGGCCGAAGTCGAGACCAAGCAGCTTAAAAAAATCGCCAGCGCGCTAAACTGCCCGCTCGAAGAGATTGAGGCGAACCTGGAGATTATCCGCCATCTGGACCCGAAACCTGGCCAACGCTACAACAACGTAGAGCCGCGCCTGATCGAGCCGGATGTAGCGTTTGTCAAAATGGGCGACGAATACCGCGTCGTGATGAACGAAGAGGGCTTGCCGCAGCTCAGGCTGAGCCACCACTATCGCCGCATGTTGGCGGACGGCAATGCGACAGGCGACGTCCGCAAGTACGTGCGCGAGCGATTCAATTCCGCCCTTCAACTGATCAAAAATATTGAGCAGCGCAAGCAGACCATTGTGCGCGTGTGCGAAGCGATCGTCCGCCGCCAGACGGAATTCCTTGATAGGGGTCTCGACTACCTGCGTCCGATGATGATCAAGGAAGTGGCGGAAGAAGTCGGCGTGCACCCCTCGACCGTGAGCCGGGCCGTCTCGAGCAAGTACGTGCACACGCAACAAGGGGTTTTTGAGCTGAGATATTTTTTCTCCGAAGCCGTGCAAGGGCCTTCCGGCTTCAACACTTCGCTGGTGATTCTCAAACGCATTGTAGCTAAAATGATCGAACAGGAAGACCCGGCTCATCCCCTGACCGACGATCAAATCACGCAGCGCCTGCACGATCAGGGCATTCATGTGACTCGCAGAACGGTGGCGAAATACCGCGAGGACATGAAGATTCCGAGCACGCATCAGCGACGAAGAAAATCGTGACTTGCTGTTTGGACCCTTGCGCAGCCGAATAGCGCAGGCAATAAGTTTATTGGTAGCGCCGTCGTTTCAGGACATCATGCCGGGCAATAATTGGCGCTACTTCGGAGGTCAGCCATGAACATCGAATATACCGGGCGGCAGATTGAAGTCACGCCGGACCTTCGCCAATACGCCGAAGAACGGTTGCAGAAGCTGAATCGCGTTCTGCGCGACCGTTCGAGTATTCACGTTATTCTTGAAGCGGCCAAGCATCGCCGGACGGCGGAGGTCACGGTGAAGTGGCGCGACCAGACACTGGTGGGTTTCGAAGAAACCACCGACCCGCGCTCTTCGATCAATGGGGCGATTGATAAGCTGGAGAAGCAAGCCGTGCGGCTGCTGCAGCGCCGCTGGACGCGGAAGCGCAGGCCCGGCCCCACCTCGGCTCTGACTCTTAACGTGATGAGGATGGAGCAGGCCGCTGGCGAAGCCGCCGCGGCCGTTGCTACCGAGAGAATTCCCATTAAGCCGCTCTCCGTGGACGAGGCCATCGCAACTCTTGAAGCGGATTCTAAAGACCTGGTGGCGTTTCGCAACACGGAGACGGACCGCGTCAACATTGTCTACTGGCGCCGCGATGGCCGCTTGGTGCTGATTGAGCCTGAATCGTAGCGAATGGCGGCTTAACGGACACCCAGTAACCACAAGGGTTACAACCGCCTTATCCCAAAGGCCCTTCAGGGCGAGATCAAATCCATCGTGACTCCCGTTCGCCACAAACTGCCCATTGTGCCCAGGAACCGCCGTTCTCCCTCTACGAAGAAGCAGGCCCGCAAGACAGTTAAACAATTTGTGCTGATCACGGGCCTGAGCGGATCAGGCAAAGGATCGGTGCTCAAAGCGTTCGAGGACCTGGGATTTTACTGTGTTGATAATCTGCCTGTCGATCTCATTTCCAAGTTTGCAGACTTGCTGCGGCAGCCCGGTGGAGGGATCGACCGCGCCGCCGTCGTGGTGGATATCCGCGAGGGCGAGGCGCTCAGCCAGCTTCCGGCTATATTTCAAAAGCTCGCGCAGGAACATCCGCGTCCTTCCTTGGTTTTTCTTGAAGCATCAGACGATGCTTTAATCCGCCGCTTTGAGGAAACGCGCCGGCCGCATCCCCTGGGCCGCCATCTTGCCGTGCGGGAGGGCATCCGCCTCGAGCGGATGCTGATGAAGCCGATGCGGCAGCTTGCGGATGTGGTGATTTCGACCACCCGCATGAATTCGCATGAGCTTCGCGAGGTCATCCAGCAGCGATTCGGCGGGGCCGAGGCGCGCAAATCGATGCTGGTTTCCGTGGTTTCCTTTGGATTCCGCTTTGGCATTCCGATGGATGCCGATCTGGTCTTTGACGTCCGGTTTCTGCCCAATCCTAATTACGTGGCCGGCCTGAAGGAGAAAACGGGCAAAGACCGCGCCGTGCAGAAGTATATGGAGCGTTATCCGCAGACGCGCGAGTTCCTGCGCCGCCTTAGCGACATGCTGTTCTATCTGCTGCCGCATTACACGCGGGAAGGGAAGAGCTACCTCACCATCGCGCTCGGCTGCACGGGGGGCCGGCACCGGTCTGTGGCGCTGGCTGAGCAAATCGCAGGCATGCTGGATGAGGAGGGATATAAGACACGGCTCCTGCACCGCGATATTGGCCACGCAAGTTAATGTAGCGCATCTACCACTTTTTTAGAGATGCGGACGCTTTGGAGCACGGCGGCTTGCCCCCGCTTCTTCTAAGGCCGTTGGTTGCCAACTGGATGTTTATCCGGGCTGCAAGCAAGCTCGCGGGCGCAAAGCGGCAGCAAGCTGCCATACTCCAAACATCTCCGTAATGTTCAACAATGATGCGCCGATTCGGATTTGTGCTTGTTCTTTGCTTGAGCTTCGCGGGCGTCGCGGCGGTTCCAGGCGGAATCTATCTAAATGTGCCTTACGTGCGCCAGCCAAAAGATGGATGCGGCGCGGCGTGCATTTCGATGATTCTCCAATATTGGAGCCGCCGCGATCCTAAACTTCCGCGTATATGGCCAAGTGTTGATTCCATTCAACATGCGCTCTATGATCCCAAGGCGCACGGCATCTTTGCCAGCGGCATGGAGGGTTATTTTCGCCGCCAAGGTTGGCGCGTATTTGCATTTCACGGCGATTGGAGTTTGCTGGAGGAGCATCTTTCCAAGGGCCGTCCGCTTGTCGTTTGCTTGCGTGAGGGGAGCACGCTGCACTACGTGGTCGTTGCCGGAATGGAGCCTGAGAAAAAGGCGATCCTGGTGAACGACCCGGCCGGGGGAAAGCTCAACGTGCTTCGCTGGGAAGTTTTCGAGAAAAAATGGAGCGCAGAGAACAACTGGACTTTGCTCGCGCTGCCACAGCCAAACGAGTGATCGTTCTTTCCTTGTTTCTCGCGCTGCTGTTTGTTGCTTCCCTGAAAACTCAGGCGGCTGTTCCCCGCATACTCCAATCTGCCGCGCCTGCTCGCAACGCGGCAGGCAATCAAAAACAGCCGCCCTCGATAGGCCAGAATTCTGGCGCCTGCGCAAAATTCTCCGGCTCGCCAGGCCGTGCTCCATACCTTGAAGAACTCAAACGGCTTTACGCCGCAGGGCGCTGGAAAGACGTGGTCTGCCTGACGCCGATAAGGCCAGGAGACCCGGCCGAAATTGATTACTATCGAGGCATGGCGCTGGCCAGGTTGAAGCGTTGGGCGCTTGCCAAGGAGTCCTTT
>DASZAE010000306.1:0-2204 GCA_035945515.1 Terriglobia bacterium
AATGACCTTCGCCCAGCACCTCGCGCACGCTCGGCGGCAACAATTCCATCTGATCTGGAGTATAGGGAAGAAATTTCATCAGCGGCCTCCTGACCGCATTATCAACCATGTGTCAAGCGGGGTTCTCACACAGACTCTAAAACCCCGCCCCCCCAATAAGAGCGGGAGCTTCATGAATAATCCTGGCTAGGCGGCTGCCTGCCTTACGCCGGTTCGCTCGCGCGCTTCCGATTGCGCCTTTCGACGGCGCACGTTAAGATGTGGCTCTATGCTTACGCAAAAGTGGGCTACGCTGATCATCCTTGTGATCGCAGTGCTCGTTTTCGGCACGGAATACGCGCTGAAGCGATGGATTCCCGCGCACGAACAGCGCGTGGAGGACGCCGCGCTCAAGCAGTTGCCTTACCAGAAAGCGTCGCTAGGCCTCCAAATGCAGGTGGCTGCGGGCATCTATGGCGCAGTCGCCGACACGGGTGACAGCGTGAAAATCTACCGTTCTCATATTTCGGGCGGAAGTCCATCCATAACCCTCACCCTGTTGCCTAATCCCGGCCGCGCTTCGCAGTTTACCGAACAGTTTCTCGACCAGGCCGAAGCCACAGACGCCGGAAGCGATTTGCCCGGTTATCACTTTGAGCACGTTCGCCTGGCAGGCCGCGACGCGTACGTCATCACGCGGCCTGACCCGCGCACGAAGATCACTACCGTCACGGCGCGCGTGATCGCGCCTGACCGCCTCATTCAGGCTGTTTGCACCACCGGCGGCGCGAATCAGCAAGTGTTTACCCAAGCCTGCAACGAGAGCCTTGATTCAATTCAGCTTTCCGGGCCGCCCTCGAACCTTCACGAAACGCCTTACAATCTCAATCAGTGACCCCATGCCAACCTGGAAAATGATCGAAGGAAATATTGCGACGCCAGAAGGGTTCGCGGCCAGCGCCGCGCGCGCCGGCTTCAAGAAAGACGCGCAATCGCTCGACCTGGCGCTGATTTATTCGGAAGCGGAGGCGACGTCTGCGGCGGGCGTCTTCACCACCAATCGCGTGGCTGCCGCGCCCGTCCTGCTTTCGCGCCGTCATCTCGCGCGTTCGCGGGGCCGCGCCCGCGCAATCATCGTGAACGCGGGTAACGCGAATGCCTGCACGGGAAGCGCCGGAGCGCGCGCCGCTGAAGAAACAGCTCGCTCGGCGGCGGACTGCCTCGGCGTGCCGGCAAACCAAGTGCTGGTGGCCTCGACCGGCGTAATCGGCATGCCCTTCCCCGCTCGCATGATCACAAATCAATTGCCTGGCCTGTGCGCGTCACTCGCAGCCGGAAACAGCGGAGACGTTGCCCGCGCCATTATGACCACGGACACATTTCCCAAGTCGTGCGTTTTGCGCGGTAAAATCGGCGGACGCTCGGTTCATCTCGCGGGAGTCGCCAAAGGGTCAGGCATGATTCACCCCCGCATGGCAACGATGCTTTCCTTTATCACGACCGATGCCGCGGTCACGCCGCGCGATCTCAAAGCCATGCTCAGCGCCTCGGTGGGAGAATCTTTTAACCGCATTACGGTTGATGGGGACACCTCCACCAACGATACGGTAGTCGCGCTAGCGAGCGGCCTTTCTGGCGCACGCGTAAGCGCGCGGATGCGTGAAGGCAAACTTTTTCAGGAAGGGCTTACGGAGCTGGCTGCTGCGCTTGCGCGCATGATCGCTAAAGACGGCGAGGGCGCAACCAAACTCATCACCGTTGAGGTCCGCGGCGCGCGCATTCAGCGGGATGCCGACCTCGCCGCGCGCGCCATCGCCAATTCGCCATTGGTCAAGACCGCTGTCGCGGGCAGCGACGCTAATTGGGGCCGGATTCTCTGCGCGGCAGGATATTCTGGCGCCGTCTTCGACGCGAGCAAAGTGGATATTCGCGTGAACAAGCTATTGCTTTGCCGGAAGGGGCTGAGCGCGGGCTTCAATGAAAGCGCCGCGAAAAAGGAACTTGATAAAAAAGATGTCATCTTGGCAATTGATTTTCATCAGGGCCGCGCGTCGGCGCGCATCTGGACGTGCGACCTCACGCATGGTTATATCGACATCAATGCGTCGTATCGGTCGTGAAAAGCAACAGATCCTGTCGCATGGAACGTTTTTTTCGCAGCTCCCGGTTTTTCTGGTGGACTGGGAACAACCCGCAGACTGTAATTGCAATGGTCTGCATGGTGC
>DASZAE010000307.1:0-2257 GCA_035945515.1 Terriglobia bacterium
CGTAGCCGTTCGCATGAAAGCGCCGGTGACATGGCGTGCGAGCGGTTGATGAGCAGCAGCGCCATGACCACCAATCTCTTCTTTATCGACCGCTGCCAGATCATGCCAGGTGGCGGCGTGGGACACCATTTTCACAACCAATGCGAAGAGATGTTCATCATTTTTGGCGATGAAGCCCAGTTTACGATTGATGGCCGCACCTCGGTGTTGAAGGGACCGGCGGGAGCGCCTTGCCGCATGGGACATTCCCACGCCATCTATAATCCGTCGAACAAGCCGGTGGAGTTCATGAACATCAATGTGTCGGCGGTGAAGGGGAAATATGACGCCTTCAATCTTGGCGATCCGCGCGTGGGCGTGCCCCTTGATCCAATTCCCGTGTTTATGACCATGCGGCTAGATCGGACGCTGCTTCAGCCTATCGAGAACTATCTCGGCGGCCAGGGGGCCGCGCAGTATCGCCGCGCCCTGGAGCCGACGGTCTTTCTCACCAATTGGTCCTACATGGACCATCTTCTCTTGCCCCCGGGAACTTCGGAAGGCCGCCATCGGCACACCGGCGTGGAGGAAGTCTATTACGTCATGAATGGCAATGGCGAGGCGCAGGTGAATGGAGAAACCGCCCCGATCCGCAACGGCGATGCCGTGCCGGTGCTCCTCGATGAAGTGCACGCCTTCCGCAACAACAGCGCCCATGACCTGGAACTGATGATCATCGGCATCGCCGCGCAGAAATGGGTGTTGGACACGGAGTTGGTGAAATGATGCTGCGCTCAGAGCGGCATCATTCGGCGACGGTCATTGGCTACAGAATCAGGCGCCGCCGACTTAGGCGTCACGTATAACGGCTTCTTCGCGCTGCCCCGCCGACGCGTTGGTGGAAGCAAAGGCCGGCAAGCTCAATCATAAGAGCGCGCCTCGTGGAGACGATGACACCCCAATACGTCAAGCTTTCCGTTCCTGTTCCGCTCTCAAGCCGGTCCGCCTGGTATAAAGGCACCTTCCCCACATACGTGGGCATATTCCTCTGGGTGGGCTTTTACTTGAAGCTTGCCGCGCCGACCATCGGCTATGCCAGCCTCGGCGTTTGCGTTTGGGGATTATTAGTGGCGGGGATTCTTTGCTTTGCTCTCTACTACTACGTCCCGGCGATGCTGGGGATGAAAACCGGGCATTCTCTCTACGTTGTGGGCAGCTCGACGTTCGGCACAACCGGCGGCTACCTGATGCCGGGCTTGCTCATGGGCGTGTTGCAGATAGGCTGGGTCGCCGTCATCGCAGCCGTGGCTGCGGAATTTATCATGCAAGGCCTGCATGAAACCTCGAGGGGGCTTTTCACGGTTATTGTGATCGCATGGATTTACAGCCTTGCCTGGGTTGCGATCAAGGGGATTCGCACCGTAGGGCAGGTTGCGAAGGTCTCGAACTGGGTGCCGCTGGTGATGATTGTCATCGTCTTTTGGGCCAATAAGGGCGGCATCGCCCAATATAAGGTTCCGCATCAGGATTCTTTAGCCGGATTTCTTGGCGTGCTGACGATTGTGATCGGCTACTTTGCCACCGCGGGCGCGGCGGGCGCCGATTTCGGGATGAGCAACCGCAACCGGAAGGATATTGTGCTGGGTGGAATCTTCGGCATTGTCCTGGGCGTTGTCGTTGCCGGAATGCTTCCGATTCTATCCGTGGCGGGTTATCTCGGCAGAGGCGCGGGCCGGCCCAGTTATGATTACACGGCTGCCATTGCCAGCGTCGGAGTTTTGGCTCCGGTGATGTTCTTCCTCTTCGCTGCGGCGTCTTTAGTCCCTACGTGCTTTTCGTCGTTCATTGCCTCGAATAGCTTCAGCACGATGCTGCCGAAGATTCCACGCAGCGTCTCCACGCTTGCGGCCGTAACCCTGAGCGCCATTTTGGCCATCACCGGCGTGGCCAGCGATCTGGTAGGCTTCTTCGTAATCGTGGGCGCGTCGTTTGGACCGATTTGCGGCGCGATGGCAGCGGACTATCTTCTGGCAGGAAGGCGGTGGTCTGGACCGCGACAGGGGATCAATTGGGCGGGTTACATTGCTTGGGCGCTTGGTTTTCTGGCGGGCATCCCGGATCATCTGCCTGGAATACCACCCTCTTGGGTCAAAGCGGATAATCCCGCCGTCTTGTATTCGTTTGTCATCGGGTTTCTTGTGTACTTGATTCTAGCTAAAGCGGGATTGCGCCCCGCGGTGATCCCTGAAGGAGAACTGGGACCTGTGGCGGCCGCCGC
>DASZAE010000308.1:0-10646 GCA_035945515.1 Terriglobia bacterium
TTCAATCGGCGTGGGCAGGAGGGCAGCCTGTTTAATCAGCTCACACAAGCTTGTCTTGCCAGCAATACCATTATTTACCGAGACTTAGTGGCAGCACCGGAGCAAGCTTGATAACCATAAATCACGGAACGAACCCTAGGAGTCCTTTAGAATCAGCGTTTCTAATTTTCGGAGGCGGCCGCGCGCCTTGCAAGCCGTCTCATTTGTCTCAAAAGTCTCAGACAGGCGCGCTAGGGTTTGTAGCGCAGACCTCCGTATTTGAGGTCTGCGGGTGTTCTGTCCGTTCAAAGGCCGCAGACCGCAAAGGCGGCGGTCTGCGCTACAGAGCGCCCAGAGATTAGAAAATAGCCGGAGAGAATGGGTAAACACACAAACAAATTACGGCATAATTCTCAAGCTTGCTTTGGCGAAGAAAAAGGCTAAGCACTGAGATCCGGTTTGCTGCCGCTTCGCGGCTGCCGAATCAAGCATGATCATCATGATTTGCGGAACGAACCCAAGAAGTTGTTTAGAATCAACGTTTCTAATAAAAACAGTCTCATTCGTCTCAATAACTACCGGGAAGCGTAGCGCTTTCGGCGGGCGGGATATCGATGGCGGGTAACGACTTTCTCCTGCACCAGGCGATAGACCAGCAGCCTGCGCCCGCGCGCGAGCCGCGAACTGCGGAGGTGGTTCCAGCGGCGGATTTGGTAGGGTGAAACGTCAAAGTGGTCGGCGATGAGATCGATATTGTCCCCGGTGCGTACCCGGTAATAATAGGGACGCCGCACCCAGCGCACGCCGGCTTCCTCGACCATGCGTGGGCGCGCAAGGGGAATGAGCACGGGCGCGTCGGGAGCAAGCGGATCATCCGGCGCAAGCTGATTGGCCTGAACAATAGCCACTGAGGTAACGTGATATTGGTTCGCAATGCTATTGACCGTCTGGCCGTCAATCACCCGTGTGGCCCGCCACCAAAGCCTGCCCGCGGGCGGCACCAGCGCAATTTCCTTCTCGAAAATGCCCTTTGTGCCAGAGGGTAAATTAAGCATGTAGTGCGGATCATCCGCCGGCGTTTCGTAGCCCTTGAGCGCCGGGTTTAGCCGCACCAAATCTTCCACTGGCCGCCCGACGATTCCGGCCACGAGGCGCAAGTCCGTTGGCTCGGTGACTGGAACGCGGTCAAATTCAATCGGGGCGGTGGAAGGCGGAGTGAAACCATAAGCCTGGGGGTCCTTGGCAATCAGCGCCGTGGCAAGAAAAACCGGCACGTAGTTTTGAGTTTCCGGCACCATCACGTGCATCTCCCGCAGCTTCCAATAATCCGCGTAGCCGGTTCGCGCGATTGCCCGCTGGATGTTCATTGGGCCGGTGTCGTAGGCGGCGAGGGCTAGGTACCAATCCCCAAAGGTTTTGTAGAGTTCTTTGAGGTCGGCTGCCGCCGCCAAGGTTGAAAGGTAAGGGTCTTCGCGCTCGTCGATCCAGCGATTCTGTTTAAGGCTAGGCGCGGTGTCGCTCATCAGTTGCCAAAGGCCTTTGGCCCCTTTCACCGACGTGGCGTGGGGATCGTAGGCGCTTTCGGGGCCGGGCAAATAGAGCAGGTCGTGCGGCAGGCCCTCTTTTTGCAGAGCGGCGGAAATCATGGGGCCGTATTCTTGCGATCCCTGCAGCACTCGTTCAATGTAGCCGCGCGCGTGTTTCTGCAGATAGGCGATAATGCCGGAAACCGTATCGTTTGACGCAACCAGCGGGATGTCAAGGTGAACGGTGCGGATTTCCTGTTGAACCTGTTTAGCTACGTTGGGATCGACCGCGAACGTGAGGCCGGAAAACGATTCAAGGGGAGTGGGCACGTACTGGTGGGCGCTTAAAGAGTTGCCGTGCTGGATGGCTGAAAGCTCGGCATCGTTAATATGATCTGCCAGCAGGTCGAATTCTTCGTTCAAACGGTTGTCATTGCGGATGTTGTAGGGCGAAGACAGCAGGATGCTAAGGGACTGATCGAACTCCTGCTTCGACTTGCTGAAGTCGCCCGATTGGTAGTCGTTCAGGCCCGCCGTGTAGGACGCTTCGGCGCGGTCAATCAACTGGCTGATTGCCTCCATTTGGCTATTACTAGAGGCTTGGCTTGCCTTTCCAGATGGATCCGATGGGCCCGCCGAGCTGGATGAGCTTGAAGCGCGGGACGGATTAGAAGTAGGGGAGGTGTTCTGCTGCGCCTGTGAGGCTGGCGCTGCGTTGCGCTGCGTTAGGGATGGCGCCAATGCCGCTGCCGAGGGTTTTCCCAGCGGCTTGTGCTGCTGCGCCGTTTCGCAGGAAGCGAGTGCAAAAACGGCAAGACCGAGTGTTAAAAGTCCAAATCTCCTCAAAATGCTTTCCTCTGGGAGTAAAAATGCCAACTTCCCTGAGTGCTTTGTGCATTGTACTTCCGCTAGATAGGGCTGGTCAACTGGAAGATAGTCCATGTAGACTGGATATCCATCGGATGGCTTGAAAGGGGTTCCCAAAAGTAAATTGCAACACGCAAGTTGTGGTGGCAGCTTCTGGTAGCGCCGCCGTCCCGGCGGCAGATGCTAGGCCGCTCGATCCCAGCGGCGATGCGGGCAATATCCTTATCCTTGTGTAACAGCCGATAAAGCCTGCCCTGAGCGCAGCGAAGGGATGCCGGCGCTACGACTTCTGGTAGCGTCACCGTCCCGACGGCAGATGCTGGGTACTCGAATCCGGTAAGATGCCAAACGCAACGAACGATAAGATGGAATTTTTGCTTGAGAGCGTGGAAATTCTCCCAGATTCCATGGATCCTGCGCCGCGTTTTTTATTAAGTTATTGATAATAAAATATTTATATTGAGCATGGCTTGGCGCTGCGATTGCTATCAGGTTAGCTTCGGAGGAGCAGATTCAATGATGATACCTGACGACGACCCGTACCAGCAGGATCCCTATGACCGGCGTGAAGTGCCGGTGATTGAGCCTGAAAATCCAAGCGGCTTTAATCAGTGGCTCATGGCAGTGACTTTGACTTTGGTGATTGTAGTGGCCATCGCCATCGGATACACGGTGCACGAAGAGCATGCTGCGCAGCGCCTGGTTTCGGCAAATGGCCGCTTGGCGGCGGATTTGAGCCAGGCGCAAAGCCAGATGGCAGCCTTGACGGCCAAGGTCAATGCCCTGAGCGCGCCGAAACCCGTCGAACCCGCGCCGCCGGTCGACGAGACCTGGAGCGGCAAGGCCGTCCGCCCGGCGCCAACCGCTGAAGCGCGCGTCCGCCGGACGCGGACACGGCCAACCCCCTCCGCGTGGCAGCAAAAGATGCAATCACAACTGACGGCTCAGCAAAGGCAGATCAAGGATGCGGAACAGGCTCTGGCAAAGACGCAGGCTAATCTTTCTGCGGAGTCCGCGAGCACGCAGAGCGGGCTGACGGGCCTGGGAGGTTCCATTGCCAAGGACCATGCGGAATTAGTCGCGCTTGAGAAGCTTGGACAGAGAGACTACTTCGAATTCAACCTTTCCAAATCCAAGAAGTTTGCGCGCGAGGGCCCCATCAGCCTTGATCTTCGGCACACCAGCGCCAAGCACCAGAATTATGACGTTGATCTTCAGGTCGATGACTATAAGCTTTCCAAGAAGCACGTAAATCTCTATGAACCGGTCGTGTTGCAGACGGCGGAAAGCCCGCAGCCGCTCGAACTGGTGGTTAACCGGATTGGCAAAAACGAAATCCACGGTTACATCAGCGCCCCCAAAACGTATGAACAAAGAGCGTCTGCCTCGACCGCAACTGGAGCGCCTTCTCCCACTCAGCCAGTGAGCAGTACGGCTGCTCCTTCCGCGCAAACGGCGACGCCGGTAGCGGATACCAGTGCGCCGCAGACCATTGCGGCGGCGAGCCATCAATAGTCGTCTGTAGCGGCGGCCTCACAGGTTTCTGCCGCCAGTCTTTCTTTACAGCCGCGGAGGTCTGCTGTCAAAACTCTGCGGCTTTTCTATTTTTGGGAAATAGCACAGATGTTTTAAGAACAAAACTCTGTGCTATACATGGCGTCATAAGTTAGCGCCAGTTGATTTTGTAGCGGCGGCTTCTGGCCGCCGGTTTTCAATAGTAAAGACCGGCGGCCAGAGGCCGCCGCTACAGCTAATGGTCATCGCTAACTTATGTTGCTCCGTATAGAGCGGCGTGAGATTCATCAGTAATTGGGGCTACACGCTATGATTCGAGGATGGCATCGAGTTCGGGCAGGGAAGTGATGCGCAGAGCAGCAGCGTCAGGGTATGCGCCCACCCAGTCCATTAGGATGCCGGTAAGTCCGGCATTCTCCGCGCCTCCGACATCGGTGGAATAGAGGTCGCCTACGAACAAAGCCTCATGCGGCTCGCAGCCGCTTTGCGCGAGCGCCAGGCGGAAGATTTCCGGACTCGGCTTTTCAACGCCGACATAGTGGGAATCCAGGATAAATTCAAAGCAAGCAGCCAAACCAACCTCTTTGAGCTGACGTTCGATCAGTCCCAGTGAGTTTGATACAACTCCCAAAATGTAGCCGCGCTGCCGCAGCGCCTGTAAATAGGTGATCGCGCCGGGGAAGACGCGCGACCAAGTAGTGATCTCTTTGAATCCCTCCGCAAGTTGCAGCGCAACCTTCTGCTGCTTGGCTTCCGGCACGCCCACGCGCTCCACCAAAGCTCTGAGATACTCCGCCCAATAGTAGAAGTCCGCTTTCGTGGGCACGTTCCCGCCGCGTATTTGGGGCCAAAGCCATTCATCCAACTGCTGCTTGCCCTTGCGTTCCGCTTCGTAGAAGTCATCCGCCTGCGCCGGATAGCCAAGGTTAGTGAGGGTGTTTGCGAGCACGTCGACACGCGGAAACACTACGGTGTTGCCCGCGTCAAATAGAACAGCCTTCTTTTTTGGAAGCATTCATCCTCTGCGCGAAGCAGCGGTTAGCCCGGCGCTACGCCGCCTACTTATTATATCTGATGCGCGCGAAGAGTCTGTAGCGGCGGCCTCTGGCCGCCGGCTTTTAGATCCTCACGACCGGCGGCCAGAGGCCGCCGCTACAGCGTCGAAAGTGTGGTTATCGTCGGACCTGAAAATCCGACCTCGCTGCGAGACCGCCGCGGTAAGCTAGGAGGCTATCGGGATTTCGGCTCTGCGCGAATCGCCTTCTCGAACTTTCTGAGCAGCGATTGTTTGCCATCTTCAGAATCAAAGGAAGCGAGGATGGAATTTCTCATCACGCTGGTGATCTCGTCACGGCTCAAGCTGAAAGCATAGTGGGCCAGCATCAATTCACGTTCGAGCGTGGTCGAAAACATTGCGGGGTCATCCGTGCTTAGCGTGATGTGCAGTCCCGCGTCGAGGAACTGCCGCAATGGATGATCTTCAACGCGCGCAATCAATCCGGTAGCCACGTTGCTGGTGAGGCAGACTTCGAGCGGCACTCGCCGTTCGCGGAGCAACGCCATCACCTGCGGGTCGCGCGCGGCAGCAAGACCGTGGCCAATCCGCTCCGCCCCCAGCAGTTCAAACGCGTCGTGGACGCTCTCCGGGCCTGCCGATTCGCCCGCGTGCGCCGTCACGCGCAGGCCCAAGTCCTTTGCTTCGCGGTAAACCGTCGTGAAGATTTCAGCCGGGCCGCGCGCTTCATCGCCGCCAATCCCAAAGGCTGCCACGCCGTTGTCGCGGAAGATTCTTGCCCAACCCAGCACCTCCCGCGCGTGATCCTCTCCAAATTGGCGCACGGCATCGAAAATCCACTTCACCCGCAACCGAGGCGCAAACTTTTGCGCTGCTTCTGCAACAGCCTCGAAGATTTCTGGCAGCGGCTGCTTCTTCCACAGGATTACCCCCGCGGAAAGCGTAATTTCCGCATAATGCACGTTTTGTGCCGTCAGCCGCTCAAGCAATCGCGTGGTGATGAGGGCATAGTCTGCCGGTGATTCCAGCAGCAGAGTGACCTGCTTGAAAGCATTGAGGAATTCCGCAAAGTTCCCGTAGCAGAATCCGCGCCCTTCCTGCTGGCTGATCCATTCTTCCGTTTCTTTTTGCAGCCTGCGTTTCGCGCGCGCGAGTTTTCGCAGCGTTTGCGGCTCTACGCTGCCTTCAAGATGCAGATGCAACTCCACTTTGGGGAGGGCGTGGAGAAAGGATTTAGTCGTTCCATCAGAGGCTACAGGAGCTTTGCGCGATTCATGGGAAGAGGGCATCAGTGAGCGGGCGGAGTTGGCTGACCGGCGTTGACCCAAGCAGTGTACCAATAGGATCCGGTGTCATTCGCGGCGGCGGTCAGCTCGTGCATGACTACGGAGCTCACTGCGGTGTAAAACCGGTCAAAGTAATCGTCATTATATCCAGGCAGGTTGTCGCGTGAGCTTTCGTCAGCCAGCTGGATGTTATCCACCCAGGTATTTGCCTCGATGGCGGTCCTAAAGGCGTACTCCGTGGGATCATCGATCTTCGCCGCGGGCCGGCTGCGGTAGAGAATGAAATTCTGATATCGCGCGATCAAATCGACGCCAAACCGCGTTGCCAATCCGGTTTGTCCGGTAAGTTGTCCGTTGTAGTTTTCCGTTGTGTTGAGCGGGTCGTGCGCGTCGGCCACGTAATAGCCGAGCACGGCCGCGTCTTTGCGCGCCTGGTCCCACTTCTGCTCCCGGAAATCATTGGTAAGGCGCAGGCTGAATTCGCCGATCTGCCACGGCAGCGTGCCGTCACGCCCCACTCGCCTGGCGCCGTACTCGGCCAGCGCGGCCTTATAAGAATGCGGCAGCTTGAGATAGGGAAAACGTCCGTAGCTATCGAGAAATATGTAGTGCCGCCATTGCTCGAAGCGGTCTTTCTTCATCCATAGGTCGGGATCGTTTACGTGCCGCAGAAGATCCTGGCGATAGGCGCTGAAGTAGCCTTGCAACGGCTCAGGCAGCGTCTGGACCGCCCAGCTTGTCACCAAGGTATGAGTTTGAGGTCCCCACGCGAGCGCCTGGGAGCATGAGAGAAACGCGAAGAGAACTGCTGTGGAAACTGTAATTGCGCCCGCGCGCAAGCTCCGTCCTGCAGAAGCATTCGCGCGGCCGGCATGGGTCTTCTTCATGGGCTCAATCTGATTTTACAACGATCCGGCTTACGGGGTTGCGTCGCGGCCCCGCCGGGAAGGGGCGGCCGCTGCCAACGAAACGCGCTTTACCGTCCGGTCGTCCGCTTCTTGCTGCCGCAAGCAGCATGGACAGACGAGAATAATGCTGGCCACGGGCTGCTCGTCAAACCGCTGCACGTCCCAACCGCTCCGCAACGCATCTGCTTCCGCTGGCAGTTTCTCATCGCAATACCAACACCGGCCCTTGCCAGTTGAGCAGATAGCGTGCAGCGCCGCCGCCACGTCAATCGGCAGCCGCTTCGGAACGGTGCTATTCAATGGAACCTCCCGTCCCCTCGAGAAATTGTTGAGCCATAGCAAAAAACTCTCTTGCCTGCTCTATTGTAGCCGCAACACGTTCACGCGAAATTGGTGCGTGAGTTCCGTAATCAGCGAGTTCACGAAGCTCCTGAGCATCGATCAAATAGCGGTGAAATTTGGAGTCAATGCGGCCTGTCTTCGCAAACTCCCGTCCGAACGCGCTGATTAACTCCTTGTGTGAAGCATATCGTTCGCCTATCGAGAGAAGGATTGCGGATGCCGAGTGGAACGCCACGAAGTATACTCTTGACGCTGCATCGCGAATAAGGCCGTCCTCAAGGAGATTGATCGCGGCTTGTAAAGCCTCGCCACCAATTGCGAGTTCACTTTTAACCTCGTCTCTCATTCAACTGGAATCGCATACTCGGAGATAACCCGCGTAAAGTTTGTGCTGCCCTCCTTGAAATCCCGCTCCCGAATGGGTATGAGCGAGATCACAATGTCGTGTTCCAGCGAAAGGCTGGCAACAATGTCACTCACGCGGGCGCGTTCGTCGTACCGATTGTCAAAGTCCGAGAGAAGAAGAGCAATGTCGAGGTCCGAATCAATCCCAAGGTCGACTCCGGCGTCTGGGGAAGCATACGAGCCGAAAACGTAAAGTCCCCGAAAGCGATCGCCGTAAAGTTCCTGCAACTTCGTTTTGAGCGTGTCGAGGATCGGTTGAATTCTGCTGCTAGCCCAAATAGCAATCTGTTGGTCCGCCTTGTGCATCGACGGCCAGTGTTCCCCCGGCAGTAAATTGGCCTGCGTGATGACAGTTCCGCGCCACGACAGTTGCAACGAGAAGTCAGCAACCCCTTCCACCCGGCAGGTCGCGGCGATCCGCCCACGCGGGTCTCGCTCGGATTTCACCCAGGACACTTTGTTGTCAAAATTCTGATTGAAAGCGCAAGCTATGACTTCTGCGGATTCAAAGTCGGCTTCGCGGCCGCACGAAATCGTCATCCAATCTTCTGAACCTTCTTGCACCCGCCTAAGCTCCGGGTTCTTCTCATGTCGTTTGTCGATTTCCTCGGCAAGTTGCGCTGACAACTGCGGAGGCCAATCGGGCCAGATGTAGCGCACGAAACATCCAGACGCAGTGAACTCATACCGTCTCTCCAATGCGCCATTTTGATTTTCTTTGCCAGATTCTTCGTGACCGGTCTGAGAAGCCTTGAGACGACCTAGGCTAACCCGGCTTATCGCTTGCACCGAAGCTCTCCTTCAAGAATGCGTAGTAGGTAGCGCATAGTTGTTTTGTAACTCTGCGGCTGTGGTCACAGGTCGACGAAAAGCCGCGGAGTTAAGGAACAACTCTGCGCTACCAAAGCCCACGGCACAAAAAGCGTGCCGTGGCTACCATCGATTGCGAATTCAGAATCGCAAATTTGAAATTCAAGATAATCCCAAGTCCAAAATCCAAAATCACGAGCATCCGCTGGTCGAGCCACAATTCATGCAGCGGTAGCACGAGCCGTTGCGGACCATGATGGCGCCACAGTCGGAGCAGGTGGGCGCGTCGTCTTCGTGCACCACGCCGGCGAGTTGCGGTTGACTGACGCGTGCCTGGCCGACGGCGGGCGCTTCATTTTTCTTAGAGGCGGCCTGGGTAAACTGCGTTGCCAGTTGCGCAGCCTTAGTCACCTCGGTCCCATTGGGCGCGGTCACGCTGGCGTTTTCCTGCGGCTGGGCGTCTTTAGGCAGAAACTTCAGCGCCAGCCAGCGGAAAATATAATCCATCAAGGACTTTGCATAGCCGATGTCGCGGTTGCTCGACCAGCCGCTTGGCTCAAAGCGCGTATGGCTGAACTTATCGCACAGCACGCGCAGTGGAACGCCGTATTGAAGGGCAAGCGAAACCGCCGTCGCAAATGAATCCATCAGGCCGGAGACGGTTGAGCCTTCCTTAGCCATGGTGATGAAGATTTCACCTGGCATTCCGTCTTCGTAAAGGCCCACAGTGATGTAGCCTTCATGGCCGCCCACGGAAAACTTGTGCGTAATCGCCGCGCGCTCATCGGCCAGCTTGCGCCGGAACGGGCGCGCCGTTTGCGGTTCGATATTGGAAACCTTGGATTCGAGCGCCTCTTTTCCCGGCGCCTGATCCCTGGCGCTCGCCGCCTGCTCCTTTGGTTTTGCGTCAGACGTGTTGAGCGGCTGGGTGCGCTTCGAGCCGTCGCGGTAGATGGCGATGGCCTTGATGCCGAGGCGCCACGACTCGAGGAAAGCATTCGCAACATCTTCCGCCGTGGCTTCTTCCGGCAGGTTGACGGTCTTCGAGATGGCGCCGGAGATGAAGGGCTGTACCGCGGCCATCATGCGCACGTGGCCCATGTAATGGATGGCGCGCTTGCCGTTCGCCGGCTTGAGCGAGCAATCAAAAACCGGCAGGTGCTCCGGCTTCAAGTGCGGCGCGCCCTCGATGGTGCCGCCCTGGTCGATATAATTCACAATCTCGGCCGCCTGCTGGTCGTTGTATCCGAGTTTGAGCAACGCCGTGGGCACCACATTGTTCACGATTTTAATCAGCCCGCCGCCCACCAGCTTCTTGTATTTTACTAGCGCCAAGTCCGGCTCAACGCCCGTGGTGTCGCAATCCATCATGAAACCGATGGTTCCGGTGGGCGCAAGCACCGTCACTTGTGCATTGCGGTAGCCATGCTTCATGCCGCTTTGCAGGCAATCATCCCAGACTTTCTTGGCGGCATCGGCCAGCGTCTCAGGCACGTTGCGCGGATTGACGCCGCTGACGGCATTTCTGTGCATGGAGATAACTTCGAGGAACGAGTCGCGATTTGTTGCATAGCCTGCGAATGGCCCCACTTCGGCGGCGATGCGCGATGACGAAAGATACGCCTGCCCGTGCATCACTGCGGTGAGGATGGCGGCGAAGTCGCGTCCGGCATCCGAATCATAAGGCAAGCCATTCGCCATCAGCAGCGCGCCGAGATTCGCATAGCCAAGGCCGAGCGGGCGGAAATCGTGCGAGTTGCGCGCGATCTTCTCGGTGGGATAGCTCGCGTTATCCACAATGATTTCCTGCGCGGTAATGATCACGTCCACCGCGTGACGGAACGCCTCCACGTCAAACTTGCCGTCCGAGGTCATGAACTTCATCAGGTTAAGTGACGCCAGATTGCAGGCCGAATCGTCCAGAAACATATACTCACTGCACGGATTCGAGGCGTTAATGCGCGCCGTAGCCTTGGATGTGTGCCACTTGTTA
>DASZAE010000309.1:0-18870 GCA_035945515.1 Terriglobia bacterium
CTCACCGCGGCCGGCGTCTTTTCCAGTGGCTCGTCCGCGCAGGCGCTCTTCAATTCGCGCGGAGTCGCCGCTTTCCACGAAGAATCGGTTTCTGAATTCTCCGTGACCATGCTCGGCGAAACTAGCTCCGGCTGGGCAAAAGAGACGGGCCAGCAATGGCGCACGCTTGGCGTGGATGAACTGGCGGACCGCGCTGCTCGCAAGGCGCTCTCAGGCCGTGAGCCGCGCGAAGTTCCGGTGGGCAAATACACGGTGATTCTTGAGCCTTCCGCCGTGATGGACCTGCTGGGCTTTTTCTTGCTCGATTTTGGCGGGCTTGCCGTCGATGAAAAGCGAAGCTGCTTCACCGGCCGCGTGGGCAAGAAAGTACTAGGAGAAAACATTCAGATTCACGACGACGTTTATCATCCCTCGCAGGGTGGAGCGCCCTTCGACGGCGAAGGCGTTCCGCGCCAGCGCGTGGCGCTGGTGGAAAAAGGCGTAATCAAGAACTTGGTTTATTGCCGCCAGACGGCGCATAAAATGAAGGCGCAACCCACCGGCCACGGCTTCCCGTTGCCCAACGAATATGGCGAAGCGCCCATCAATCTCGTGTTCGAGGGCGGCCATCACACTGAAGAAGAGATGATCCGTTCTACCGAGCGCGGCCTGCTGGTGACGCGATTCTGGTATATCCGCGAGGTTGATCCCTATACGAAAATCCTTACAGGGATGACGCGCGACGGCACGTTCTTGATCGAAGGTGGGGAATTGAAGTGCGGGGTGAAAAATTTCCGCTTTAACCAGAGTTTGCTCGAAATGCTCAACGCGGTGGAAATGATGAGCCCGCCGGTGCGCGCCGCGGGTGAAGAGTCGGTTGAGATGGTAGTCCCCACGATGAAAATCCAGGATTTCAATTTCTCTTCCATCACGAAGTTTTAATCAAACACCCGCTGTTTGCGGCAGGTTGCCGCCGGCGATATGCTGATAAAAGCTATCGGCTTGGGCCGGGAGATGGAAGGACATCTTAACCGGCAACAGACCGCAGGCGGTTGACCCCGCCGGTTCCCGGCGCCATCGTCTAGGGGTTAGGACGTGAGATTCTCAATCTCAAAACCCGGGTTCGATTCCCGGTGGCGCTACCAACCTAAAATCATGTACTTCCATGAAATCATTGCAGTTATCCGAAACTACATCAATTGGCCCATAGCGGTCAAAAACCCTTAAAAACGCTCGGAAGTGGAAAAATGGGGGGACAATTGGGGGGACAGTCCGGGGGACAATAGATAAAAGGGAGCGCAGGCGAAATGGCGAAACAAGGAAAGCGGTCAGAATTGAGCCTCAAGCATCGCGCGGAAGGAAAGCCCGTTTTTCTCGGCGTGAACGTCCGGGCGGCCCTCAAGAAACGCCTGCAGGAGATAGCGGTCTCCGAAGATCAGACTTTGGATTACATCGTGGATCAAATGCTCCGCCGCGCAGTAGGCGAGTACGGGAGAGCCGGATCGATGCGCGATTTGCTCGCCTCGAGCGGCGCGTCCGGCGGCACCCAGGGCTAAAGACAAGCGGATTGCCAGTCGAAATGTACCACAGAGGGTAAAAGCAGATCCCGCGCAGCGGGGAAAAGTGGGGGTGAGACATGGCATACGTTCGTTTGTTTCGGCGGGTACGGGTCGCGCCGGGAATCATGTTGAATCTGGCGAAGCGCGGGCCGTCGCTGAGTTTCGGTGTGCGCGGCGGGCATGTGACGGTCGGTAAATCGGGAGTCCGCAAGACCGTGGGGCTTCCAGGAACCGGCGTGTTCGTCACGTCGGAACACGGCTGGCACTCCGGCGTTCACACAGGTCAGACCTTCCACGATGCCGCTCCGCCGCTGTCCGGCTGGGAAAGCGCGGTTCACGCGATCTGCGCAGCGTTCTTGGTTCTGGTGATTATCGCGGTAGGACTCGCGTTTGTATTCGCGTTGCTGGGCGTTTAGACGGCGGCTGCTAATGCGCGAGTCCGCGCCAGTCGATGCTCGCTCCTGAAGGATGAAGTTGAACCCTTCGCGGAGGCGAGCAATGGTTAAAATCGAGCCAGCCTGGTTTGTGGCAATCTTGTGGGCGGCGTTCTCGGTCGGACTCTATCTCGGCGGCGTCGCTGCCTTATCACGCCGCTCTCACCGCAAATAATCCCTCCACCCCCAGCACAGCCTAGAAATTGCCTGCGAGGCGCGCGCATACGGCGGTGGCGGATTTCGCTTGACCCCAGATGTGTACATATGTACGCTCATCTTGTGGTGATCACCTGTGACGGGCGGAAGGAGGAAGCGAACCGGCGCAAGCACGGAATTCGATTCGCGCCTGCGGCGCTGGTCCTCGATGATCCTTATGCCATCACGTCTATTGACCGGGATTCGGACCCGGAGGAGAAGCGGTTTGTCACGCTAGGCGTGGACGCGGAAGGAAAAATACTGGTCCTCGTCTATACCCATCGTGGCGAAGAAATCCGAATTATTTCCGCGCGGCGCGCGACGAAGCGCGAGCGCGAACAGTATAGGAGCGAACCATGAAGAAAGAATATGATTTCAGCCACGGTAAGCGCGGCGCGGTTCTGCCGGTGCCGCCGGGAACGACCCGCGTGACCATCCGGCTTGGTAACGACATCCTGGAGTATTTCTATAAGCAGGTTGAGCGGGCGGGTGGCGGCAACTACCAAACGATGATCAACGATGCGCTGCGCGGGCTGATTCAGGGCGAAACCTCGGAGAAGCGGTTGCGCCGAATCATCCGTGAGGAATTGCGTAAAGTCTCCTGAGCCTTTATGGGCGCGGTGCCGATCCCGCCGCAAATACCCCCCATCCCAACGCGCGGCGTCGCGGCAGAACGGCCCGCGCCAAGCCTTGGCAGCCCCAGAAACGACAATCTCGGATCGATGTGGCTGTACAGTCCACCTTTTCCCGGAAAGCGCGGCCAGCGGAGCCGTTGCGAATTTCGCGGGCGGCCGGAGAGCGAACTTCCGATTTTTTCCCTTCTAACGAGGCGGCAGCGCGGCGATCCGCAGCCGATCGGTCTTTTTCCTCCGTTGACACTAATCAGATGCCCGGCGCCCGTCGATGCTGCTCCACGCAGAGCGCAACGAGAAAGGATCGGGCGATGAACGAACAAGCAATCGAGACGGCGGCGGGCGTTGACTACGTGCCCCTTCGGGCGGGCGACGGCGAAGTTGAAATCGAATTCGAGACCGAGCGATAGGGGAACCTTCGAAAAACATCCCGGTTCTCCTCATCCCCAGCGCGTCCACCCAGCCCTCCAGCTCGGCGGGCGACCGCCCTTACGGCCATTCTTTCGGGATGCTGCGGCCTTGCGGCGGGTCTTAGCGCGACCGCCAGCGCGTCCGATTTGCGCGGCCTCACGTCTGGTCAGTTTTCGCATTGTATGCTTAGGTTTCGAGCTGCCCTAAATCGAGGCAGAACGCGATCAAAGGCACATGGAAACAGGGCCGAATCGAAGTGAATCGTCCCGGAATGGCAGACCCCCCTGTGTCAATTTCGCGGGCGTGTGTTTGGGGTCAGCGCGGCGGTCCGCCGGGCAAAAGCTTTTGTAGAAAACTCCACCGTATCCCCTCTGGCGGTCTTTTGTGGCATCATTGGCCATGTCGCTCAAGCGATTCTGCCTGGTGCCGTGGACGTGGACCCTCGAAATCTACTCAAACCACAATTGCGCGGATCGTTCACATCTTCACCTCTCCAGGCGGCAGGTCTGGAACCTCGAGCGCGACGGGGAGGTTGAATGGCTCCGTGCTCCGGTCAATCGCCACGACAAAGGCATCGTTCGGCTCCGCCGCGTCTTCGCGGTTCGCGGCCTCTCGGCGCGGATCGGAGCACCGCTCGCGCAGGCGGTGGCAATGCGCCAGTCTTGGGCCGAAGCGATGCTATCTGACATCCGGCTGCAATCGGCATCGCGGATACGTGAATGAATTGCTGGGTGTGCGAAAAGGCCAGGCCTGACTATCCGATCCCGGCGGATTTCTTG
This sequence comes from Terriglobia bacterium, assembly GCA_035945515.1. Classification (GTDB taxonomy): domain Bacteria; phylum Acidobacteriota; class Terriglobia; order UBA7540; family UBA7540; genus RH2-MAG17b. The sequence continues at coordinate 3,990 of DASZAE010000309.1, forward strand.
ATCGATGAGCGCCCCGTCTGTAGATTCCATACGAACGATCTCAGCCCGCGAGCGCCGTTGCCCAAAGAGGCCACGCCGGTTGCCGCGCAGCCGGTCATCACGCAGTTGCCGCAACCCGAGCGGCCTTACAGGAAAATTCTGGACCTCGAACCGCTCATAGCGGCGCGCGCTGCCGGCCTGTCATATAGAGCCATCGCACAGCGGTTCGGGGTGAGCTATGAGACAGCCCGGCGGCACTTGATCCGCACGGAAAGGGCTGCATTCGCGGAGCGTGAGACCGAGCGAGCGCAAGCGGTTGGCGAGCTCGATGAAAGAGCGAAGTTTCATGCCTCACTGCCGTTGGCAGCCGAAAATCACGAGGGAGGAAATGCCACAATGTTATTTGAGAAAAAAGAATTAGACCTCGAGGCCCTCAAAGCAGACCGCGCCGGCGACCTGACAGTAGCTCAGCTCGCCGAGAAATACGAATGCGGCATCACTACGATCCGCACTCGGCTAAACGGCGCCAAACCTGCATCCGCGAAGCGGAAGCCAGCGGTAGCGCGAGCCAACGGCCACGCCACGACGCCCACAAACGGTCATGCCGTCACGACTGACGCCGACGAGCTGGACCGACTACTCGATGGCTGGTGGCAGAAACTTCCGGTCCTCGAACGAGTCAGGCTTCTTCTGGCTCGCGTGCCTCAGTAGCCCGCACGCCCTTAATTTTGCGCGTTCCACGTGAAACAAGCGGGGACAAGCGTAGCGGCTAAGGATGCGGTGCTGGTCTAGTGACGTTGCCCCACCGACGCATACGCCTCCCGATGTAAAATGCGATAAGGCCGCACGCAATGGGAATATCAAGCCATAGGTCGCGCCAGCCAAGCGCGAGACCGGCGATCACCGCGAGCACGCCAGCGAGCTGCACAAGCTCGCCAACAATCATTGCCAAGATGGATTTCTGGGCGCGGCGGTCAGCGTCAGTCTTGCGGTGAGCGCGGCTTGCTATCGCGGCATCTCTGTGCGCGTTCGGCTTTCCCGGTATATCGGCGTCTCCGGCCGCAAGCATCGCCCCGGCCTGAGCCTGCGGCATATCAACGACCCGACCTGTGGCGCTTAGCCGTACAAACATGTATTACCTCCATGCCATCCATCATGGCGATCACTTGAGGGTCGCTCCGAAGAGCCAGCGCGGAACCCAATTGTTTACGAATTCCTCTGGCGTTCCGGGCCGCGAGTCCGGCTCAGAAATCATCTCACCCGGTATAAATGGAACGCTCGGCTTGCTAGTCATGATGACGGCGGAGACGCCAGCTTCTTAGGGGATCACCACGCAGCGGTTCAGGCGCGCGAGCATTTCAAGCCGCTCCAACTCCCCCACGAAACAGGCCGAATTTTCGAGCCTGTCCAGCCGCAGCATGTCGCGTTGGAAATCCGCAGTGAGGATCGCCAGTTGCGAATCGATAGAGATGCGGGAACCGGCGAGGGACCGGAAAGAATGCGCGTCAACGGAGGTTTGCGGGTACGCGGGATAGGTGACGGGCGAAACGTCGGACACATCAACGGCCTTCAGTTCGCGGATGACGATCTGCTCGCCCTTCGTGTCCGCGCTATTGGCCCAGTTCTGCTGGCGCACGAAAAAAGCGAAAGAGCATTGGTCCACATCTCCGCGCGTGATCGACGCAAGCAAATCCTGGGCGGTCCGCGTGTCGGGTAGGTCGTAATCGAAGTGCAAGCCCATGTTATCTTCAGCCAGCCGCAGCGTTCCGGCCTTTGTCCGCCCGAGTACGGCGTTCGGATCGTGATTAAACAGACAGCGCACGTCCGGGGACGCGGCGAGGCAATCCTTAAACGCGCCCGGCAGAATGCGCTCGCGGAAACCGCCCAAATCCTCGGAGAGTTGATTGAAGACGGCGGCGTAACCCCGGATTCCGGGCTTCGTCCCGCTTCGAGTTTCGATCCGCCCGCCTGCGATCCGCGTTTCTTTCATCTGTCAACCCCCGGTTTACGAGCTTGCGTTTTGCAAATACTTCACCGGCGCATCGGCGCTACTGACGCATGTGAGGCCGCCATTCACGCGCAGGTAGCCCTGAAACGCGACCTGCCCGTAGTCGGCGAACCGTTCGGTGGACACCTGCACCTTTGTTTCTTGCGGCATGTTGCGCACAATAAAAAATCCGAAATTACCGAAGAGGATCGGTGTCGCGTTCGGCGCGATGCCTGGTATGCTCGGGCAGATTCCAACCGGATAACCAAGCAGCAGCCGGTTGCCGTTTTGGTCGTAGTGCGGATGGATGATCGGGTGGCCGTTTTTATCAAGAATCGAATCGAGCGACGAGAGCGTATCGTCATTCATCAACCACCAGCACCTTGGAGAGGTGCGATAGGCGGAATTCACGCTCGTCCGCAGCGCGACAAGGTCCGTGGTGCCGATGGATGTTCCACCGGTTTCAGAGCCGCCGGTATTCTTCGATGAACCCGTCGCGGTGCATCCGAGCTTGGCCGACGCAAGCAGTGAGGTAATGAAAGTCGGCCCGACGGCGCGCGCAAACCGCTTCGCAAATGCATCCGCAAGAAATTGAAGCGGCCTGAAACAAGAGTCCTGAAGCAACTCGATGCTGAATTTCACGACGCCGCTGCGCCACGCGATAGCGGGATTCAGTAGCACCTGCTCGGCGGTGACGTCCTGGGCGGTCGTCTGCTGGCCCTCTCCAACCTGTACGGCGACGGAAGCCGTGTCATCCATCGCGGGAATGGCGCAGGTTCCGCCGCGCTCGCTCTCGAACCATGTCGAAACATCGGGGTCAAAAATGCGGTCATAGGCTTTGAGCGCCGATTGCAGCATGTCCCGGAAGCCCTGCGGGACAAAATAGCCGCCGAGGTTACCGGTGGACTCGCCCATATCGCGCAGCTCGCGCAGGTAGCTCTTGAACTCTGGGGTCTCGCTCCATTTGTCGCCAAGCCGCCCGGCGGCGCGGAGCGCACGCTCGAACCCTTGAAGCAACGGGTCATCGTAGGCGCGGCGCGTGCTGCCTACGCGGTCTGCGAGCGATAGCAGCGCGTTCGCACGCGCTCCGGACTCGTGATCGAATTTTGGGGAATTGATGAGACGGTGGGCTTGCGCGAGAAGGCTCTCGCGTACAAGTGATTCTGGCATTTTGTTTGCTCCTTCTCTCTCTTGGAGAATGGTAACTGCGTTATTAATGGGCGCGCCGGACCGCCGAAGCGACGCGCCCTTGTGCTCAAAGGAGCGACCCGCCCCTTTGAGCACAAGGTGAGTTTACCAGGAAATCAATCCCCGCACGGATAACCAAAGGCGGCTCACCGACTATTGCTCCGCGCGTAGGCGCTCGCCATCTGATTCTGAAGCATCGACATTGTTTGTGAGTGCGAGCGTTTGAAACTGTCGAAATCGGTGACGCCGTGAACGTGAAAATTAACCACGGTTTGATGCGTCTGGCCGGCCATGTGGAGAGCAGGCGCAACTTGGCCGGATTGGTGCGGCACGAAAAATTCCGGGTGTTTCTCCCCGACCACATACGCTTTTCCGGGCGTCACGTTGCCGCCACCCGCGAGGAAACCGCCGAACATCTTACCGATGCCACCGAGCAGCGAACCCATCTGCTTCGTGAGGCCGCTCATCATCTTCCCCACGTCGCTGAAAACCGAATGGAATGCGCCGGTCAGCTTGGATTGAACGGAGTCAGAGCTGCCGTCAGGATCATCGCTCGATCCGGCGCCAGAGCCTTTTCCGAACCCCGGGATGCCGAGACCGAGCGATCCGACCTCCTTGACGAACATCGGCTTGCCTGCGCTATCGCCGCGCTTCCCGCCACCAGCACCAACGGCGAGGTGTGGAGCGATCTTCCCGGCGATCTGCCCGATGCCGCGTCGGAAACCAGCCTTGAGGATGTTGCCTTCGAGTTCTATTCCGAGCTGGCGGAAGCTGGCCCGGCCGGTCACAACGAGCCGCGCGAGCTGATCGGACAACCCGTCCACCACCTCCTCCATTGAACGAAACACCTTATCGCTGAAGCCCTGCCCGTCTGCGGAGACGTTGTTAAAGAAATCCGCGAATTGCAGTTTGAGCATTCCGAGCTTGGTGGGAATGACGTTTGCGGCATCGACCGTGCTGCTGAATATGCTGAAGCCTTCGGTGTTCGCCCCTGCGGGAACGCCGCCGAGGTCGGTAAGGTTCGGCTAGTAGGTTCCTTGCTGGACGCTCAAACGGAACTTCGCCGCGGAGCGCATCGAGGCTTCTGCTTTCGATGCGTCCATCGCCGCCATGAGCGACGCAATCGTATCAGCGTCCGGGATCATCTCCTTCCACGTGTCACGCAGTTTTTTCGCGGCCTTCGCGTGTTCGTGCACGGCGCGCGCAGCCTTCGTATGAGCGTCTCCGAGGTTAAGCTGCGATTTAGCGGCGTTGGCCGCTTCATCCGTGAGGTTTTGCACGCTGGTGAGAAAATCGGTTTGCACTTGCAGCGCGTCCTGCGCCTGCTTCTTGTGCGTGGCCCAGGCATTGGCCGCGCCGCCGAAGTCCCCGGTTAGCACCAACGCGACCGTCTTAATCTCGTCACCGAACGATTCGGCAGATTTCGTGATCCCTTCAAACATCACCATTCCCCTGGTCAGCATAGGAATCAATTCCTGGCCCAAGGTGAGCGACAATCCGGCGACCGCGGCTTTCATTTGCGCCATCTCGATGGTGTATTGCTTGGCTTGGCGGGCGGCATTGTCATCGAAGTACATGCCGAATTTCTTGGCTTGCTCGATGGCGGGTCCGTAACCCTTTTCAGCGAGCATTTGAAGTGTTTCGACATTCGTCATCCACCCGCGACCGACGAGAGCGTTGAGCGCGAGGTTTCTCTCTCCGACATTGTTCAACGCGAAGATGCGGCTGAGAACGGTTTGGAGCGCCTGGTCCATCGGCTCAAGACCGAGCGCCTTGAGGTTCTTCGCTCCACCCATCACGGAGGCGAGCACCTTCGCGGTGATCTCTCCGGGGTCAATGAGGGCTTCATGCAAGTTCTTTCCGGCGCGCCCGAGCGAATCCGTTAAGGCGTTAAAGTCTTCGCCGGTTTCTTTCGAGACGGCAGCGAGGCCGGAGAGATTCGCGGTGGTCAGGCCTGTGACCTCCGAGGCTTCGAAGATTTTCGCGCCCATTTCAGCCGCGTGATTTGCTAACTCGATAGCGCCCGTCGCGGCTAAACCGAAACCAGCAACACCGGCGGCGCCGATAGCAGCGAACGAGCCGGAGAGCATACTCGCTTCCTGCATTGTGCCGCCGACGGCATTGCCAACGTCAGTAGCGAGCTGCGAGGCTTTCTGGCCGAGCGAACCGAGCGGCCCGAGCATCTGCGAGAGCACGTTCGAGAGACCGGCGAAGGATTTCTGAATGCTTTTGCCGGTCTTCTCTGCGTGCGCGGTGGCCTTCGACATGCCTTGAACGAATTCAGCCGTATTCGCGCGAAGATCAACGAAAAGCGAGCCGAGTATGTTAGCCACGACGAGCAAGCCTCCTGCTGGAAACTATAAGCACCATAGACGCCGAACCTCAAGGCGGCCCGGCGATTGTTGCAACAACGTGGTACACTATGCTCAAGCGCCGACGCGACCCGGTCGATAAGCCCACTGAGCGGCAACCAGCCGCAGGAGAAAAGCGAATGACCAACCTGCAATTACTTCTCAGTATTGGAATACCGACCTTCGCCATCATTCTGGCGACAGTTATGCAAACGAACAGCAATAACACGCGATTCAACGCGCTTGAACAGCGACTCATCGTAATGGAGGGCGACCTGCGCCGCTTCTATGAAACCCTGGGTCGTCACGAAGGCAAAATCGAGAGCATTGAAGGCCGTCTCAAATAGCTCCGCCGTGCGCTTCTCCGCGTAAGCGGAGCGTCCGGCGTGGTAGCTGGGGCCGGTACGTAACCCGGCGCTCCCCCGCTCTAAAAACCTCAAATTTCAAATCTCAACTTATCGGCTTAACGGAAGACGTTAAATTGATCTGCGTGCTTGACAAATCTCGTCCCCGCGTCGGCACGCCGGGCCGGAGCGTCCGAGTTAGATCGGTACGTCATCATCGGTTGTCTGAAACGGAACGCCGTCTGGGGGCGCGCCGAGAGGCGGATCGGCGGCCGCTTGCTGTCCTTCGAGTTTGTCGCGCAGGAATGCGAGCCCATGCCGCAAGGTTTGCGATGAGAGGTCTTCGACCGCCGTCCAGCTTCGGGTCTTGAACGCATCGAACATGAGCTGCGCCTTCTCCTGCTTGTCCTTCGCAGCTTGTCCGGGAATGTGCGCCACGAGCAGGCCCTGAATCTCTTCGGCCAGAATCGTTCGCTCCCGGCGCTCGCGGTTCCATTCCGCGTCGCCGGATTCATCGACTCCTGTGTCGCTCTTGACCGCAACATCGACGGGCGAGAGCACGCCGGGCTTGAGCATCTTGACGTGCGGCTCGAAGTCACGAAATTGCGGATCGAGAAAACTTTGCCATCGAGCAGGCCGAACCGATCGCCGATCACGGTGGCCTGATGTTTAATGGCGCGCCGTCCTTCGGAGTTCGGCACGCGCTCCATTTCGATGAGCAGGCTCGGTTCAAATCCGAATTCTGACTCCGTTTTCATCTTCGTTCCGGTCTTCACCAACTCGCGCTTGTCGGTTTCCTCGTTGATCTGCATCTCGTATTCGTAACCCGCGCGCCCGCAGATGATGATGTGAACCGGCGAGTTGAGAAACCAATCGGTTCACTGCGCCCAGGTGCTTTTGATCGGATTCCAGTCCTGAAATTCGAGACGCGAGCGCAGCGCTTTGCCCTTTTTTCGGAGCGCGTCATTCACGTTTTTCAAATGCGAATCGCACAACTCGCGCCACAGATGCGTGATTGAGTCCACGAACAAAACGTCATTCGGTTTGACCTCGCGCGTGACGGCGATGAGGTCATCGAATGCGCGCGCCTTGACGCCGAGCAGCGGCCGCCCGAGCTGCGCGCGTATCATCGAGGCAACATATTCCGAACCTCCCTCGGTGTCGAAAAATACGAGGTTCCCGCAATTCCCCATGAACTTGTGAAGACCGATCGCAAGCGTAATCGCCGTGTACGTCTTGCCCGACTTCGGGAAGCCGAGAAAGCCCGCCTTCAAAAAGCCCTGCCCTTGCCCGAGTTCGCGTAGAAGTGCCATTGTTCACCTCGCTTCGAAAGCGTCACATCTTCTGCAGTCGGCTCCCGACGCAGGACTTACACGGACCTGGTTCCCTTCGCCGATCGAGCACGCGACGCAACCGCATGAGCCGTTCCCGGAACAATGCTGGCACCTGTTCGCCGCGGGCGGATCGGCGGCAACAGTCGATAGGCGTAGAGGCCGGTCGGGGTCACGCGGCGCGATTCAACGCGGTATCCGCCGAAGCGCGGCTTGCGCAAATCCCGCAGGCGGGCGCTGACCGAGCATTCTGGAAAGCCCAGGTCCCGCGCGATCTCTGGCACCGTCCGTTCGCTCCCAGCTAAGTCCAGCATAAAGTCGCGCACCGCGCGAAGCTGCCGCCCCAGCCGCTCGCCATCGAGCGTTGGATCGAACATCGGTCCGTCAAAGTTCAGTTCGGCTTGGATCATCGGTCACATGCTCTTCGCTTGCGCGAGGGCCTTGACTTTGCCCAGGAGCTTCGGGTTTTGTGCTTCGAGTGCCCTCGCAGCGACTTTCTCGACCGCTGGCGCGAGCCGCCACGCCGCGATGAAATCACGTTTGACGAATGGGTAATTCTCGGTCGTTCCTTCCCCGTAGTCCGCCGTCGCCCATACTGCGTGCGGTCCTCCGAGTGCTCGCATCGCCCGCTCTGTTCGCATATCGAGACGCGGAACGGGATCGTAAGCGAAGGTTTTGCTGTTCCATCTGCCCTGGATGCCCTGATCCGGGCTGTAATACTGCTTGACCCACCGCTCGAAGCATTGCCATGCATGCTCGGTCTGAGCGTCTTCATTGGAACTATTCACGAGTCGCCGCAACTCCGGGACCTGTGGAAAAAACGCCGGGCCTTTCCTTCTGTATTGGGCGATGGCCTTAAGCAAAGACTCGATGGGCAGGTCAGCTAGGTCCTCAAGGTAGAGTTCGAGGCGCGTCTGACCCAGGACGATCCCCCGCGACTCCGCCAGAATTTCTAGGGCCTTTGAAATTTCTTCGATTGTAGGCGTCGGCTGCTCGCTTGGCCATGCCGGGATCGTTTTTGCTCCGTTGACCATGATGTCCTCCGTTGCCATTCATCTTCAACCACAGTTGATCGAATTTTTCGCGCAGCTTCGCCATCGACAAAACGTTCGCGCGCCAAAACTCATCGCCCAGTCGATGACTAGGCCGATTTGCGACGGGTCCCGGTGATCGCGTTCGATCATGAGGCGAGCTTCGTCCGCCCATGAGGCGAGCTGGTGCTCCGTGATCTTCGCGCCGGGGTCGTTTTCGAGAATTCGGGCGCGGAGTCGCCCTGCAAGTTCCGCCGCTTGCGGCGGAACAGAGCGCAGCTCTGGCTCTGGATTCTGTTTCTGCTTCTGTTTCTTGCTCCCGACAGTGTCAGGAGATGGTCCTGATTTTCGGCTGTATTCGTCGCGGTATTTCAATAGGTTAGGAATTGTCACCGTCACGTCACTGCCGTTCCACTCCACGGTCACTAGGCCGGTCACTTCGAGTTTCGCTAGGGTTGAGCGGACGTGTGATCCCCTCACTGACAATAGGTGCGACCATGAGGTGACAGGGTATCTGACCGAGCATCTTTCGGTGCCGTCCATCAGCTCGGCCACGGTCTCCGTGACAGCCCAGTAGTGCCCGTAGGATTCGTAACCGTACTGCGCGATGAGGCGTGTGATGCGCTCGTCCCGCCTGGTCGCCACCATGTGCTTGAGCCAGCGCATGTGCGTTAGCGGCCTCCTGGTATGCGCTTCTCGGTGGCTTGAGCCTCAATCCAGGCGCGGAGTGCGGCGGGATCGTAGCGGACCAGGCGCTTCCCAATCCGAATCCAGGGTGGGCCGATTCCCTTTGCGCGCCAGCCGCGCATGCCGTCGGCAGTTACGCCGAGGGCTCGCCCTGCCTCCCGATCGTTCAAGAGCTTTTGAACTTCTCCGGTTGTGTTCATGCGCAGAGAATAGCCCTCAGAGGCGCGTCGCTAACAGGTGCAAACAGCGGTATTCAGGCGGTATTTAGCCGGGGAACCCGGAATTTCGGCGGGGAAAAGGGTAGAGGAGCAGGTATGCTTACTTGCGCGCCTGGAGGTTCAAACGATACAAGCCTTTGTGCGACCAGACGATCAGGGTCCCCCACAGCGGAGAGCCCTTGAACGTGTCTCGCAGTTGGGAGGTGCGCAGTCCCACCGTCTCCATGATGCGCTCATGCGCGACCTCGGGCATCTCGGTCAGCGACGCCTCATATAGAAGCCGGATTACCGCAGCTTGGGACTTCGTGACGGTGTGACTCACACCTCCGAATTTGACGGAGCGGAAATCATCTGAATGCGCGAATCGGGAAGAGTCGTCCTCGTCTCGGCGCTGATCCGCGCCCAGCATACGTCGCTGGAGGATTTCGATAACGGCATCCTCCATGGCGATGTTCCGCTCAAGCGTCTTGATTCGGCGCTGCTCGCCTTCGGTCGGTTTCCGGCTAAGGTCGCGCGGGTCATCGAGAAAAAACGCCGGCGGATGATCCAGGTCGGCCCTGATGTGATCAAGCTGGCGCTGGTAATGGTCGCGCAGATCCGTGTGCTTTTTCAGCTTATTGGCGTCGCTCACGTGCCACCTCCCGCGTGGCAATCCCGATTTGAGGCTGGTCGGCAGGCGGGCCGGGATGCGTCCGCTCTTTGGGAGCTACCCTAGCCGACCAAAAGTAAATCATTTGACTGAAAAACCTAAACAGTTTAGTATCGCGCTATGAAAATGTCAAAGGCAGAACGCATACGGTTCACTACGTGGCTCGGCAAGCGGTCGTATAAGTCCCGCCTCAAGCGCCTGGGTCTCAAGCGAATTCAGGAGATCGCGCGGGAGAACGGAAAGAAGGGCGGTCGGCCCCGAAAGGAAAGATGACATGCTGAAATTGCGCGGAAACGTCTATTGGTATCGAATCCGCATGACCCTCAAGGGCGCGAGCGGCAAACGCTAGCATTACGAGATTGAACGCTGGGCCCGCACTGGCCGGCGCCGCGAAGCCGAGGAAGTTGAGCGCGAGCACCGCCGGGCGCTACGGCTCGGCTTGGTCCATCCTAGCGATCCGTGGCCCCTTGCAGCGAAGACGGAAGCGCCGGAGGCGCCGAGCCTCAAGACTTTCGCCGATCGCTTCCTGGAATACGTGCGAAAAGAGTGCAAGACGACCACCGCGCAGTTTTACGAGAATTGCCTCAAGCGCACGCTGCCGTTTTTTCCGCTGGCCGAGATCCCGATGTCGGCGGTTACGGGGGAGCTGATCGGGAAGTACGCGAGTTTCCGCCAAAGTCTGCCGTCGGGAAATTCCGTCGCGGCGCTAAATGGCGAAATGCGAATATTACGGCGGTGCTTCAGGCTGGCGGAAGAATGGGGACTGATTCCGAAAGCGTGCAAGGTTCACGAACTGCCGGGCAGCAAAAACCGCGACCGCGTGATTGATTTTGACGAAGAGCGGACCTACCTCGCGGCAGCCTCTCCCACGGCCCATGATGTGGCAACGCTCGTCGCCGATACCGGTCTCCGGCACCAGTCTGAGTTGTTCACGCTCCGTTGGGAGAACGTCAGCCTCGGTCCGTCCGCCGGGTGTCCGAACGGATTCATTCATATTCCGAGCGGCAAGACCGACAATGCTCAGCGCAACATACCGCTGACGCTCAGGGCGAGAGCCATCCTGGAGAGGCGCCGATCCGCGAAGGTTCTCAGCCTCTGCGTTTTTCCGGGCAAAGGCCGATGCGGCCATATCGTCACCGTTCAGCACGCGCACGAAATCGCCGTCAGAAAAGCGGGGCTTGAACCGTTCGAGTTTTATTGCTGGCGGCACACGTGCGGAACTCGCTGGGCGGAGTCCGGCATGGACAAGTTCACTATCGCGCGGTTGATGGGCCACTCCTCGCCGAGCGTCGCGGAGAAGTATTACATTCATGTAACCGAGTCGCACGTAGCGAGCGGCTTTGAACGCTTCCTCGGCTACCTGGATCAGCACCTCGCCGATGCCGCGAACGAGACCGCGGCGGCCGTTTCCGGGGGAACATCGTTGAAAAATGGGGGGACAATTGGGGGGACAGTGAGCAAAAAATTGGCGCTATCCCGTTGAATCCTTAGGGTAGGTGATGAGATTCTCAATCTCAAAACCCGGGTTCGATTCCCGGTGGCGCTACCACAACATTATCAAGCTTTTTCAGAGAGCACTCCATTCCAGATTTAAAATCCAAATGACGGCGCGGCCCGGCTGAAGGAGATGATCACACCGCAAACGGATAGCGGCCAAGTTTCACCGCGCGATCCGCCAAACGGCGCTTAAGAGCGATCGTGTCCACCGGCGGGTGCTTAAGGAAACGGCGAAGCATCGCCGATTGCGCGCGGAGCGCGTCGCCCTCTGCGAGGCGCGGCAACACACGCCGCGCCTCCATTTCAATCCGGTCCGATGCCCCGTGGATGAAACACCGCGCGGCATCGCAATGCGGCCGCGCGGCTTCCAGCTGACTGCGTAACACGCGCTTACTTGCCCGAAGCAGCGCGCTTTCCATTGCGTAGATTTCGATCACCAGATTGCTCAAAGCTCCGATCACTTCCTGCTCTTCCGAAAGCGTCTGCCCGAATCGCTGCGCCGCGCCGCCCGCCAGCAGCAGCGCCGCCTGTTTCGCGCCTTCAACCATGCGGGCTTCGGCGGCGAGCGGTCCGTTACTCTCTTCGCCATCGAAGGACGGCGCGTCGAGCGCGCGATCCAATACCTTTTGCGCGGCGGGAATCAAAGCCAACTCGCCCTTCATCGAGCGTTTCAGCAACATCTCAATAATGAGGAGCCGGTTGATTTCGTTGGTCCCTTCGTAGATGCGATTCACGCGCTGGTCGCGGTAGGTGCGCTCGATCTCATAATCCGCGCTGAAGCCGTAACCGCCGAAAATCTGAACTGTCTCATCTGTCACACGGTCCAGACACTCGGTTCCAGCCACCTTTAGAATCGAGCACTCCACCGCATATTCCTGAAGCGCGGCCAGCGCCGGTTGCGAACGAGCCTCATTCGTCGCGGAGAAATTCCCCGCCTCGCCGATTCGCGCGTCAATCATGCCCGCCGTGCGGAAAGACATGCTCTCCGCGGCGTAAATTCGCTCCACCATCTGGCCGAGCTTCTCTTTAATCAGACCGAAACCCGCAATGGGACGCCCAAATGCTTGCCGCTCTTTGGCCCATTGAATGGCGGGCGTCATTAAGATTTTGCTCCCGCCAATGCAGCCGGCCCCCAGCTTCAGCCGGCCCATATTCAGAATATTGAAAGCGATCCGGTGGCCTTTGCCGATTTCACCAAGCACGTTTTTAACCGGAACATAAACGTTTTCGAATACGACGGGCGTGGTTGAAGATCCGCGAATGCCCATCTTGTGTTCTTCGGCGCCAGGCTCAACGCCTGGGGACGCGCGTTCCACAATAAAGGCCGTAAAGTGCTCGCCATCCACCCGCGCAAAGACGATGTAAACGTCAGCGATACCGCCGTTGGTCGTCCACATCTTGGTCCCATTCAGGATGTAGTGTTTGCCGTCCGGGCTGAGCGTGGCGCGAGTTTTGCAATGCAGCGCGTCCGATCCCGAGCCCGATTCGCTCAAGCAATACGCGCCCACCCATTCGACGCGCGCAAGGCGGGGAACGTATTTTGCTTTCTGCTCTTCGGTCCCGAAGAGGACAATAGGAAGAATCGCAATGCCAGATTGAGCGCCAATCGTCGCCGCCCAAGCGCCGTCGCGCGCCATCTTCTCTGAGACGATAATCGACGAAACCTTGTCCAGATCAAGTCCGCCGTAACATTCGGGAACGTCCGTCGCGCACAAGCCAAGGTCAGCAGCTTTTTTCAGCAGCTCGCGCAGCAAGCCCGGTTGCTTTTGCTCAATCTCTCTGAGGCGCGGAACGATCTCTTGATTCACGAATTCTTCCGCCGTTTGGGCGATAAGCCGCTGCTGATCGTTGAGGTCTTCCGGCGTGAAAATGGAGTCTGGCGGGGACGATTCAATCAGGAATGCGCCGCCCTGCGCCGCCAATGTTTTTGATTCGGTCATTTGTTTAACTCAGCGGACCCCGCAAATCCTGCTCATCGCTGATCAGAACGCGCAACTATTGAGGATTACAAATTATAGTGATAATTTTTACTGCGCCGAAAAACCGGCGGCCAGAGGCCGCCGCTACAACATTGGCGCTTTCGCATCTTTGCATGAGGCTGTTTTTTTTCACAACTCACCACCACCTTTAATCATTGCAGGTTCTCAAAGATGCCCGCCGCGCCCATGCCGCCGCCAACGCACATCGTCACCATGCCGTAACGCGCGTGGCGGCGCTTCATCTCTGCAAGCAGCGTAGTGGTGAGCTTTGCGCCGGTGCAGCCGAGCGGATGTCCAAGGGCAATCGCTCCGCCGTTGACGTTGGTTTTCTCCGGGTCGAGACCCGCCGCTTCGATCACGCTCAGAGCCTGCGCGGCGAACGCCTCATTCAACTCGATTAAATCAATATCCTCGAGTTTCAAGCCCGCAAATTTCAGCGCCTTTGGGATGGCATAAACTGGTCCCATGCCCATTTCTTCGGGCAAGGTTCCCGCCGCGGCGTAGCTCACAAAGCGGGCCAGCGGTTTGACGCCCGCTTGCCGCGCCTTTTCCGCGGACATCACTAGCGCCGCCGCCGCGCCATCGCTGGTCTGCGAAGCGTTGCCCGCCGTCACTGTGCCCTTGGCGTGAAACACGGGCTTCAACATTGAGAGCGCATCGAGCGACGTGTCGCGGCGCGGTCCCTCGTCTGTCTTGAAAGTGATCGCTTGCGTCTGCGGCTTCCCGTTTCCGCTAGGATTTACAACAGTCACTTCCACCGGCGTGATCTCTTCGTCGAACTTTCCCGTTCCGGCCGCGGCGAGCGCGCGCTGATGACTGTGGAGCGCGAATTCATCCTGCCGTTCGCGGGAGATTCGGAACTTCCGCGCCAGATTCTCCGCCGTCAGCCCCATGTTGAGATAGACGTCGGGATAGTGGTCGATCAAATACGGGTTGGGCGAAAAATGATGTCCGCCCATCGGGATTAGGCTCATGCTCTCCGTGCCGCCCGCGATAATCGTCTCGCCAAAGCCCACCATAATCTGCTCCGCCGCGAGCGCGATGGCCTGGAGGCCGGAAGAGCAAAACCGGTTGATGGTCATCGCCGCGCAATCCTTGGGCAACCCAGCTCGTAGCGAGGCCACTCGCGCCACATTGTTTCCCTGCTCCGCTTCGGGCATGGCGCAGCCAAGGATCACATCTTCGATTTCACAGGGCCGAATTTGAGGCGTCCGCCGCAACAAGTCTTGAATCACCGTGGCGGCAAGGTCGTCCGGGCGCGTGTGCCGCAACGTTCCGCGCGGCGCCTTGCCCACTGCGGTGCGCGCGATGGAGACAATCCAGGCTTCTTGCATCTTCTTCTCCGCGAAATCATTGGCGAATGCCGCGCTTCATCATGCGGCATGAGCGGCGGCTAAAAGTAATGCGACGTTCTATCCGTCCAATTAAATTTTCCTTCATTCGCATTGGTGTCCGCCAGATCGAATTGGTTGCCGAACTCGTCTTTGTAATGGAGCCGGTTGGCCTTCCCCTTGATATCATGCTGCACGTTCCAAGCCGTCATGTTCTCGACCACAATGGGGTTCTTCCCATCTCCTCCCATGATCTCATTGGCCTCAAATCCGCCCTTGTCGCCGATCTTAATCTGAAAACTTTTGCTG
>DASZAE010000310.1:0-4368 GCA_035945515.1 Terriglobia bacterium
CGGCGCTCAGAAAAATGGATTGAAATGCGTGGAAGCGGACGAACGGGTCGCGCTTGTAAGGCTCGATCACCAGAAAGATGATTCCGGTGATGAAACCCAGAATGTAAGTGAGCAGGGCCGCGACGTTGGATGTCATGGGCGTCGAACCCGCGCCGGGCGGTGGAGGCGCCGCCGCGCCGCCGCTCCATAGGCCGCCTGTTGATGCGCCGCAGGATTTGCAAAAAGCGGCTCCTGCATCTACCTGAGTACCGCACTTTGGACAGAACGCCATAGTTTTCCCTCATTTTGAAAGATTGGTCAATGCCGTCCTTGCATATTTCCCAGCAGCCAAAGCAATAGAATGCCCCACGCGGCGATAGAGGTTCTTTCGCCAATTCGCCTTCCCATCCTATTCAATTGACCGGTTGCTTTCTTGAGATGGGAAAACTATACCCGAAGTCATTTGCTCATTCAAGCGAGTTTTGAGTTTGCGCGGCCGCTATCGCGGCTTATCCTGTCAGCCCCCCCTCACCCGGCTCGCGGAGTTTACCCTGAGCGGAGCCGAAGGGCTCAGAATGACAAGCGAAGGGCTTGCTACCCTCTCCCGCCGAGTGTGGGGGACAACTAACGTTGCCGACGAAGAATCAATAAGTTACAAGGGTTGCTTCATCCGTAAGTTGTTGATTCTAGGTTCGACCTCCGAGTTGTCCCACAGACTCCCGCCGGGAGTCTGTGTGATAACTGCGGTTGTAGCGGCGGCCTCAGGCCGCCGAGTTTCAAATAGTAAAGACCGGCGGCCAGAGGCCGCCGCTACAGCATATGGCCCGCAGTTGTCACACAGATTCGCCGGGAGAGGGCACCCGATATCCTTACGCCAGCCCCGCTTCGCTAAAAGCCTTGTGGATGGCGGCGGCAGTGGCCGCAACTGCCTGGTCGAGGGGCATGGCGCGCAACTGAGCATTAAATGGCTCGGCTTGGATTGGCCCGTCATAGCCAATTGCGGCGAGCGATTGCAGGAACACTTTCACCGGGATCACGCCGGTCGCGGCCGGTAATTCACGGTGATTGTCATATTGCTCATCGAGCGGCAGGCGGGGCGCGTCGTTCAAGTCTACCGTGATCACCTGGCGGTTGCGCAGCGTTTCGATGTCGGCGCCGGTTTCCTGGGCGTTGTACCAGTGCCAGCTATCAAGCTGAATGCCAAGGTTATTGGTCCCGATGGCGACTTCAAGCTCTTTCATTTCCGACATGGTGTGAATGAACGGCTGGCTCTCGCTCCGCCACACGGTGCGGGTTGCTACGTACTCAAGCCCCATGAGCTGGCCGTGGTCCGCGAGGATTTTGGCGCACTCGCGCAGACGGCAGGCGTGCTGGCGGAAATTCTGCAGGTAGGTGAGGGTGTTGCTACAAGAGAGGACGTAGGTGCTGACGCGCGAGACGCCCGCGCGCCGCAACACCTCGGCGGCGTCCGGCAATTTTTTAAGATCGCTGCTGAACGTGGCCTCATCTTTGCGGAAATCCACCGGCAATCCTGCTGCGCCGAACTTCAGATTTTTGGCGGCGAGATCGTCGAGCAGCTTCTTCAGTCCGTCATCGGATAATTGCGCGAACAATTTTTCATCAGGGTCAACAGCCTGAAATCCGTATTGATGGGCGAGAACGACAGACTGCTCAAACGGCGCGCTGAACCCGATGCGCGAAAGGCTGAGCACGGTATAGAACTTGCGCGTGAGCACGTCCGGGCTTTCTGAGTCGGCTGAGTTGGCTGAGCCGGCCGAACTGACTGTACTGGCCGCATTGGCGCTACTAGTGGGCAGCGCCAGCGCCGCAGTAAGGCCGCCTGCTCCAGCGCCCGCTGTGGCGATAAAGTTTCGCCGGGTGAGTTTACTCATGTTCGTAGCTCCTTATATTTGTAGAGACCGCTGATGAAACTTGCAGACTCTATTTTTGCAACCCGCTAGTGTGCCACAGACTGCCGTGAAACAATAGCGCGCGGGTTATACTAATCCAGCGGGAGTTCCCCCGGCTCTGCCGGGGTGTCAGTAGAAGTTTGACAGTTCCGGGAGCAGGACAACATAATCCGTCGTGTTCGGAGAATTCGGACGATACCCTCACCCGGCTCGCGGAGTTTACCCTGAGCGGAAATGCCGGGATTCTTCGCTTCGCTCAGAATGACAAGCGAAGGGCTCGCCACCCTCTCCCGGCGGGAGAGGGTAGGGGATCAACGACAGGATCACAGCCCTCTCCCGATGAGTCTGTGGGACAACTCGGAGGTCGAACCTAGAATCAACAACTTACGGATGAAGCAACCCTTGTAACTTATTGATTCTTCGTCGGCAAAGTTAGTTGTCCCACAGACTCCCGATGGGAGAGGGTGCGCGAGGTATGAGCGCGGGTGAGGGGTATTTCAGGCCATGACCGCGATCGAGCCGCAGGAACAGGCCCCTTTGAGAGGCCGCCCATTCTAAAGCCCCGGCTCTGCCGTGAGATATTTACGATTTCATTGAGCATGTTCTTGGGTCCATTCCAATCCGCGCTGCGGCGTTTGAGCGTCTTTCTGGCCTTGATGATGATCTCCGCCGTGTTGTCCGCAGGCGCTCTTTTCGCGCAGGCAAAGCCAGGCCCTCCGGCTGACGCCGTCACCGCGCAAAGCATTAAGTTCGCCGAGATCTACCAGGCCTTGCAGCGGAATTACATGGAGCCGGTCAACCCTGACCACTTGATCCTGGAGGGGGCAGTGCGCGGAATGCTTTCCTCGCTCGACCCTTTCTCTTCTTTTTTCGACCGCGACCAATTCGAACAATTGCAGCAGCAAACGCGCGGCGAGGCCGTGGGCTTTGGCTCGATCCTTTACGTTCAGACCGGCAAAGTGACGGTAATTCAGGCGCAGCAGGGATCGCCTTCCTGGAGGGCGGGGCTTGGGCCGGGCGATCAGATTCTGGCGGTGAACGGGATTGCGCTGGATAGCCTGAGCTTTCAGGACTTGATCCGCACGCTGCAGCAGGCGAAATTGCATCCCGCAACGCTCAGCGTGTTGCGGCCTGGAGAAAACGCGCCGGTGACGGCGCATTTGCAGCCTGCCGAGGTGGCCCTGCCCACGGTGGACGTGGCCTTTCTCTATTCGGATGGCGTCGCCTACATTCACATCGCTTCTTTTGAATCCAAAACGCCCGAGGAAGTCGTCGACGCGCTCAAAAAACTGGGCTATCCCCATTTGAGGGGAATCTTGCTTGACCTGCGCAATAATCCGGGAGGACTGCTGGCGGCGGCCGTGGGCGTTTCCAGCTTGTTCATGGATTCGGGAACTACGGTGCTGACGGTGCGGGGCCGGAGCGTGAAGGAAACGACCTACCGCTGCGTAACGGCGCCCATCGAAGTGAAACTGCCGCTGATTGTTCTGGTGAACGGCAACACCGCGAGCGCGGCGGAAGTGCTGACGGCGGCGCTTCAGGATCACGACCGCGCGCTGATAGTGGGAGAGCCAACCTTCGGCAAGGGCGTGGTGGAATCGGTGATGCCTTTGAGCGATGACACTGGCGTTGCATTGCTGACCTCCGCCTATTTCACGCCCAGCGGCCGCTCCATTCAGAAGCCGCTTCCGGGAACTGCGCTGGCAAACCCTATTCAAGGCATTCAATCCGGTGATGCTGGCTCGCGGTCGGCATTTCACACCGCCAACGGTCGCCCGCTCGGCTCGCACGGCGGAATCACGCCGGACGTTCTCGCGGCCGCCCCGGAACTCGATCCCTGGATGCAGTTTCTCGACCAGCGGGGCTTCTTCAGCATGTTTGCCGCTGAATACGTGACGTATCATAGCAAAATCACCCAAGCGTTCCAGCCCGGCGATGAAATACTGCAAGAATTCCGCAATTTTCTCACCGCGCAAAGAGTCAAGTCTCCGGATGAATATTGGTCTAAAGACCAGGAACTTTTGAAAAATAAGCTGCAAGCGGCGCTCTTTGATCTGGTTTTTGGTCTCGATTTCTCTAATCAGGCCGCCGTGCGTAACGACCCGCAGGTAGAAAAGGCGGCGAGCCTCTTTCCCAAGCTCCCTGAACTGCTCAATGGCCCTGTCCAGCGGTTGACGGCCTCGGGCCGCTGAAACCGGCGCTGTCATTCTGAGCGCAGCGAAGAATCCCAGTATTTTCGCTCAGGATAAACTCCGCGAAGAATCCGCTTTTCCGGGGCAGTTTCAGGGGGTCGGAGCTTTAGCTCCGACGTGAACGCCTGCATTCTCACCGCGGCTTCACAGGCTGCGGAAAAACTCTTGATTTCAGGTCGCATTATGACATATTTCTTCCTGGTGGGAGGATGCCTCAAGGAGGTGGAACGGATGCGCGGACCCGATGTTCAGCAAACGGCGATGTTTAGCTATGTGACCCTGGAGCG
>DASZAE010000311.1:0-2175 GCA_035945515.1 Terriglobia bacterium
CAGAAAGGCCTCTACCACGTCGCGCTCCCATAAACCCCACTTATCTTTCGCGGGGTCGCCTTCCTGATAAATGTTGAGTGAAGAATACCGGCACTGATAGGCAAGATAGAATTGCCCCGGCGTCCAGCAGGTGGCAACCCATGTCTCCGATTTCGGATAGCGCCGCTTGCCGGCCCAATCGTGATCGAACTTGGCCCATCGAGCCTTTTTCCATGCCGGCTTCTTTACGTCGCCGTCGGGGATGAAGTCGTTCTTGAGATAGCGCGATTCAATCGAGAGCTTGCTCGTGTAACTGCTCATGGTCCTCTCCTCACAAATTTTCCAGACGGCCATACATCCGCCGCGTTCTCTGGCCGCCGGATTTATAAGCATTTAATGAGGATTACAAATTATAGTGACAATTGTTTCTGTAGCGGCGCTCTCTGAGCGCCGAAAAACCGGCGGCCAGAGGCCACCGCTACAACATTTGTCGTCACTATAATTTGTAATCCTCAATAAGACCGGCGGTCCATTGCCGGGCTGACCGCCGCGCCAAAGAAGGCCGCTATATCATGTGATTGAGCACGCTAAGCCTGTGGCGGAGACGGCAGCGGCATTTTCAAGCCTGGCCGTTCGTGACTGCCTAGCCGGATCTCCATCGGTGTGTTGGCAGGAAACACCACATCGCGCCCCCGCGTTAGCAAGTTCGAATAGACGGACCACGCCGCGCCATAGAAACCCAGCGCCGCGGTAAAAGCGCGCGATTTCACCGCGAGAGACAACGCTGAGCCGACCAGTCCGAATCCCCATCCGCCTGCCAGCACTTTGCCGGTGACGCCGCCCTGGCCCGGAACCGCGCCCGCGACGTCTCCCGAAACCGCGTCGCGGTCGGGCGTCGCGGCCTGCACGGCCAGAAGCAATGAGAGAGCAGGCGCAACGTATTTCTTCTTCGACGGCGCGGGCGCAACGCCTCCTTCCGCGTCAAGCTTTAAGTGTGAACTTCGGGCCACTTCCATCCGTTGCACCGAAGCCTGTATCGTTTCCGGCGGCGCGTGAACATCCGGCGGGACGAGGCGTTGAAAGGTAAATCGAAGGTTGCCGTTGCGGCGCAGGCGGCGCGCGGCCTTCGCCCGCATCACAGTACCCTCTAGCTGGCTGCCTTGCGGGACGATCAGCTGATGCTTCGCCGAAAAAAACGGCTGGGTCACAATCGCCTCCACCGGGCCCCCCTGGCGTGCGGTCGCCGAATTAAGCGGCGTCACCAGCCGGGCGTGCAGAATCGAATCCGGAGGCAGCGGCGAACCAACTTTGGATAATTCCGTCGCAGGCAATGTCGCCATGCCAAATTGAAGAGGGGCCTGTAATTCAGCGGTGAAAATGGTTCCCGGCTGAAAGGCTTGGCGGTGATAGGGAATTTCCGCCGCGATCAGTTTCTTTGCCGCATGTTTCATCCGCTGAATTTTGCCTGGCGCGCGGAGTGCGCCTACCACCTCATTTTTCTCCGCGGAGATTTCGTGCCATTCACCCGCAAGCAAGCCCGTTGCTCTGCCGGCGCTCTTCTGATTTCCGGCGCTCACAAGCTGGATGGACGGCGCTGCGCCGGCCATCACGCGCGTCGAAATGGGGATTCGCCGGCCGTCCTCGATCACCAGCGTGTCGAACTCCACCTGCGCGGTGCGCAGCGGAGTAAAACTGCCGTTCATGATGGCGCGCGCGCGGACCAGCCGCGGGGCGCTCTGGACTTTGATGACCCGGCCCAGCACTTCGCTGCCCGCGGGAATCACGGGCCGGTCATAGACGTAGACCGGCGCCGCAAGGATGCCGTCGACTGGCACGCCCACATGCTTGATGGGGACGCGCGTTTTGAGCCTGACGCGCAGCGGAACTCCTTTAGCCACGGTCAGAGGAACCTGCAATTGCGGCGGCGCGCTCTGAGCGGGAAGGCCAGCGGCGAAGAAGACGAGCATGAGGCATAGCTTGTCCAAAGGCAGAGCGTTGCCTGCCTTATTGAAACCGCGAGCCGGTTCCCACGAACCTCCAAACCACATAGACAATCATCCTTAACTGGCGCCATAACTGACGAGCTATACAGAGCGCCATAAATTAGCGACGGTCATCAGCTGTAGCGGCGGCCTCTGGCCGCCGGATTTTAATAGTAAAGACCGGTGGCCAGAGGCCGCCGCTACAGAATCAGGA
>DASZAE010000312.1:0-7291 GCA_035945515.1 Terriglobia bacterium
GGGCTCAAACGGGCTAGGGCAGAGTGCCTCTGGCGGGCGTAGGAACGATCTGACGACAGGTTAAAGGTCATAAAATCCGAACCCCGATCCGGAAACCTTATTGAATGGGCCGAAAGTCGAGTTCTCACTCAGACTCTAAAGCCCTCATAATAAATAGCATCTCCTACGGCACGGTTGAAAGCCGTGCCCTGATACACACAAAGTCGGTTTCGGCCAAATAAGTCAACAAAATTGCGGCACGCAGCACTAGCATAGTGTCCGCCAATTAAGTTTACAATATAGCGCCGCCGTCCCGGCGGCTTTTGCCGGCAGAGCCTGTCCTGAGCCGATTCGCTCCTCTTCGAATCGCTCTGAGCGAAGCGAAGAGGCTCACGGTAAACTCCGCGAAGGGATGCCGGCGCTACCAGAAGCGCATTACCCAGTTATTTGAAGCGCGAGCGCGGCTGCGCCATAAAGTGGAGATTTGTCCCCAAGCTCTGCCAGCGCGATCTCAGTGGTGTTGGGGAACTGGTCTGACCACCATTCTTTTAACGCATTTTGCAAACTATCAATCAGAAAATCGCCTAACTGCGCGACGCCCCCGCCGAAAATGATTTTATCGGGATCGATTAATCGAATGGCCATAATCAGCGCCAAAGCCAGGCTGCGTATGGCGCTGGCAAACAGCGCCGCAGCCGCGGCATCGCCTTGCCTCGCTGCTTCTATCAATTCTCGCGCCGTCGCCTTCCCTGGATCGCCGCCACAAAGTTCGAGCAACCGCGCGGCCTGATCCGGGTGATGCTCCGCAAGATCTCGCGCCATGTGGTCAAGCGCCCTGCCGGAAGCCAGCGCCTCCGTGCAGCCCGTCATCAGCCCGCACGTGCAGCGCGAGTCAGATTCTTTAAGGGGCAAATGACCAATCTCGCCCGCCATGCTATCGCGCCCGCGATGCAACCTGCCGTTGCAAATGATCCCGCTGCCAATGCCGGTGCTATGCGTGATGTAGATGAGAGACTCGGTCCCGCGTCCCGCGCCGAAGCGGAACTCGCCGAGCGCGCCTGCGTTGGCGTCGTTATCCACGCGGCAGGGAAGCACCAACTGGGCCTCGATCCATTCGGACAACGGAAAGTTTTCCCATCCGGGCGTGTGGACGGAAGTGACGCGCTGGCGTTTGAAATCAACCGGGCCGCCGAAGCTGACGCCACAGGCCATCACTGGCTCGCTACTCTCGCGCCGGAGTGCTTCAGCGCGCTGGCGAAGTTCGCCGAGCATCCATTCGCGGCCGCCCGAGCGCAGAGTTTCGCCTCTGTAGACGGAGATGATCTTCCCCGAATCGTCAAACAACGCGACGCGGAAATGCGTGCCTCCCACGTCCATCGCTAGGATATTGGGCATGGTGTGGAGTTGTAGCGGCGGCCTCTGGCCGCCGGTCTCTAATATTGAAAACCGGTGACCAGAGACCGCCGCTACAATAGGGCGCGGTCAAGCTTTCAGGATCAGGATCACAATCAAGGCCGTTGCTATCGCGATGACGATATACGTCAGGCGCTCGTTGGAGAGCGCGCCCGCCGCAAAATCATTCTGAATCTTTTGCGTGCGCGTGGCCAGTTGGGCAAGTTCCTGGTCGCTCAGATTTGGAACCGCCTGCTGCACTTGGCGCAGGTCCACGCCGCCCTTCTTGAGCGCGCTAGCGACGGGCTTGGAAGCAAAAAAGTTCTTTACTTGAGCAATTTGTTTCTGCCGCGCGGCGGAGGCATTTACCAGCGCCTGGTGAAGCGACGTCTGCGGAATCACATGGTCTTCGGCGGAAAGCTGTGGGGGAAATAAAGCAAATGCAAGAATCAGCGCGAACAAAGCAAAAGCCAACTTCTTATAAGAACCAGACATGAATCCTCCTGAATCGATGTAATGCGCCCATTATGAAGGAAAAACACCGCGCGGCGCAAGGATTCGTATCTCGAGGGCAATAATTACGACTTCTCATTGTTAGAGGCAAACATTATTGCCGATAATGACGGTATTCCGGCTGACCTGGAAATAGGCGCGTTTCACGCCAAACACTACGAACGATTTGCTCGGGGGGAAATGCTGAGCGCGCCTATTTTAGCGGTTTCGCCCGTCGTTTAAGCCCTATTACACCAAGGCCGAGCATCCCTGTGCCCAGGAGGATAAGATTTGCCGGCTCGGGCGTGGGCGTGGCGGTCCCGGTGAAGGTAAAGTTGAAGCCAAGAAACGCGGAGTTCGGTGATAAAGAGGTGCATGGGGCCAGGGCGCATCCTAGGAAGTCATTCTCAGTCAATGTGCCGGTTCCATTGATCAGGACCTCAAACAGTGGAGGGCCTAGAGTGTTAAATGGAGGGATCAGATTCACTCCAATGATGTCTCCCGTAACGCTGACGGGACCCGATGCGCTGGAACCAATCGGGATGGGTGTCATAGGAAATCCTGGAGCGAGAGAAAAAATTAGACTTCCTATGAGGAAATCGGCGCCGATTCCGTTCAATGAACCACCAAAATTGCCAGGCTCCTGAGGTCCCTGACTAGCCCGAATGACTAAACCACATACGATTATTCCGATGGAAGAACATGATGACAAAGATACCTCGGATGGACCGTCGACGGCATACGAAATGAGTGTAAGTCCCGGGCCTGATATGGAGAAGTTTTCGTCCTGTGAATAGCCTTTATCGGCTGTGCCCGTGATGGTAATTTGAGAGGCCAGGGCGGTGGTAGCGATGAACGAGACAGACAAAAAAAGAACAGCCGTCCGCGAAAACCATAAATATGCCTTCATAGCGCCTCCTTCGAATCAAAAAGTATTCGTCTCTCTGCGAGCTATGTGAGACCCTTCGCTATACAGAGCGCCATAAGTCGGCGACGATAATTGGCTGTAGCGGCGGCCTCTGGCCGCCGGATTTTAATAGTAAAGACCGGCAGCCAGAGGCTGCCGCTACAGAATCAGGCGCCGCCGACTTATGGCGTCGCGTATAGTTTCCGTGATCTCCGGGTCAGGTAAAGCATCGCAAGAATGCCAGTTCCGAAAAGAAAGAGCGTGCCAGGCTCGGGAGCAGGAGGATCGGGCGGGTCGAGCGGGTCAGAGCACGTTGCGCCCCCGCTGGTGGCGCCAATCGTAATCGGAGCGTCGGGGCAAGCATCATAGGCATAGCCGATCACAATGTTCGGGACGTCACTCATGCGCGGAGGGTAGTCGCCATCCCCAAAGCTGTAGCCGAACTCAAACCAGTCGTAATACGTCTGTCCATGATCCACGAATGAGCCGCTCGTATAATGGTTCTCTCCGGGGCTCGTCGCCGCAAAGCCGAGTGGATCTTGAAACCAGCCCCGCGCTGTGGATGGAGTATCTTGGAAATTAACAATGAGCCCGCCATCGAACCAGAGGTGAAAGGTCGTGATGCCGCCCGTGTAAGGAACAACCCCTTCCGAATAGGACGAGGTGACGTTTATAGAGAAGTCGCCGCTTGGCGCGGTGAAGGTATAGTTGGCGACTGCGGTGAGGCTGCAAGCCGTGGCATCGGTAGGCGTGCTATCAAAACCGCAAGATGGTTCAGGTTGAGTGTACGTGACGGATTGCGGTACGGTGATGCCGGTATAGGAAACTATGTCCCCCCAGGCTTGCGCAGCAATCCCCAAGTTGAGCGCGGCGGCAACTAACAAGCAGGACAAAAACTTGATTTTTTGCATCTTTCCCCCCAGAGAGAGCTAGGCTGGTCACAGATTACTGTTAACCGCAGAGGCAAACAAGTCCCTTGGCAGTAATAAACTATTTAATTACATATACATAGTAAGTTTCTATCGCGCTAGTAAAATACAATTCAAGGAGCTGTCTTACGGTGCAAAAGAGCGGCGCTAGTGTCTCAGAAATTCGCAAACTATATTGGCGGCGCTATTGTCATGCTGAGCCCTTCGCTCGTCATCCTGAGCGGAGCGAAGGATCCCGGCATTTGGCTCAGGGTAAACTCCGCGAAGCATCCCGGCATTTCTTAAAAAAACAAATATGGAGACCCTTCGCTATGCTCTCAGGGTGACAGGTACGAACAGCGGCGGATTTATGCCGCGAACCATTGGGACAGGCGACTAGACGACCTCTACAGGATCATGCGACAACCGGGTGAGAGGTTAGAGCAGCCGGGGTTTTGTAGCGATTCGTTTGTCAAAAGGTTAACTCATGTTATATTACGTTTAGGTAAATACCCATGCCGGTTAGAGTCCTCGTCGTCGATGACGAACCCAGTTCGCGCCAGTTGTGCCTGGAACTTCTGCAGGGGCTTGGCTATGCTTCAGAAGCCGTAGACTCGGCAGAAAAGGCGATTGCCGTGCTCGAAGATGGCCAAGTCGACATTGTGGTTTCAGATGTGCACATGCCGGGCGGCAGCGGCATGGACCTGCTGCGAACGATCAAAGAAAATCATCCGAGCGTTGATGTGCTGGTGATGACGGGTTTCGCCACTATTTCGGAAGCGGTTGAGGCGGTGAAGCTGGGCGCATACGACTACATTGCCAAGCCCTTTCAGCTTGAAAAATTCCGCACCGTAATCCGCCGCCTGGTGGAGCGCCAGCAGCTCGCGGAGGAAAACCGGCTCCTGCGCGAAGAGATGAAAACGCAGCACGGATTCGGCGAATTCGTGGGTACTTCGTCGGCCATGCAGCAGGTTTACCAGATGATCCTCAAGGTTTCAGGGAAGCGGCATCCGGTGCTTGTGCTTGGCGAGAGTGGAACGGGAAAAGAGCTGGTGGCCAGGGCTGTCCATACTTTTGGCCCGCTGAAAGATAAGCCGTTTGTTCCGGTCGATTGCGGGGCGCTCACGCCGAACCTGATCGAGAGCGAACTTTTCGGCCACGTGCGCGGCGCCTTTACGGGCGCGACTCAGGCCCGCACTGGATTGCTCGCCACGGCAGGGGGTGGCACGGTCTTTCTGGATGAAATCGGTGAGTTGCCGATTGAGCTGCAAGCGAAACTTCTGCGCGCCTTGCAAGAACGCGAAATACGCCCGCTCGGCAGCAACGAACCTGTTCCGCTTCGAGCGCGGGTGCTGGCCGCGACCAACCGCGATCTGGAAGCGGGCGTGGAGAAGGGAACCTTCCGGCAGGACCTCTATTTCCGGCTCAACGTGGTCTCCCTTATGGTGCCACCGCTGCGCGAGCGGAAGGCAGACATTCCGGCGTTGGCTCAGCACTTTATCGAACGGCACGGCGGCCCCGCCGAAGGAATTGCGGGGTTTGCGCCTGAAGCCATGGACCGCATGATGAGCTACTCATGGCCGGGCAACGTGAGAGAACTCGAAAATTGTGTTCAGCGCGCGCTGGCGCTCGGCGCGGGACCGCTGCTGCAACTGAAAGACCTGCCTCCGGTGATGCTCGGCACGATCAAAAGCGAGGCTCAGCCCGGCGAGCCGCACACGCTGGAAGACCTGGAGCGGCGGGCTATCGTAAACGCGCTTGAAACCGCGGGCGGTGACCGTCTGCGCGCCGCTAAGCTGCTTGGCATCGGCAAGACCACCATCTATCGCAAGCTCAAAGAGTACGGAATTGATGAGAGCGAAGTTGCGGCAGATTCGGTGGAGTAAAAAACAGAGACAAGAGACAAGCTTAAATCCACTTGCATGTCTCTCGTGCCTGACGTTAGCTTTTAGTTCCTTTACCCTGTTTTAGCCTTTCCTCTCTACCTTTGGGGCCGATGCGTCATCCAGAATGGCGGCCCCGGCACGGTGGGTTTGTCCGGCAATCTGGCGAAGCACATCGCTTAGCGTCCGTCGCTGCGTGCTCGCATATTCCCGTCGTTTGACCCGTATCTCGCTGGCAAGTTTCAACGCCTGAGTTGTCGCGGACCACAGTTCCCATCGTCCAACAAAGACCGAAGCGAATAATTTCGCCCCCAGAGAAAAAGCGTTTGCAGCAATTTCGGCTGAAGAATCAAGATGCAGCCAGTGGGCCAAGAGACGGTTGCGCTCATAGATTGCGCGAACCTCGCGGCGTGAAAATTTAGGCTTAATGGTAGACGAAAATTGGTGCCAAACGCGGCTTTGTGGCTCGTAATGGACCTCGAAGCCCCGCTTCCAGGCGCGTATTGAAAGTTCTACGTCTTCCCAGCCAAAGGGCGCAAACGTTTCATCGAACCCCCCAAGCGCCAGCAATTTTTCACGGTCGAACATGGCGGAGCCGCCAGTGGCAAATAGGGTGAGCCATGGCGCGCCGGACGCTTGCGCCGGATCGGCCACAAAATACCGCCGGTGGACGCCCAGAAAGCCACGCCGCAATTGCCCCACCTGTCCCGCGCCGCGAAGGATGCCAGTATCGTAGTCATACACTTGGCTGGCGACCGCAAATACGCCAGGCTTATCAAAGTGCGCCGCTAGAGTTGGGAGCGTGCCCGGCTCAACGGCTACATCGTTGTTGAGGAGGTAGACGAGTGGATGCCGGGCCATCCGCACTCCCCGGTTGACGGTGGGCGCAAAACCGAGGTTGCGTTCATTCGCCGCCGTGCGGACCCTTGCATAGCGCGCGCTCAGCCAGGCGCAGGTTCCGTCATTGCTGGCGTCATCCACGACGATGATTTCGGTCTCCTGGTGAGACAGGTTTTCATAGGCCGTTGCCGCCTCGATAACACTGGGCAGGTATTCCTTCAGTAATTGCCGTCCATTCCAACTTGGGATGACAATGCTTATGCCGCATCGAAAGATCTTACTAGCCATGCGAAGTTGATTGGTTTGATCCTGAAGCATCGGAGGCACTTCATACTACTACGGTTCGGCGGGTTTCATAACTTGGGCCTCACAAGGTTTTAAGCATCGCGGTGGCCTGTAGATAAAAATCAGATTCAAACGATTATTTATATGATAATAAATGACTTAAATTATAAATATTCTTACACAATGTAAGGCAAAAGGTTGGATGGATTGACGTAAGTCAAAGAAAAGTTTGCATGTTTATCATCAAATGAGTAGAATAGTTGCTAAGTTTAATTATGCAAGCACTTTACAGAGTTGCGCTCCTGCCGGGTGATGGGATCGGACCCGAAGTTGTAGCCGAGGCCGTAAAGGTCCTTAAGGCCGTCGAATCAATCAATGGCGTGCTTTTCCGCTACCAGACTGGGCTGATTGGGGGTAGTGCAATCGACGCCACGGCCAGTCCTTTGCCGGCCGAAACGGTGGCCATCTGCAACAATTCACAGGCGATTTTGCTGGGCGCGGTAGGCGGTCCGCAATGGGACACCAAGCGGCCCGAGCTTCGTCCCGAGCAAGGCCTGTTGCAGATTCGCAAGCGCATGGGTCTCTATGTAAACCTCAGACCCGTC
>DASZAE010000313.1:0-6693 GCA_035945515.1 Terriglobia bacterium
CTGGAGCGCCTGGCTTGCGAGCCAACCTCAGCTTTGATTGCATTGTTTGCCATACTCCCCGTCGACTGCCGGACGCAAGAGGAGAACAATAGCACAGTCAGCATCCGAAGTTAAGGTTATACTGCGATAGGAGGAAAGCGATGGCATACTGCCCAAACTGCGGAGTGGAGTATCAGGAAAACGCGCATGAATGTATGGATTGTCACGTGCTGTTGCATCCGGGAGCGCCGCCACTCGCCGCCGTTGAAGCAGAGCACGGTGATCCGGCCGAAAAGCTCGTCCGCGTTCGCGTTTTCAGCGGGCCTACGTCCTTGATGCAGGCCGATCTGGGGCGGAATCTACTTGAGACAGAGGGTATTCCTTGTGTGCTACAGGGGCATGTTATGGGCGAAATCCTGCCCGGCGTTGAACCCATACAGATGCTTGTCCATGAGAGCGATGCGGACCGGGCAAACGATATTCTTACCGCATACCTGGACAACCCGCAAGCCGAACCCGCGGAGTGAAGCCGTAGCTTATGCCAATAGGGGCAAAGCCAGCGGATGTTTATTTGTCCTTATTCTTGGCCAAATCTCGCTTCAGACGGATAATCGCTTTGTGCGCGCCCTTCGCCCGCGCCGCGTCCCGGTCCGAGGGGAGTTCGGCGAGATACTTCTCATAGGCTGCAAGCGCCTTCTGGCGTTTTCCCGTTGCCTCATAGACCTTCCCAAGCGCGAGGTAAGCAGGGGCGTAGTCTGGATCGGTGCGAATCGCTTCCTGGTAACGGCTGAGAGCGCCTGCGAAGTCGCTGCGGCGTAAGTAAAAGTTGCCAATCTCGACGGACTTCGCGGCGGAAGGCGGCTGAAACGGCCAATCAGCCCGCGTGTTTTCTGCCGCGTTATGGCCTGTGGACGGCCCATTTGCGTCATGGGTTTGACCGGCCTCAAGCGGTAGCGCGGCTATCGCCAGCGACAGCAGCAAAATCAAACCGCAACCCAGGCGTAGCATGAGAAAATTGTGCCGCCATGATGGAGAAGAGTCAATCGAGTAACGGCCCAGGCGGCGAACGGTTGGGGAGTGCCGCCGTGCAACTAACTTGCATGTGAAGAGAATCTTCAATAATCTTTAGTTGCGAATGCTTTGTGAAACGGAAAAAGCACGGCGGCGATTCACGGTGCGTGCCTATCCAGCGATACGCGTGAAACGGGCGTGCGTTTTCTGGCTGGCAGCCATTGCTCTTGCCGCCGTCATCTATGTCCGCCCCGCCTGCGCCTTGGGCCGCAATTACGAGGTGCGGCAAGTTGCGCCCAACACTTTCGTATGGCTGCCGGACGACGTGATGGACCAGAACGGCGACCCCTACTTCAGCCGGGCCGGCAACGCGGGTTTCATCATCACCCCGGAAGGCGTGGTGGTGATTAACTCGGCTAACAACCCATTCCACGCGGGTGAAATCCTCTACGAAATCCGGCAGCGCACGCAGCTTCCCGTTCGTCTCGTCATCGACCTTGGAGCCCAAGGGGATGAGATGCTCGGCAACGAGGTTTTCGCCGAGCAGCGCGCCACCATCATTTCTACCTCCGCCGCCAAGTCTGAGATGCAGGCCTATCAGCATGACATCGAGCGCAGGCTCACTCTCGATCCCGAGCTCCCTGCGCGCATGAGAGGCATCCACTTTACTTTGCCGGAGCAGACCTTTACCGGCCAATCCTCGCTAAGTCTGGGCGGCGCCGAGATCCGCATGACTGCCATGGATTGCGGGCTGCCGGGTGAAACACGCGGGGATGCGGTGGTCTACCTGCCACAGCAAAAGGTGCTCTTCCTCGGCGATCTTTATGTGAAGGGATTCGTGCCACAGGTTGATTCGCGCGATGTGGGGCGCTGGATCGGCGTCCTCAGCGAGGTCGGAAAATGGGATGTCGCAACTTATGTTCCAGGCCACGGAGATCCGGGCGCAAAATCCGGCTTGGCGAATTTTAGAGGGTTCCTCGAATGGCTGCAGGCGGGAGTGACAGCGGGCGTGCAACAAGGCAAGTCTCTTTCTGACGTGGAGCAGAGACTTCTTTCCTCAAGCGCCTTCAACCTGCTTGCCCTTGATCTCGCGCCCAGGACCATCGCCGCTGTTTATAACCAGGCGGTACGAGCCGCGCTGCGGCGGCGCGCCGCGAAAGAGAGCATCCCGGCTCCCGCAGTTACGCAGCAGAGAGTCCCTTCCGCAACCGGCGTCCGCGGATTCGCAGGCACAAACCCCGCGGCCCCGCAAGAATGATTTCGTAGCGCAGACTTGTCGTTCAAGTCTGCGGGTTGTGATGACCCCCAAAATTAGAGCCGCGGAGTTATAAAACAACTCCGCGCTACCTTGCTATAGCGGCAATCCAGGGAGGGCAAATTATGCGCGTCAGCATCGGAGCAATCGGTTTTGCGGTCGTTTTTCTTACCCTGCCCTGTTGGGCACAGGAATTCCACCCAAATATTCCAAGAGCTTGGGACGACAAGGCCGTGCAGGGGTTAGAAGTGCCGCTAGCCCAGCGTGACCGATCACCCCGCTATATGAACGCGGCGGAATACTACAAGCTTAAGGTGCGGCCTATCTACCGCTCATACCCCGTTTATGTGAAAGGGCGCGAGCCGACGGGCTATCGAGAGTCGTTGAAGCAGAAAGAGCCCGAGATCATCTTTGACCCCTCTAAGCTCCGCACCAAAGCAGACTGGATTGCAGCCGGCAAGCTCGTTTTTGAATCGGACACGCAGTTCCGTCCGGCACCACCAGAACCGCCGGCGGAAGGTGACGTTCCGGTTCCGGTTTTGAAGGACGGCACGTTCTTGGCTGCTCGTTATTACATCCGCAAGAAGGGCGTGCTGGAGGTCGGGAGAGACTCCTGCGCCGGATGCCATACGCGTCTGATGGCTGACGGCTCCCTCTTGGAGGGTGCGCAAGGATCGGCGGCCTTCGGACCCAAAGCGGCGCCACTCCGGGTGGAGCACATGAGAACCGATCAGTTTCGGCGCCGATTGCACTTTCTTTGGATTGATTACGGGACTCCTTGGGTGATGAGCCGCGAACAACTGGAGGCGTATTACACAAAGGAGGAGTACGTCCGCGAACTGGCGGCCGTGGTCGAGCACCCCGGGGTATTTCCGCGGCAGGGCACGAGCTTCTCGCACCCGGTTCACATCCCGTCGCTCATCGGCGTTCAGCATCGCAAGTATCTTGATGCTACGGGCCTCGTCCGAAATCGCTCCATCGGCGACCTCATGCGCTACGCCATCCTCAATGAAGGCATGGATACGCTCGCCCACTTCGGCGATTTCCAGCCGAGCCCGCATGCAACGCCCTTCAGTGGCGAGGAAGGGACGCGATACAGCGATGCAGAGCTCTACGCGCTGGCTCTTTACCTCTATTCACTCAAGCCGCCGCCGAATCCTAACAAATTTGACGCGCTTGCGGCGCGCGGTCAGAAAGTTTTCGACCGCGAAGGCTGTGCCATGTGCCACACTCCGCCGCTTTACACCAACAACAAGCTCACGCCAGCGATTGGGTTCAAAGTCCCTGATGATCTTCGTCAGACCGACGACATTCTGGATATCTCGGTCGGAACCGAGCCGTACCTTGCGCTCAAAACTCGCAGAGGGACTGGGTTCTACAAGGTGCCGTCACTACAAGGCGTTTGGTTCCGCAACGCGTTCGGCCATACAGGTCAGGCAGAGACGTTGGAAGAATGGTTCGACCCCGCGCGGCTTAAATCCGATTATGTGCCGAAAGGCTTTCACCTTGGCCCCGGTCCCATTCAAGGGCACCCGTTCGGGCTGGACTTGAACCCCGAGGACAAGAAGGCTCTTATCGCGTTTTTGAAGACGTTGTAAAGGGCAGTGATGAGTGACAAGCGGGTAGCGCAGAGTTTCGCGTTCCAGAAACTCTGCGGGTTTTGGGTTGTTTCCTTCCTCAAAGCCGCGGAGTTACAAAACAACTCCGCGCTACATCCTCGAGACGCAGGTCAGTTGGGCATCACCGGAAGGATGAGCGCCGAGGGATGCGCGGTGTCGTGATAAACGGTGTTAGTGGCCTTCACCCAGTGCGCACCCGTCTCAGGGTTTTCACGCGTGTTCAGATTGCGGTCAAAGCGCGGGAAGTTGCTGCTCGAAACATCGAGCCGCAGACGGTGCCCCGCCAGAAAATCGTTGCTCGTGGCCCACATATCGATAGTGAACTGATACACCTTGCCGGGCGTCATGAACTCGGCCTTTTCCATCGAATTGCGGTACCGCACGCGAATAATGCCGCCTGTAATGTTGCGGGCAAAGCCGTCCGGCCCAATGTCGGTCAGCATGGCAGTAAAGTCGGTGTCGGGCGCCGAGGAGCTTGCGTAGAGCACGAGATGCACCGGGCCGGTGACGACGAAATCGCGCTTAAAGACCGGGGTTGAGAACACCAGCACGTCTTTGCGCGCTTCGCTCGACCGCTGGTCGCGCGCGCCGGGTTCGAGGTGAATGCTGTCGCAGCACAGCCTGCCGCCGAGAGTGGGCACGGGATTCGCAGGGTCGTAGACAAAGCGGTCCGGCGCCTCTTTTTCCGGCTCAGCTTCGCTCAACGCCCCGTCCCCCGTAGCAGTGTTCGCTTTGCCTTCCGAATGCAGATAAAAGCGGGTGGCGCGGGCGCCAGGCGGCGGCCAATCGCTGGCCTCGCGCCATTCGTCGCGGCCCATCTCAAAATATTTCACCGGCTTTTCCTGCGCCATGCCGTTCTGAACGCCCTTAAAAAGGTAATCGTACCAACGGATCATCATGCCATCGATATCAGGCACAGATTGCGCGCCGAAATCAACGTCGCCCACCTTGCGCCCCATTCCTGCGTGTCCACCCACGATGATGAGCAGCCGCTGTCTGTCGCGCGCTGCCGCCGTGCCGCCATGAGCTTTGATGCCCATATAATTGCGCAACGTTCCGTCAAGAAACAGGTCATACCATCCGCCGATGTGAAAAGCCGGTACTCGAATGCGGGAATAATCCGCCTCAATTGACCACTGCTTCCAGTAATCGTCGTAGGTGGGATGCCGCAGCCAGTCGAGATAGTAAGGAGCAAGAGCCTTGAGTCCATCCGTTCCAAGCGTGGTGGGCGCGGGGAAAAGCGAGAAATGATCAAGAGGAAGCGTCTTTTCGTAATTGACCGCATCCGTGGCTTCTGCTACGCGGCGGTCAAGCGTGTTCTGCGCCAGCCCGGACGTCCAGGATTGGTCAAACCATTGGGTTAACGCCCCTCCCTGATAAGTCCAGTTGCGATGATAGTTCGAAGCGGTGACGGTTGGGAAAATGCCCGCAAGGTGCGGCGGATGCGCGATGGCGGCCAGCATTTGCGTGGCTCCCACATAGGACCCGCCGAACATGCCGACTTTGCCATTTGAGTATGGCAGCTTGGCGGCCCATTCGACAGTGTCATAACCGTCAGCCGATTCGTGCTTGAACGTATACCACTCGCCTGCCGAGGCATAGCGCCCGCGGCAGTCCTGAATAATCACCACGTATCCGTGTCCTGCGGCCTTGTAGGCGGTTTCGACTTCGCCCGCCTTGTTATAGGGGGTGCGCTCGAGCAGCACAGGGAACCTGCCGGGCGCGGCAGGGCGGTATATATCAGCGCGCAGAACCACCCCGTCGCGCATGGGGACGGGCACATCTTGCTGGATAAGGATGTTCTCAGTTTGAGCTGCGGCCAGCGTCGCGCGCGCGCCAACCAGCATCACGGCTCCAAGCAGCACTGCAAGCAGTCTTTTCGTCGCGGGCATAGGGGTCATGATGGTTTCCTCGCTCAAAATGGTCAAAACGCGAATGATGAATATAAAACATCCGCCACGAATGTCAACCAGGGGCATCTGTGTCGCTGCGCAATCAAGTCGAAGTCATCGGCAAGTTTCTGGTAGAATCAAGAATTATCTGATTCCAATGGATTACGATCAACTTTCAAGCTTCTTAGAGGTTGCCAAGCTGCAAAGCTTCTCGCGCGCGGCGGAAAAGATCTATCGCACCCAGCCCGCCATCAGCGCGCAGGTGCGGCTGCTCGAGCAGGAATGCGGCGAGCGCCTGTTTGACCGCAGCGGCAAAAAAGTCCAACTCACCCCAGCCGGTGAAATTTTGCAGGGGTACGCGCAGAAGATTATCGATCTGCACAAAGAGGCGCTGCAAGCGGTTGCGGAGTTGAACCAGACCGCGCGCGGAAAGCTCTTGATCGGCGCCAATGAAGCGACGTGCCTCTATGTGCTGCCCAAAACCTTTGCGCGTTTCAGAGGGCTTTATCCACTGGTTCAGATCAGCATCTACCGCAACTTCAGCCATAAGATTTTGCAGAAGGTGCAGGAGGGCGCGGTTGAAATCGGAATCGTCACGCTGCCTTTTGCGGCGAACAATTTGGAAGTGATTCCGATCTCACGGGAAGAAATCCAGGTGGTGGTTCCCGCCGGCCATGCTTTGGCCAAGAATCGCAGCGTCACGGTGGAAGAAGTGGCAAATTTTCCGCTGATTCTGCCCAAAACCGGGCACACCCGCGTGGTGCTTGACCGCCTGCTGCGCGATTTCCGCGATCATGTGCAAATCTCGATGGAGCTCGCGAGCGTGGAAACCATCAAGAAGTTCGTCGGCGCGGGCCTGGGCATTTCGCTCATCAGCCGCGCCTACGTTCAGACCGAAGTGTCCGCGGGCTTGTTAAAACTCATCCCTTTGGAAGGG
>DASZAE010000314.1:0-5879 GCA_035945515.1 Terriglobia bacterium
CTGTTTCAAAACCGGGATTACGGACTGTAGCGGCGACTTTACGTCGCCACAGCCCGTCTTTTCCAGGCTCCGATGGCGGCATAAAGCCGCCTCTACCGCGTGCGCCCGATGCCACGAAATAGGTTTTGAAACAGCTTCTAGTGTAGTGCCAGCAGGCGGGTGGATAATCAGGGCCGCTGTCCCAGCGGTATTTGCCGGCAAGATGCCGGCGCTACGGGCCAATTCACTGTCCACTTACTTTTTGGACGCTAAACTGGCCTCGCCTCGGCGCACTCCACGGTCTACCCGCATCCGGCGCAAAAGCGGCTGACCCCGCAGTGGGCGGGGTAGGCCTTCTGACGTCGCCACTATTTTTGAACGTTGCCGCAAAAGCTTACCAGGCGCGCGGTTGAGGCGAACCCGCGTATTGATCTGGTGCAAAACGGACCATACAGTCTGTGGAAGCTTCGCGCGGAGCCATTCTTTGCCCGCTGTCCTCCTGTGAACGGACCGGAGGTACACGCTTCCGCGGGTGAGCGGGCGAGCGAAGTGGATATCAAGGTATTTGCCTACGCAGGTACCCCAGCGGGCCTTGTATTCGTCATCCCCTGCCAGGAAATCGTAGCGGCGCAGACCGTCAGCAATAAACTCTTTTAACGCGCGCGCCCTGAGGACATAGCCAACCGCGTCCAGCGAATAGGCCGGATCGCGGCCCTCTTGCAAAGCAAAAACCGTTGTGTCATAGCGGAAACCGAACTGCGCCGCCACAGGCGTTCCGTTAATATCCAGCAGGAAGAACTCGAGCCACCCCCGCCTGAGAAATTCGCGGCCCATTTCTAGATAAAACTGCCTCCGGGCCGCGGAAGAAAAACTCCCCGCCTCGCCCGCTTGCCGCCAACGCTCATGATGCAATTTGAAAAGAATATCCAGACATTGCGGCAAACACGCTTCTTCTGTGCATTTGTAAAAGCGAACGCGATATTTTTTCTCCAGGCGGCGGGAATAATAGCCCACCTTGCCGCGCTCCTTGGCGCTGAGTTTTTTCAGATATTCTTCCCAAGTGTCAGGCAAATCGACCACTGACCACGCTCTGGGGTGGACATAGCTTACCCAGCGGCCCTCTTTGAGATGCTTCGCCAGCGCCTTGCCTGCAGGCGAATGGGAAGGCAGGGTATTCATTTCACAGAGGTCCCAATCTTTTGCTCTGCTCTTTAAATAATTCAAAAAGGTCGCGGCAAAGACATCTTCGCAACCGACGCGGACGGGAAAGTCCAGGTTATCGGAATCGCCGCTACCATCGCCAAGAAGTCGAAGCACTCGAAGTTTGACTACCGGCAAGACGCGCTCGTTCCGGATCGACAGCGGCGCCAGGGCGATCAATCGTGACGTTTCGTCATGGAAAGCGAGTACGAGCAGCTCCCGGTCTTCGCCAAACGCGCGCCACCAAGACACTAACCATCGCCACGTTGAAAAACTAGATGCTTGGGGATAGTGCGCGACCAAATCCTCCCACGCCGGGAGGAGCGGTTCGAGATCCTCCACGTCACGGTAAATACGAATCTGAATGGAGCTGGTTTTCATCAATTTCTGAAGCCTGCCGCTCCTGCGGCTCCTCGTGTTGGATTTGGAAATTTTAGCGACTTATTGGGCGCACGTTCTCTTAACCCCGGGTATTAAGCCCAGAATATAGCCCCCGAGCGCGACGCTACAAATGTATTTGAAACACACACCCCTATCGCTGCGGTTCCAGCAAGCCTTCCGTGACTTGCTGGGTGTCACGCATCCTATCATAAGAGCGGCTGCGGCGCCTCATCTCAGAGAGAATCATCGGGATAAGCCGCCGGCGCCTGATTTCATCGCTGGACTGCACCGATCTCGATTCGCCGCGATAGCCGAACTCCCAATAGGACTGCTCGGCTTCGCGCGCCCCCACGAACTTTCTCGCCAGGTGATAGTGCGCCGAAGAAGAGAGGTTGACGTCCGCCTTAACCTGCAGAGTGTGATCCGCCGTGGCGACGCCGATAAAGCAGCAACAGGATTGGTACGCCAGCTTTCCAGACCGCGCGTGGGCCAGCAGCCATGTGAGCCGCTCGTCGCTGTATGCCGTCCGAAGATATTGGCGAATCGCCCGTTTTCCATTTTTCAAACGAATGTCCATGATGTTCCTCCAGGATATCTCAAGCGCCAAGCCGCAAAAGCCGCTCAATTGGATGGCTTTTGCATGTTTCCTCTAGGTGTTCGATAATCTGAATGGCCTTGAGGGCGGCGTCAAACATCCTCCCCTCCGCCGCCCACAACCAAAGCCATCCCCCTCGCCCCCCTTCTGTGCAATTACCGATCCAAAACTGCAGCTTATGCAGCCACGGCCCAATAGTATCCGTCGCAAAATCTTATCTGCTGAATACAACTGAAGCTATTGGACTTAAGCGGTAGGCGCTACGAAAAGTTCGTGATGTACGTATAGTTATTAAGCTCGCAGAACTACGGAAAAGGAGTTCCCTCATGGGATAAACCAATCGCCATATCGTGATATGTTGCGTGTTTATTGCTTGGTTAACACTTTGAGAATAAAAGCGTATGGTTATCAAGCTTGCTCCGGCGCCAAGTTCCTCGGGACGATTCCCCTCACCCGCCCTCCTTCGTCGGGCACCCTCTCCCCCGCCGGGAGAGGGATGGAATCCCGGCCTCTTGCCCTCTCCCGGCGGGAGAGGGTGGCGAGCGGAGTGAGCCGGGTGAGGGGCGTTGCGTCGCGGTATTTCTGCCGGAGCAAGCTTGATAATCATATAAAGGCGGGCCGGTCAGAAAGTAGCTCAGTAGCAGCGGATGTCACACAGCCTTTTACACCCTTCCCATCGTGACGGCGGGAAAATATGTGAACCTACCTCTTTCCGATTCTTTGATTGCTTTTGCCTGCATTCCAGCTTATAGTAGTCGAGCTATGCAAATGGCTTTCGCCAGCCCGTATTGGTACTATCGCTTTTGGGGTTTTACTCCCACGGGATAGAGTGGCGTTGGTCTGAGCGAAGAAAGAACGGTTCTCAAGGCTGACCCACTCAAAAGAGTGGGTTTTTTATTTTATGCGGGGAGAAAACAGATGATTATTTCCATGCGTCTTCATGCGACTCAGGCGGAGATTGACCACGTTTGCGAGCGCATTAAAGAGTTTGGCTATAAAGTCCATTCAATTGTGGGAGAGGAGCGCGTCGTGATCGGAGTTGTCGGAGTGGGTGATGTGACAAATTGCCTCGAATCGATCCAGGCCATGCCCTCCGTTGAGAGCGCGGTGCGGATTTCCGCGCCTTATAAATTCGTGAGCAAAGAATTCAAGCAGGAACGGACGCGCGTCAAAGCGGGCGGCGTGGAGATCGGCGGAGAAGAATTCGTGTTCATGGCCGGGCCGTGCTCGGTGGAAAGCGAAAAGCAGATTATGGAGACGGCGCATGCCGTCGCTGAAGGAGGCGCAAAAATTCTGCGCGGCGGCGCCTTTAAGCCTCGGACCTCGCCTTATGACTTTCAGGGTCTCGGCGAAGAAGGACTGAAGCTTTTGGCAAAAGCGCGGGAGGCGACGGGCCTGGCCATCGTTACCGAAGTGATGAGCGACCGCGAGGCGGACCTGGTTGCAGATTATGCCGACGTGATGCAGGTGGGCGCGCGCAACATGCAGAATTTCGCCTTGCTTAAGACGCTTGGCTCATGTGGACGTCCTGTGCTGCTAAAGCGAGGCATGAGCTCGACCATCAAGGAGCTTTTAATGTCCGCCGAATACATTACGGCGCACGGCAATCCTAATGTGATTCTCTGCGAACGCGGCCTGCGCACGTTTGAAACTGCAACGCGCAACACCTGCGACCTGGTCGCCGTGCCGGTGCTGAACGAACTGACGCACTTGCCGGTGATTATCGACCCCAGCCATGCGACCGGCAAGCGCAGTCTGGTTCCGCCGGTTGCGCAAGCGGCAGTGGCCATTGGCGCGGATGGGCTGATTGTGGAAGTTCATCCGTGCCCCGAGCGGGCGCTGAGCGACGGGGCGCAATCCCTCGGCATCGCCGAGTTCCGCCAGATGATGAGCCGGCTACAGCCATACCTCAGCCTATGGAAACAGCAGCGGACCGCGGAAGCCGTGGCCGTGTAGCTACTCTTCTGTTAGGGATTACAACGTGCTGTAGCGGCGGCGTCTCGCCGCCGGTTTTTTATTTGTAAAGGCCGGCGGCCAGAGGCCGCCGCTACAGAATTCTCGGAGCGAGATTCTGACCGGGTGCGCAGGCCGAGCCTGCAATGCCAATTTCACCATGCAGACCGCAACCATTCTCGATGATATCCTTATCGCGC
Source organism: Terriglobia bacterium (assembly GCA_035945515.1). GTDB lineage: Bacteria > Acidobacteriota > Terriglobia > UBA7540 > UBA7540 > RH2-MAG17b. The sequence goes on from DASZAE010000314.1 coordinate 4,309, forward strand.
GCGCGGAGCGGGTGAGACAGGCGAGATCGCATGTTCCGCTTGAAACTGTAGCCCGCGCGGCCGAAGCGCGCGCCGATTTCAGAAGCTTCCCCGATGCGCTTTCGCTGGACGGCCCGCACGCGGCCCGCGTGATCGCAGAGATGAAAAAGGCTTCTCCCTCGGCAGGTCTGCTGCGGAGCGACTACACGCCCACTGCGCTGGCGCGAGACTATGAAGCTTCAGGGGCAGTGGCCCTCTCCGTGCTAACCGAAGAGGACTACTTTCAAGGCTCGCTCGATCATCTTCGTGAAGCGCGCCGGGCGGCGCGGCTGCCTGTGCTCCGCAAGGATTTCATCATCGAGCCCTACCAGGTGTATGAGTCCGCCGCGAGCGGGGCGGACGCGCTTCTGCTGATCGTGGCGGCGCTTTCGAGCGAACGTTTGCGCGAGCTGATTGATCTCTGCCAGCGGCTGAAAGTGGCGGCGTTGGTTGAGGTTCATACCGAGGACGAGGTGTCCCGCGCGCTCGACGCGGGAGCGGAAATCGTCGGCGTCAATAATCGCGACCTCAAGACGCTTGAGGTAAAATTGGAAACTTCGTTCAAGCTGCGAGAAAAGATTCCTTCCAGATGTCTCACGGTCGCGGAAAGCGGGATCAAAAACGGCGCGGATTTAAGAAAACTCGTCGAAGCAGGCTTCCACGCCGCGCTGATTGGCGAGCGGCTGATGCGCTCGAATGATCCGGGCGGCGCACTAGGAGAATTGCTCGCGGACGCGAGAGGAAGACAGGAGTAGCGCGGACCTGCGTTTTTCAGGTCCGCGGTTTGTGCCTTCGGACGAAAGAAAAACCGCAGACCTCAAAGGCGGAGGTCTGCGCTACCCGACGCCTTTCACGACCATGTGTGGGCTGAGGGCCCATCTGTCACTTAGCAACGGCAAGCCGACTTGTCCAGAAGAGTCACAAGTATGACACGAATCAAGATTTGCGGGATCACACGATACGAAGATGCGCGGCTGGCCGTGGATTTGGGCGCTGCGGCCCTGGGCTTTAATTTCTACGAACCTTCGCCTCGCTACATCGAGCCAGCGGCTGCACGCGAGATCATCAGCCAGATTCCGCCGCTCGCAACGGCGGTGGGGGTGTTTGCGGACGAGACCTACGGAGGCCGCGTGGCAGAAATTGCGCGCGAGGCTTGCGTTTCTGTCCTCCAGTTGCACGGCCCGCGCTTTCCCAAGGAGACGGATTTATTGAGCGGCTATCGAATCATCCGCGCCATTCCGGTGGGGCAGGATTTCGACCCTTCAATGCTGCGAACGCTGCCCCCCGATTCTTATCTGCTCGACGCATTTGATCCCGCGCGCATCGGAGGCACCGGCAGGACGATTGACTGGAACGTGGCGCGATACGCGAGCGATCAAGGCAAATCGATACTCCTTGCGGGCGGGCTCACGCCGGATAATGTCGCGGAGGCGATCCGCATCGTCCGGCCATTTGGAGTGGACGTGGCGGGCGGCGTCGAACACTCGCCCGGAATCAAAGACGCCCGCAAATTGCGAGCCTTTTTCGCCGCCGTGGCGGAAGCGGATAATTCG
>DASZAE010000315.1:0-17322 GCA_035945515.1 Terriglobia bacterium
TGATGACGGCTATTGGCAGGGCTTGCCTCTCGGTGGATTCGGCAGCGGAAGCATTGGCCGCACGTATCGCGGGGACTTCGCGCGCTGGCATCTTAAGATCGGCGTCAACAAATATCAGTCCGTCCCGTCGGATGTTTTCGCAGCTTTTGAGCAAGAGGCGGGCAGCGCTCCCCAAGCTGTGGTTTTGCGTGCAGGCAAGCCGCGCGGCTATGGACCCCATCAACCCTTGGCTGCGTGGAATTGGAATTATCCTGCAGGTGCGGGCAAGTATTATGCGCTTTTCCCAAAGGCATGGTTTGCTTACGATTATCAGCCGTTCCCGGTGCATCTTACGTGCGAGCAGTTCTCACCCATCCTGCCCGATAATTATAAGGAAACCAGCTATCCGCTTGGCATCTTCATCTGGCACGCAAAGAACACCACGTCGAAAACCGTGAAGGTTTCCATCCTGTTTTCCTGGACCAACATGGTGGGCTGGTTTGCAGGATTCAACGGCCGCCTGACCCCGCCGCTCGGTTCGGGTGATTACAACCATGCTTTCCAGGAGGATCTGCCCGGCGGCTCTGTGATGAAGGGCATTGTGTTTGATCGCGTTCGCAGCGGCGCCGTCACCACCGGCAACGACGGCCAATTCGCTATTGCCACTCTTCAGGGCAACGGCGTGACGGTGACGCAACAAACCACGTATGATCCCACCGGCAGCGGCGCCAGCGTCTGGAAAACGTTTGCCGAAAACGGCACGCTGCAAGAATCGGCCCACAATTGGCTCAGCTCCGGATCGAATCCGGTGGCGGGCGCAATCGCGGCCACATTCACGCTTCAACCGGGCGAGAGCAAAAACGTGCCTGTAGTCCTTTCATGGGATTTCCCTATCGCTCAGTTTGGAACCGGACGGCGCTGGTATCGGCATTACACCAAGTTTTTCGGAACGTCTGGCGCGCACGCCGCTGGAATCGCGCGCGCGGGCCTCGAAAACTACCAGAGTTGGAGCCAACAAATTGACGCCTGGCAGCGGCCCATTATCACCGACGCTTCGAAGCCCGCCTGGTATCGCGGCATGTTGTTTAACGAGCTCTACTATCTTGTAGATGGCGGCACGTTCTGGGCTAACGGCGAAGTGGGAGACAAGAACCCCGCCGCCCATCAATATTTCACCTACCTTGAGTGTTTTGATTACTCGTATTATTCCACGCTCGACGTGCGCTTTTACGGCTCGTGGGCGCTGCTCAAGCTTTGGCCGGAGCTCGAAAAGCAGGTGATGCGGCAATTTGCCGCAACGGTGCCGATCAACTACGGTGAATACCAGATGACTGCTTCCAGCCACACGCTCGCGCTGCGCAAAGTGGCGGGTGCGCTGCCGCACGACGTGGGATCGCCCATCGAAGACCCCATCGAGCGGGTGAATCAGTACAACTGGCAGGATATCTCCGTCTGGAAAGACCTAAACAGCAAATATGTGCTGCAAGTCTGGCGCGATTTCAAGTTGACCGGCGCGAACGATAAAACTTTTCTCGCCGATTGCTGGCCGTCGGTGAAGGAGAGCCTCAATTATCTTAAGAAGTTCGACACGAACGGCGACGGCATTCCGCAAAACCAGGGTATTCCCGATCAGACTTACGACACGTGGTCGATGCGCGGGTCCAGCGCCTACTGCGGCAGCTTGTGGCTTGCGGCGCTTAAGAGCGCAGTGGCAATGGCAAAAACGATGGGTGACGGGGCGGCGGCCGCGAAATATCAAGCCTGGTATGACAAGGCTCAGCCCAATTTCGTGAAAGAGCTGTGGAATGGAAGCTACTTCGATTACGATACGGGCAGTTCGTATAAGACCGCCATCATGGCCGATCAGCTTGTGGGCCAGTGGTATGCCAACCTTACCGGCCTCGGCAATCTCGTGCTGCAGTCGATGACCCGCAAGACGCTCGCAACCGTCTTCACGCATAACGTGATGGGATTTGAAAACGGCCAGATGGGCGCCGTCAACGGAGTGAACGCCGATGGGTCGATGATCACCGGCAACGAACAGCCGTCCGAGGTCTGGACGGGCGTTACGCTGGCGCTGGCCTCGTTTATGAAATCCGAGGGCATGACTGAGGATGCCTATAAAACCATCTGGGGAGTCTATAACGTAGTTTACGTGAAGAAAGGCTATTGGTTCCGCACTCCAGAAGCCTGGGATTCTACAGGCAATTTCCGAGCTTCCATGTATATGCGCCCCCAAGCCATCTGGGCCATGGAGTTTGTGAAGTGAGTCCCTGTAACGGCTGCGATTTTGCACGCTCCGGCAGTAGTAAGACTAATGTTCCGCCATATAATAGGCAGAGTAAGATTCTACAAAACCTTTCCCAAGTCTGGGTCTGCAAGCAATGACAATAAATCTTCCGTCCAGTCGGCGGTGAGTGGAAACGTTATATCCTCGAGTGTTGATAGCAACATTTTCTGAGCTTCCAAGCTGTACTTCTTTGAAGTCGTGCGTTTCAGGTTTTTGTTCTTTTTGAACGCGAACCGCCACTCGCCCGCAAACGGCTGCAAGCTCACGCCAAGCACATCGTATTCTCCAACTTGATAGCACGTTGTGGTTATCTGCTCATGGTTTGGAAGTTTGATTTTCCTGGCGTCTGAAGCATCATTTTGCACTTTTGCCCTGAACTGTCCAAGTCCTGCTTCTTTGATAGAATTTGTTTGCAGGCTTTTCAATTGCATTGTGTACTGTCTGCCGTTTAAATTAAATGTGCGGTCTGACTTCGTTTTCTTGTGGTCATCTGGCTTGAAATGTTCGGTGATTCCAAGCTTTTCCAAAAACTTGATGAAGGCAGCCTCAGCCACGTAGCCGTAGGTCATTCCGCGAAGGCTAGGATTTTCGGTGATAAGCTGCACGAGCGCTTCGTGCTCAATCCACTTGTTCGGGTTCCGAATGTTTTCTAGCACGCCAGCGAGAGTAATCGCCCGTAGAGGCTCTTTTGGCTTTATCGGAGCTTGTGGAATATTAGGTTCAGCGCCAGGCACTCTTAGCCTCATCAACGAGGTATGCAGGCGAGACCCCTAGGCCTTGTGCTATTTTATGGATATTTGTCAAGGTTATGTTCGTCTCACCACGCTCAATGCGTCCCATATACGTCCGGTGAACTCCGCAACGCTCGGCCAGTTCTTCCTGCGATATTTCCTTCTTCATGCGCAGCGCGCGCACGCGCCGGCCGAATTGACGCGTTATGAGATTCGCCATTGATGGCAGGCTACGATGTGTGCTACGTATAAGGCAACACTCTAAACGTAGCGTGCTGAGGAAACGGTCTTGAATCGTCAACCTAGATTATTCGAATTGCCCGAACCGCCGCTCTTTGAAAAGCGGCGCTCCCAAGGCGGCGAGGCTACCTCTGACGTGGTTGTTTCTGCTCATATCGGCGGAAATGCAGAGGTTTTTCCGTATATTCTGGAACTGCATGTTCCCAAGGGATCAAGGGTTGCTGACATCACATGGGGACAAGGAGTTTTCTGGAAAAAGATTCCGCCGGAAGACTATGAAGTGGTCTGCTCAGACTTAAAGACTGGCGTGGACTGCCGAAAACTTCCCTATGAAAATGAAAGCTTTGATTGTGTCGTCTTCGATCCGCCCTACATGGAAGGTTTCTTTAGAAGGTCAGAGGGGCACCTTGGAGGTTCCGGCACGCACGCCGCTTTCAGAAAAGCCTATTCTAACGGTGAGGTAACTGAAGAGGACGGCCCAAAATGGCACGCGGCTGTTCTTGACCTTTACGTTAAGGGCGGTAAAGAGTCGGCCAGGGTTTTGCGCAGAAACGGCATACTCATTGTTAAATGCCAGGATGAAGTCAGCGCAAACCGGCAGTGGCTGACGCACGTTGAAATTATTAACGCATATAAAGATTTGGGTTTTTATGCCCGCGACCTGTTTGTTGTTGTCCGCCCCAACCAACCCGGAATCAGCCGGCTCATTAAACAGGTTCACGCAAGAAAGAATCATTCTTATTTTCTCGTCTTCCAGAAAGCGCAGTCTGCAAAGAAAACCCCACCTGTGAATATCTGATTACACATAATGACCGCAGATTTCATAAGTCAGCATCTTGCAAGCTGCAAGTTTTGCCATTGTGTGGCAATGCAGCGAGCTGTCATTCTGAGCGCAGCGAAGAATCTGCTTTTCCTATTGTCACAAGTCGATCGTTCATCGCTCTCAGGATGATGGGCGGATTGACTAGCCGTGCCGGGCAACGTTTCCCGGTCTTTGGTGATCTTACTCCGGGATGGGCCTTTATCTTATCGCGCCTTGTGGTTTTAGCGCGCCGCCAATTTTGATCGCCCTAGAGTCGCGTGGTAAAATTTATATTCCGTGGCTGTATTGCAAAGTGGGCCTGGAAAAGTAAAAACGTCTCTTTTGTCTCATTCGTCTCAAAATTCTCAAAGCTCTGCGCAAACCTTGGATTTGGGAGTGGGTGTAGCCCTTTTGGCCAGATGCGCCGGCGCGGTTGTTCCGAAAGATTAGAAAATAGCCGGAGAGAATGGCGAACGCGCGCAAAATCACGGAACGAACCCAAGGAGCCCTTTAGAATCAACGTTTCTAATAATTGTAGGTGTTTGGATCGCCGAAAGGCCGCAGCGTTTTAAAACAAAACTCTGCACTACCAGATGATCCCTCGATGATTAGAAAATGGCTGGAAGAGAACGGAAGCAGCGCGCAAAATTACGGAACGAACCCAAGAAGTTATTTAGAATCAACGTTTCTAATAAAGTCCGTCTCAAAAATCTCAGAGTGGAGAGATAGGCTTGATCTGTAGCGGCGGCACAGACGTTGGCCGCCAGCTTTTCTCGATTGAAAACCCGGCAACCGAATCCTTTAAGGGGCAGCCGCTATGAGACGTGCCCCCAAAGATTAGAAAATAACTGGAGATTGGATGTCTGTGTCGCCCTCACAACTCATACCGCCTGGGCCCAAGGGTCACTTCCTGCTCGGATCGTTGCCCGAAATCCGCAAGGATGAGCTTGATTTCCTCACCCGGATCGTGCGCGAACACGGCGACGTGGTGCGCGTGAAAGTGGTGAACATTCCTGCCTATGTTATTAGCCGTCCCGATTTAATTGAATATGTTCTCATCACCAACCAGAAGAATTTCATCAAGTCGGTTTATCTGACGGAAAGCAAGGCGTTGTTTGGCGAAGGCATTCTCACCAGCGACGGCAGTTTCTGGCGGCGGCAGCGGCGGATGCTGCAGCCCGCCTTCCACCGCGACCGCGTTGCAGTTTATTGCCGCTCGATGGTGAAGCACGCCGCGCGGATGCTCGACGGCTGGCGCGACGGCGAGACGCGCGACATCCATCGCGACATGATGCAAGTGACGATGGAAATCATCGCGCACGTTTTATTTGGCGAGAATATTTCCGGCGAAACGCAGGCGATTGGCGAGGCGCTGGGCGTCTTCTTCGAACAGTTCGACGAGCGGTTCGGACTTTATTCCATCCCTGAGTGGCTGCCGACGCCGGGCAATCTGCGCTATCGCAAGGCCATGCGCCAACTCAACGAAAAGGTGAACGCCATCATCCACAAGAAGCGGGCGCTGCGGCAAGACAATGGCGATATTCTTTCGGCGCTCTTTGAAGCGCGGGATGAGAACGGCGAGGGCATGACGGAAACCCAGGTCCGCGACGAGATGATGACCTTGTTCTTTACTGGCCACGAAACCACGGCTCTGGCGCTCTCATGGGCCTGGTATTTACTGGGTCAAAATCCTCGCGCGGCAGAAAAGCTCGAGGCCGAAGTCGACATGGTTTTGGGCGGGCGGGAGCCTACCTATGAAGACCTGCCCAGGTTGCCATACACGGAAATGGTTTTTAAGGAATCCATCCGGCTGTACCCGCCTGCTTACGCGGTTGTGCGCGCGGCGGTAGAAGATTGCGAGATCGGCGGCTACCATATTCGCGCCAAGTCCACGATTGCCATGTTCCCTTACGTGACGCAGCGCGACCCGCGCACTTTTGACCGCCCCGAGGAATTCATTCCGGAGCGATGGGAAAACGACTTCCAGAAGACGTTGCCGCGCTGCGCCTACTTTCCGTTTGGCGCGGGGCCGCGGCTGTGCATTGGTGATGGCTTCGCCAAGGCCGAAGTGCCGCTTCTTCTCGCCGCCATTGCGCAGAAGTACCACATTGAACTTGCGCCGGATCACCCGGTCCTGCTCAGCCCATCCCTTACCTTGCGTCCGCGCAAGGGCATTAAGGTGGTTATTCACAAACGGAAACCAGCGACTGTCGCGGCGCGCAGCGGGACCGCTTCCGCCGCTACAGATCAGGCCGCTCGCGCGTGACGGGCGCGGGAGCCGCGGCGGATGGCGTAGACATGGGTGAACTCTGCGCCGAAAAGCAGGACTTGCGCGGAATAATAGACCCAGACAAGCAAGGTGAGGAAAGAGCCTGCGGCCCCGTAAGCCGTTGCGATGCGCGATTCGCCCAGATACGTTCCCAGCGTCATTTTTCCGAGAGTGAAGAGAACTGCCGTGAGCACTGCGCCGGCCCATACGTCCGCCCATGCCACATGCGTGTCCGGCAGAAGCTTGAATACAGCGGCGATTAAGAGCGTAGCGATGCCAAAAGTGAGGAAACTGCCGGAGGATTGGGAAAGAGCGGCGGGGATATGAACCTGGTCTGCGGCAAATCTGTCCACGACTGCGAGCCCGGCGCTCGAAGCCAGCGAGAGCACGAGTAGAATTACGGTAGCCAGCACGAGAACGAATGACAGCAAGCGCGTCCGGATCAGACCGCCAAGGCCGTTCGCGGACTCCGCCTTAACCTTCCAAATTTTATCCAGCGCGTTCTGGAGTTCGACGAAGACGCCCGTGGCGCCTGCCAAGACGGTGAAGATCCCAATAACCCCCGCGCCCAATCCAAGGCCCCGGCCTTTGATATCCCGAAGAACGCTGTTGACCACCCCCGCGCTGTTGAGACCGCCCAAGGATTGTGTTTGACGCACGATTTCACCAGCCGCGGCCTTTTCGCCATAGATCACGCCCGCGAGCGACATGACGACCACCAGAAGCGGCGCGAGAGAAATGACCGCGTAGAAGGAGAGCGCCGCGCCTTGGCTTGTCGCGTTGTCCCCGAACCATGCCACGCTGGTTGTTTTCAGCAAGAACCACGCGGTCCTTATGAGCTTCATCACAGTATTGAAGACGCCCGGCATCTCAGGTGAGGTCTGCCGCTGGTATACGCTTTCCCGGCATAGTATAACGGCTTTATGCCCTAGCCGAAGGGCTGTAGCGGCGGCCTCTGGCCGCCCGTACAACGCCAACCCCTGAGGAGCCGAGGGAGAAGTTAGTTCGCGTTCCCGCCACTGGCCAGTCACAATTCCGGGCTGCCGCCAGTCACGGTGCGCGGCAGAGGCTTATCGGTTCCGGCATAATCGGCCTTAGCTTCCCGAGCCGTGGCGATGTGTTCGGCCCCGCTCTGCTTCAACGCCTGCCGGGCGCGCTTCGACCATTCCGGGCTATCGCAGTGCACGGAAAGAAGAAGGCCGCCGGTCTTGATGCGCCCTTCATATCGCTTGGCTTCGTATTCGGGCGCGGCCGAGCCTGCAAGACCTCCGATGATTCCCCCCACCACACCCAGCGCCCCAATGCCCGCCAGGATTGCGATAACAATCCCAGCATTGACCAGGGGCGCGAGACTCGATGCGGCAATTATGCCGCTGGCGAACAGCCAGCCCAATATGCCACCGATAATCCCGCCGATAATTGCGCCGGTCATGAACCCTTCCGGGGCCTTATTGTGCTTCTCGTGGGCCAAGTCCTTTGAGCCTTGGTTTTCCGGCACCAAGGCTGCAGCGTCTGTTGCCCGGAAACCGGCGGATTTCAGGGCATCGGCGCCGCTTTGCACGCCCGCGTAAGTTGAATAAATACCAAAAACTCCCGTGTTTTTTCCAGCCATATTGCACGCTCCTTAGATTAACGCGTTGAAATAGTCGCTCAGAGTAAATGTCCCCCGGCAGAGCCAGGGCTTTAGAATTGGCGGCCCCTCAAAGGGGCCTGGCCGTTATCTTCATGCACGCAAAAATCATGCTTGAGGCAAAACCCCTCACCCGCCCTCCTACGTCGGCCACCCTCTCCCGTCGGGAGAGGGTGGCGAGTGGAGCGAGCCGGGTGAGGGGCATTTCAGTAAGCAGATTTCTGGCCTCGTTCAGATGACAACTGAGACGGGTATTCAGCCTTAACTTAGATGATCTTCCGGCGACTTCAGGGCATAGAAGAAAGCAGCCGGGGCATGGTCTTGTGCGCAAGGGCCCGATCCTCATCCGGGACTTGCACTCCCCCCAGCGGGAAAAAAGTGCACATAGGTTCATCTCACAGATCATCTAAAGTTATTGATACGCCCGCCCGCGCTCCAATGCGCAGGAACTCAAAAGCAGGTAAGACCTTGCAAACCCGACTGGGCGGCGGAAGAACAATGGATAACCATCAAACTATTTCTGGAGGTGTATATGGCAAAAACAGCGGTCGGTCTATTTGAAAACCGGAGTCTTGCGGATGCGGTAGTCCATGATCTCGAAGCGAGCGGTTTCCCGAAGGACAACGTCCGCGTCATGGGCGAACCGAAAGATATGCCGGTCACAGGACTTATGAGCACGCCGCGCACTGATTTCGAGGTTGGTTTGACCCGCGAGTTAGAGGATATGGGCGCGACCCAGGAGGAAGCCGAAGCGTGCGTTCGGGGAATTAAAAATAAAGGAGTGCTTGTTTTCGCCACCGGCCCTGATACCCAAGTTACGGCTGCGACGAAGCTCATGACCCGGCACGCAGGGGCGGACGTTGAATCGCTGGGCGGCGATGATCCCCATTTGCCGAGCACTGTTGGCGAGGATGATAAGTTGACGTCTGGCGACCGCTCGATGCAGGCTGGGCGCGTGCGCTACTCCGGCGCCGGAGCTCATGTATTCGTCTGGTAGCCGATGAATTCTAAAAATTCTGCGAATGATCTTTAGCAGCGGCCTCTGGCCACCTGTTTTTGCTTTATAAAAACTGGAGGTCAGAGGCCGTCGCTGCAAAATCTGAATCCGGAACCGTTGAAGACCAGGAAAGGAATATCCATGAGAAGCGCAACGCGAGTCTTGTTGATTCTCTGCTTTTCGGCGAGCTTATTGGCACAAACACCGCCCGATTCGGGGAGGACGGTGCCCATTTATCGCGTTACCGTTGTAGGGCGCACAGTGCCGGCGATCAATTACCGCAGCCTGAGCGGCTCAACCCAAATCGATTTTCGCGGCACCAGCCTTATGCCCAAGGCCAGCGGCAAAGCTGAAGTCACCAGCAAACAGAGCGCGACGCGAATCCAGGCTGAGTTCAAGAATATGGAACCCGCGACCACGTTCGGGCCGGAATATTTGACCTACATCCTCTGGGCCATCACGCCGGACGGCCGTCCGGCCAACGTCGCCGAAATCATCCCAGACGGCGGCAAAGCCAAGCTTGACGTGAGCGTCAACTACCAGGCCTTCGGGTTGATCGTAACCGCCGAGCCTTATTTTGCAGTGACCATGCCAAGTGATGTGGTCGTGATGCAGAATATGGTCACGAACGACACTGTGGGCAAAATCATGCAAATTAACGCCAAGTTTCAGCTTCTGAGGAGGGGCCAGTACACGCAAAACGTCAGCCCGGATCAGGTTAAGCCCATCATGATGTCTCCCAAAACTCCCTTGGCGCTCTACGAGGCAGAGAACGCCGTTAATATCGCTCGATGGGCGGACGCGGACCAGTACGCGGCAGACACCTTCAACAAAGCCCAGCAACTGCTTACCCAGGCGCAGGATTATCAAGCCCGCAAGGCGGGAAAGAAATCGGTCATCATGACTGCGCGCGAATCCGTGCAAACGGCCGCTGACGCCCGCACCATCGCTATCAAGCGCGCGCAGCAGGAACAACAAACCCAGGAGCGCGAGGCTCAGGCCGCGCGCGCAGCGGCAGCGAAAGAGAAGGCGGAGCAAGAGGCGACTGCAAGAGCGCAAGCGGAAGCTGCGCAGCAGCAGGCACAGGCGGCCCAGGCGCAAGCTGAAGCCGCGCAGGAAAGGTCGCAAGCCGAGGCTGAACAGTCGAAGCTTGCGGCTCAGGCTGCCAGCGCAAGAGCCCAGCAGGCGGAGAACCAAAGGGCTCAGATGCGCGTCCGTCTTCTGCAGCAGTTGAACGCCATCCTGCAAACCCGCCAGACTCCTCAAGGCTTGGTCGTCACGATGTCCCACGTGTTTTTCGATACGGGCAAGTATACCTTGCATCCGGAAACGCGGGAGATGCTGGCAAAGCTTTCGGGCGTGCTCCTGGCTTATCCGGGAATCACGATCAAAGTGAACGGCTACACGGATAATACGGGCAGTGACGAGACTAACCAAACCTTGTCAGAAAATCGCGCCAATGCCGTGCGGGATTATCTCGCGCAGCAGGGCGTTCCCTCGGCTTCGATCACAGCGCAAGGGATGGGAGAGTCGAATCCCGTTGCCCCGAATGATACCGCCACGGGCCGCGCGCTCAACCGGCGGGTCGAGATTGTAATCACGGGCGATGTCATTGGCATCCCGGTGGGATCTCCGGCTCCTTCCGCCGCGCCCGCGCCGCCGCAATAAAATTTGGCCTACTACTGTAGCGGCTCTGGCTGCCGCTACAGCGCAGAGTAGCGGAGAGTTTTGTCTTTAAACTCTGCGGTATTTCCAAAAGGGGGGCGGGGTTTCAACCCCGCCAATGCGCGAACTTCTGACCCTTTCTTGTTTCGCGCCACGAGCAGCCTGTTAAAACAAGCTGTTCGTGGCGCGAAACGCAAGTATTCAGTTAAACGCGGGCAACGGCGCGGTTAAAACCGCGCCCCCCTGATTGCCAAGCCGATTCATGAATAATCGGGCTAGGGCTACAAAAAACCGGCCGCCAGAGGTCGCCGTTACAATGCGATCTTCCCGTAACCCCTTTCCTTCAGGCGATTTCCGTGCGCTTCCGCAATCTACCTCCCTCGCAAGAATATTGTCTTGACAAACGCATGTATGTGGTGTCTAATCCCACTCGTTTATAGAACGCCAATAGAGAGCGGGTTAAGCTAACTGATTTTACGGATAGTTGAACCGGCCTCAACACGCCAAGCAAATGAGCCGGTCATTGCAGTTTAACCTTGTAAAGATTTAGGGAGGATTGCGCATATGAATCGCAAAATGGTGTTATTTTAGCGTGCCTTTTGGTGTTCGTGTTTGGCGCTATACCTGCCGTGTGGGGCCAGACTACTTTTGGATCGATTACGGGGTTGGTTACGGACGCTTCCGGCGCGGTCATACCTGGGGCGCAGGTGACATTGAAAAATTTGGGGACGGCCGAGGCGCGCGTCATGACAACAGGCGGCGACGGGCTCTACCAATTTGTGAATCTTTTGCCGGGGAACTACAGCGTTAAGGTTGATAAAGTAGGATTCAAAAGCTTTGCCCGCACACCGATCGTGGTGGAAGTGCAGCAAACGGTTCGCATTGATGTCACGATGCAGCTCGGCCAAGTCAGCCAGACGGTACAAGTTACCAGCCAAACTCCTCTTCTGCAGCCCGAAACATCTTCTCTGGGGCAGGTTATTGGCACGCGGCAGACCAACGAATTGCCGCTTAATGGCCGCAATGCGATGAACCTGGTGGCTTTGGCGCCCAGCGTGGTGCCGCAGGGGCAAGCGATGGGCACGCCCACTGGCGCTAATCCTTTCGGTTTCAGCAACTATCAAATGGGCGGCGCGATTGCTAACCAAGGCGCGGAGTATCTTGACGGCGTGCCGCTGAATAACGCCTATATCAACGAGCTCAGCCTATAGCATTTTGGATTTAAGTGTATACACTTAAATCCAAAATGCTATAAAGATCAATCAGTCGGCCAGTCCGGTGCACTACCGGGCAAATGAGTCATAGCTCAACATGGGAGGAAGACTTATGACACGAATCAGGATGGCAGTATTAAGTTGTGTTCTGGCGCTGGCTGTGGCGATGACCATCACGGCGCCGGGCGCGAGCGGGCAAACAACCTTCGGGTCGATTACCGGAACCGTAAGCGATACCGGCGGCGCGGTAATTCCTGCAGTCCAGGTTACTTTGACCAATCTCGGGACCAATGGTAAAACCGTCGTGACCACGAACCAAGATGGCATCTACGAATTTGTAAACGTACAGCCTGGAAACTACCGAATCGATGCCGAAAAGGGTGGCTTCGAGCGATTCAGCCGCTCTCCCGTAACGGTCCAGACCCAGCAAAGTTACAAGATTGATTTTACCTTGCAAGTCGGCGCCGAAACGCAGGTCGTGCAAGTTACCGCTGCTACGCCTTTGTTGCAACCGCAAAGCGCATCGCTCGGCCAAGTCATAGCAGGTCGCGCTGTATCTGAAATGCCGCTTAACGGGCGCAACGTATTTAACCTGATGTCGCTTGTTCCTTCGGTGATCCCACAGGGGCAATCTCAGGGAACGCCTACCGGAGCAAACCCATTTGCATTCAACAACTATCAAATCAATGGCGCCTTCGGAAACGAGAGCGCCATCTCGCTTGACGGCGTGCCGGAAAACAATGGTTATCTCAATCTTCCTGCTTTCGTTCCCACCCAGGATTCAATTGAGGAGTTCAAGGTGCAAACAGACAACCTCGGACCTGAATGGGGGCGATTTGCCGGCGGCGTGATGAACTTGACCACCAAGTCTGGTACGAATGAGATCCACGGCGAGGCATACGAATACCTGCGCAACAAAGTATTGAACGCCAATACGTTTTTTAACAACCGCGCGGGTACGGCCGTCGGGGCCTTTACTCAAAATCAATTTGGCGCAAATGCAGGCGGGCCGGTTGATATTCCCGGGGTCTACAATGGAAAAGACAAAACGTTTTGGTTTTTCAGCTATGAAGGCTTTCGCTTGCGCCAGGGACAAACCTTTGTGGAAACGGTGCCCACGGCGGGGGAGCGAGTCGGAGATTTTTCCGGTCTGCTTGATTCCAATGGCAACCAAATCCCGGTCTATAATCCCCTCTCTGTCTGCGGCCAGCTCGGCAATCCATCCTGCTCGACAGACGCTAACGGCAATCCGATTTATACGCGGCAACAGTTTGCAGGGAACAAAATTCCTTCAACAATGATTAATCCCACTTCCATGGCGCTCATGCGGTTGTGGCCTTCACCTAACACAGCCGGCGCGCAGTTCACCAACCAGAATAACTTCGTAACCAATGCCAGCACCGGCGGCGATAACGATGAATACGTGGCCCGAATAGACCAGAATGTGAGCGACAAGCAGCACGTCTTCGGCCGGTATTCCCGCTGGTCCAACTTGAACCTGCCCGTTAATCCGCTCGGCACCGGCGTATGCCAGGACCGCTGCACAGAGACGTTCACCACCAATGACGTTGTGCTGGACGACACGTATAGCTGGACTCCCACCCTTGTAAGCGACGTTCACGTGGGTTTTGATCGCTTTGCCTATGACCGAACCCCCGTTGCCCCGACCGGTTTCGATCTTACTTCAATTGGCTGGCCCGCGTCCCTTAATGCGAACGTTCCACCCAATCTCCGTACGTTTCCAACTCCCAACGTCCAGGATATGTCGAGCGGACTCTTTGGCTCGCAAGGCAGTGGCAGCGTGATTCTCGCTCGGGATAACAACTGGGATGTTTCCGGCGAACTGACCAAAATCCACGGGCGGCACACGTTCAAAATGGGCACCCAGTTCCTTGTTCTCCAGCACAATTATGCCCAAACCAACGTGGCGACTGGCATTTTCAATTTTGACCGCGGTTATACTTCGAGTTCACCCTTTGGAGGCAGCGCTGGTTTCGGTTTCGCTTCCTACCTGCTTGGGTATCCCTCCGGCGCGGGGCAAAGCCTTCCCGCGCTGGTCGCCGGACAATCGATTTATCGCGCTCTTTATTTTGGCGATACATGGCAAGCCACAAACAAACTGACGTTTGATCTGGGGCTTCGCTACGAGCAGGACGGCCCGTGGTCCGAGCGATTTAACCGGCTGAGCTTTTGGGACCTAAACGCTCCAAGTCCTCTGGCCCAAGCAACGGGCTTGCCGTTGAAAGGCGAATTAGGATTGGTGGATTCCTCGCTGCGGCAGAGCCGAAATCCTGTAAACCTCGACGAAAAGCAGTTTGCGCCTCGCTTCGGTCTCGCCTACCGCTTGAATAATGATACGGTGATCCGTGGCGGCTATGGAATCTTTTGGATTCCCGATCTTGTCGCTTGGAGCATTGAACCGAATAATGACCCTGTGAACAGCATTGGCACGCCGTTCGTCTCCTCCATCAACGGCGGCATCACGCCGTTCAATGTTGCCCAAGGCTGGTCTAATCCGTTCCCGAGCGGGATTATTCAACCGCCGGGCCGGGCATCGAACCTCAACAACATCATATTCGACCTCGGGGGCGCGGGCTCAGTTGACCCCAATGAGACAGCGGGCTATATGCAGCAATGGAATTTCGACATCCAGCGGCAGTTGCCGAAGGGGTTCTTCGTGGACGTGGCCTATGCTGGCTCGCGGGGCACGCACTTGCATACCGGGAACCAGAATATTAACCCATTGCCCGACCAGGATCTTGCTCTGGGCACAGCCCTTTCCAAGTCAGTGCCCAATCCGTTTTTTGGCCTCATCGCGAGCGGGCCGCTCTCGAATTCCACGGTCGCGGCTCAACAACTCCTGCTTCCTTACCCTCAGTACACTGGGATAAGCATTGCCGGGACTGGTTGGGGCGACAGCTATTACCATTCGTTCCAGATGAAGGTGGAACGGCAGTTCAAAGGCGGCGGCACACTTCTCGTTGCCTACACGGTGGCTAAATTCATGGACGACACCGACACAGTTTCAAGCTGGCTAGAGGGAGATACCGGCGGCGATGCCGGCGTGATCGATTGGAATAACATCAAGGGATCATCCTATTCGCTTTCATCGCAGGATATTCCTCAACGAATGGTGATCAGTTACGTGCTCAATCTTCCAGTGGGTCATGGGCAGCGATACCTAGGAGCGACAAGCGGCGTGGCGGGTAAGCTGATTTCCGGTTGGGGGCTGGACGGTATCACCACGTTTGAATCCGGCTTCCCGCTGAAGATTGGTTCTTCCGGCGGCGGCAATCACCCGAACCGCATCTGTGCTGATGCAGGCCGCTCCGGCAGCCCGGAATCCCGCCTGAACGAATGGTTCAATACCTCTTGTTTCATCCAATCGCCGTCTTTCACCTATGGAACCGAATCGCGCGTCGACCCAAACCTCCGTCAGGAAGGGATGAATAATTGGGACCTGTCCCTTTTCAAAAATACGAATTTCGGCCCTGGCGAAAGGCTGGGCCTGCAATTCCGGGCGGAGTTCTTTAATTTTTTCAATAGACCGCAGTTTGGCGCGCCGGGAGCAACTCAGAATACTTCCACTTTTGGAGTAGTAAACTCCCAGGTAGGCAACCCAAGGCTAGTGCAGTTTGCGTTAAAGTTTCTGTTCTAGCTTGAACCACGGTCAGCAATTTTGCTAATCGTTTTTATTCCCATCCATGGCCCACGGTCAATTCAAAATGCGAATTGACCGTGGCTTACCATGCCGCTCAATTCGCGCCTCCGCCCCTCAGTTTGGTTTGATCTTCAAGCTCCGATTTTCGTCGCATCGCCTGCGACTGGGCCAGCGCCTGTGCTGCGAGCTGGGCTTTGCCTTCCTCGCGATAAGCCTGATAGAGGAGATAATGGAGATCGCCATAGCGATCGTGCGCGAGCGATTGCTCGATCTGGGCTGCCGCCAGCGCGGCCTTCCCGGTGCGCAGATAGGCTCTCCCCAGCGACACCCGCGCTTCCACGAGCGTGGGATCATAGCGCAGCGCAGCCTCAAGATAGGGAATTCCGCGAGCCGGCTGTTGCTCATAAACATAGAGATTGCCGAGCAGGTAGAGGCTTCTGGCCGAGGACGGATCGAGGCGCAGCGCGGCTTCTAGTTCTTCCTTGCCCGGTCCCATCTGGTTCTTTTTGAGCAGAAGTTCCGCCAACGCCTCGTGAATGTTCGCGCTGTTGGGATTCAGTCGTTCGGCGGCGCGGTAAGCAGCAATCGCTTCCAAATTGCTCTGGCGCGCGCGCAGCGCGTCGCCTTTAAGCTCCAACGCCTGCCAGGAATTGGGCGCCGATGCCGCCAGCTTGGCAAAGCAGCCTTCGCTCAGGCGAAGGTAGGCTTCGCTCAGCCGGTACATCGCCCCAGGGTCGTTTGGGGCGCGGGCAAGCAGGATGGAAAATGCGGTCGCCGCCGATTGATCTTGATGCAGATCGGAAAAGATCTTTCCAAGCTGGAGCAACTGGGCCACGCTGAGCCGTGGCTGCGCCGTCAGGTAATTCGCGCAAGAACGCTCCTCATGATTCTGACAAGCGGAGGCCCCTTCTGCGCCGCTCGCCGGTTCTTGCTTGGCTTGCAGAGCAACCGCGCTCTCAAGCGCCTGTTCTTCTTGCGCCGCCTTCGATTCATCGCCCGCGCTCTGGTAGAGGGCCGCGAGCAGAAACGAGCGGGCGGGAGAAGGGGGAGTTCGTGCAACTTCATCCGTCGCGCGAAGGGAATCTGCCGGGATAAGCTTCGGCTGGAATTGGGGCAGGCTCCATACCAGCAATTCCGGCGTCCCGCGCCAGACGCTTTCAATGTTGCTTAAGGCGTCTTGCGTGTTGCCCGCTTGTAGTTCAAGCGCGGCGAGCCCGATCAGCGCCTTCAAATCTCCGGGATTGGCGGCTAGCGCCGCCTTGAACGCGCGCGCCGATTCCCGTGGTTTTCCGCATTCAGCCAGGGCACGGCCGAGCGAATCCTGAATCGCAGCATCATTTGGAGCGATGGCCAGCGCCTTGGCGTATTTGGCCGCCGCGTCGGCCCACAAATTCCGCTCGCTTTCGACGTCGCCCGCAAGGCGGAAAGCCCACGCGGAATGAGGGTGATCCAGAGATACTTTTCCCGATAGCTGGCGCGCCATCCGGAGATAATCATGGCCCAGGCCAAAGAGCGCGGTCGCCTGGTCAGGCTCGGCGGCGGCAAGTTTTCGAAATTGGGCAGCGGCCTTGCCGTACTGGTAGTCCGAGAGCTCCGCTGTGCCCAGCGCGCGCCTTGCTTCACGGTTCGAGGGATCGATCACCAATGCCTGGTTGAGCGCGGGAATTGCCTTCTCCGGGAATCCTAGTTTCATGTAGCTGAGACCAAGAAATAAATTGGTAGCCAGCAGATGCGGGTTTTCTTCGTCAGCCTGACGCAGGTCCGCGACGGCAAGCTGATAATCGCCCACTGCGTGATACGCCAAACCCAAATTGACTCGCGCTGCGACCAAGTCAGGCCGCAAT
>DASZAE010000316.1:0-6772 GCA_035945515.1 Terriglobia bacterium
GGATGATGTATGGCGCTTTGCCCCGAATGCGACGCAACAATCGACATCGAAGATGATGAAGTTGAGGAAGGCCAGACTCTGGATTGCCCGGAATGCGGAGTGGAACTTGAAGTTGTCAGCACTAATCCGGTGGAACTCAACTCACTCATGGAAGAGGAAGATGACGAAGAAGAGAGTTGGTAAGCCTGGTTTTCTGCCGAAAATCAATCCGCACGGCGCGCTCCTTCTCACCGGCAGGGCGACCCGCGGAGCCGGAGCTATTCTGACCTTGTGGGGGTTGTGCGTGCTGATGCTCAGTGTATTCGCGCCTTGCGCGGCCGCAAAGCAAAAACCTTTACCGACGAAGACCGTCACGGGCGCTGTGCTGGATCAGTCGAATCACAACGTTTCCGGGGCATCAGTATTCCTGACCGATCTCAGAACCCGCCATACAGACGCTATTTATAGCGGCGCGGATGGAACCTATAATTTCTCCGGACTTAATCCCAACGACGACTACCAAGTGCAGGCAAAGTACAGGGGGCTGGTTTCCGAAATACGCAGCACTAGTTCGTTTGACACGCGGCCTCGCGTGATCCTGAACCTTGTTCTTGGTAAGCCTGCATCCCTTAGCCCCGCCAGCAGCCAGCCCGAATAGCGCCGGACGGCCGTGGCGGCAGGGCCGCGCAGACAAGCCTGGTCTTGGCTGCTCTAACCCTGAAATTCAACTCCAATCATCCGGCGACCCACGCGGAAGATCACTTGCTTGCCGCTGTATTCGGCCGCATGGAATGTCTCGACCGGCGACGTCATCTGTTTCCACTCAAGCGGCCCCAGGTTGAAAAAGGACATCCAGACGGCGCCTTCCTTGATCTTGCGTTGCGCTTCCGAATTAGATGTGAACATGCCCGCGCTGGGCTGAGTGAGAACCTGAAATAGCTTCAGCGGGTTATGAAGTGAACATGCAAAAACCTCATACTCGGCAGGAAGGTCTTTCTGCTCGAATTGCGACTCGAAGCTGCGCTGAGCCTGGGCAGCCGCTTCCCCGCCGTGAAAGTCCTGCACGATGCGGCGACCCAGGTCCTTCTTGAGTTGCATCGGATGAGCCGTTCCCGCCGCGACAGCCCGCTGCAACTCCGTAATCTGCTGGGACGTAAGATCGGTGAGCAGCGTGTAATAGCGCCACATCAGAGCGTCCGAAATGGACATGACTTTTCCGAACATTTGAGCGGGTGGCTCCTGGATGCCGATGTAATTGCCCAGCGATTTCGACATCTTCTGCGCGCCGTCCAGTCCTTCGAGAATCGGCATGGTCATCACGATCTGGGCCGGCTGCCCGTATTCCTGCTGGATCGTCCGCCCCACCAACAGATTAAATTTTTGGTCTGTGCCCCCGAGTTCCACATCGGCGCGAAGAGCAACGGAATCGTAGCCCTGACTCAGGGGATAAAGCAGTTCATGGATGCCGATGGGCTGCTGCTCCTTCATGCGCTTGGTGAAATCGTCGCGTTCAAGCAAACGCGCGACAGTGTATTTCGAACACAATCTGATCCATTCATGGCTGGTGAGACGTCCGAGCCATTCATTGTTAAACCGGACTTCCGTCTTTTCAGGATCGAGGATCTTAAAAACCTGACTCTTGTACGTTTCGGCATTCGCCGCCACTTCCTCTGGAGTCATGAGAGGCCGCGTGACGTTCCGCCCGGAAGGGTCGCCGATGAGTCCGGTAAAATCACCGATCATGAAGATAACTGTATGACCAAGGTCCTGAAAGTGTTTGAGCTTGCGGATCAGAACAGTGTGGCCTAGGTGCAGGTCGGGCGCGGTCGGATCGAAGCCAGCCTTTACGCGCAGAGGCCTTCCCGCAGCCGCGGCCTGCTCCAGCCGCGAGCGCAGTTCCCCCACGCGGATGGTTTCTTCCGCCCCCTTGGTCAGGTATGCCAGTTGTTCATCTAGGATCATTGATTGGTCATGGCACAACGATTTAGGAGTTATTATTTGGACGCGCCTGCCGAGCCGATATCCGCTTCGGCGGCAGCGCGGCTGCCGCTTGGCTTGATCTTGCCCTCCACCACCAAGCGCACTGCCTCGGGATAAAGGCGATGCTCTTCCTGAAGGATTCGCGTAGACAGCGTCTCCACCGTGTCGTCCTCCAGGACAGGGACCACGGCCTGCAGAATAATTGGCCCAGTATCTACGCCTTCATCGACCAAATGCACCGTGCACCCGGAAAACTTCACTCCATATTCCAGCGCCTGCTTTTGGGCATCCAGACCCGGAAACGAAGGGAGCAGCGAGGGGTGAATGTTCAGGATAGGACCGGGAAACCCGCGCAAGAAAGGCGGACTCAGAACACGCATGAACCCCGCGAGACAAACGATTTCCACCTGCGAAGACTTTATGGCAGCCAGCAATTCCTGCTCAAATTCCTCCCGGGTCCGTCCTGCTGAGGGAATGCACGCTGCATTCAAACCCATCCGGCGCGCGAGAGCGAGGCCGCCCGCGTCTGCGCGGTTGCTGGCCACTAACGCGATGCGCGCGGGGATTGTTCTTGCCGAAATCGACCGGGCGATAGCCTCAAAGTTGGAGCCGCGTCCAGAAATAAGAATGCCAAGGTTTTTCATGCCATTCGCCGCCAAGCGGCTCCGCTGGCCCCATCGAACATTTACTGCACTGCAAGGTTAACGCTGGTGCTCCCTGTGGTCACGGCCTGCCCGGTAGTCCCAGAAGCCGGGGTGTATGTGCCGGAGATGGTAACAGTGTAAACACCCGAGGGAGACCCCGTAGGCGCGGGATTGCTGCCCACAAATCCGTAATAGCCCTGATTGCAGCCCGCAAGAAGTAGCATCAGCAAGAGGATCAGCCCGAACATCACCCAAGCCAGCCGCCGGCCCCGGATTGCGGCGGCAAAGCTGAGACCCGCGAGCAAGATGAGCAAAATGAGATCACGGGACATATTGCCCAATGGATTGCTACCGCTGCCGGGAGGCAATATTCGACGGCCCGCGCGAGGCGCTATAAAACTGCTTCCCGTGTGAGCCGTGGTTGTAATAGTCAAAGTTGAAGTCTGTGGCGAACCAGGGCCTGGCGTGACCGTGGCCGGCGTAAACGTGCAACTTGCGTTAGCGGGCAGCCCGTTCGAGCAGCTTAGCGATACGGGAAGGTTGAACCCATTCACCGACGATACGGTGACCGTGTACGTGCTCGATTGACCCGCCACGATGTCTGTGACGGCGGGAGTGGCGGAGAGTGAAAAGGACTGAAGCGGAATGGACTCGGCCAAAGTCGCTGTCTGGTTACTGTCTGAGCTCGTCCCTGTCACCGTAAACGTCACCGGGTTGGGATTAGGAACCCCGGAAGACGAGCCGGTAAGATCACTTACCGTCATAGTTGAAGTCTGACCCGGCGTGATCGACGTTGGATTGAACGTGCAAGTGACTTCGCTCGAACAACTCAGTGTGATTGAGCTGGTAAACGATGAAAGCGTGGCCGTCGCGCCGACCGTGATGGCAGCCGAAGTCGCGCTGACCAGTGTCGTGCCCGTCGGACCGGTTGAGTTGAGCGTAAAGTCTGCGACCGAATTCCCGGTCAAAGTTTCTGTGGGCGCGGTGCCGGAAAAATTAGAAGTAACGGTAATGGCCCCCGTGTTACTCGCGGTCGTCGAAGAAGATGTGGACGTCGAGGACGATGAGGAGGACGGCGCGCCGGTTGTGATGGTCGGACTGAATGTCACCTGAAACGCACAACTCGATCCCGGCTGAAGCGTGGTTACGCAATTATTCGTCTCGGTAAAAGAACCGCTGATGGCAACCGCGGTGATCGTCAGCGGCGCGGTGCCGCTATTGGTTAAAGTAACCGGCAGCGGGCCAACGCTTGCGCCCACCAGCGGCGTGCCCGGAAAGCTGAGCGGGGAGGGCGAGAACGTGATTCCGGGTCCCGGTGTAGCGCCGGTGCCCGTGAGAGCCACCTGCTGCGGACTCCCAGCGGCGCTATCGGTGATCGCAAGATTGGCGGTAATGGCGGTCGTGGTCGATGCGGTGCTGCTCGGTGTAAACGTAACGCTTACAGTGCACTGAGCGCCGCCTGCGGCAAGGGAGCCATTGCACGTGTTCGCGGTCGCCGCAAACTCTGGATCAGACGCTGCGAAGCCGGTAATGCTCATGGGCGTGCTCCCCGCATTGGTCAGGGTCACGGTGAGCGGCGAGCTGGCTATTCCAAGAGCCTGGTTGCCAAATTTAAGAGTTTGCGGATTCAAAGCCAGCGCGGCTACATTCGCGGGGGATATTTTGGTGATGAAGCCATTGCCGGACGTTCCCGAGCCGGCATAGGTTCCCTGGAAAACACCTCCCGTCGCGGGAAACGTGGAAGAGGCCGTGGTGCCGGCCACGTAGGCGTTGCTGGAGGAATCCGCAGTGATTGCCTGTCCGTAGTCAGGGCCGTTTCCACCGAGATAAGTAGAATAAATCAGGCCGGTCCCACCCGGCTTGACAACTGCAACGAAAGCATTGGAACAAGTCGAGGCGCACGCGCCCTCGCCCAGCGACGCTTGCGAAGGGCTGACCGTAGGAAAATTTGGAGAAGAAGTGGAACCCGCTACGTAGGCATTTCCTGCGGGATCGAGCGCAATCCCATTAGCCTGGTCATTGCCGCTTCCACCCAGCAAGGTGGAATAGATAAGCTGCGAGCCAGCAGGATTGACCTCTGCAACAAAGGCGTCGGTGCCGCCGCCAGGCTGGGTTTGGAAAGCGCCTTGCGTGGTAGGAAAGACGGGCGATTGCGTAGAACCGGCCACAAAGGCGTCCCCCGCTCCATCCACCGCAATGGCTAGTCCGCGATCCTCGCCGCTTCCGCCAAGATAGGTGGAGTAAAGCAGCGCCGAACCGGCTGCATTCAGCTTGGTCACAAAGGCGTCGCCCCCACCACCGGCGCCTTGCAAGGGACTTTGAGTTGGGAAATCTGCGGAGAGCGTGAAGCCGGTTACAAAGGCCTCTCCTGCGCTGTCTATCGCGATGGCTTGCCCGGCATCCGCATTCGAGCCTCCCAGAAATGTGGAGTAAATTAGTTTAGCGCCTTGCGGATCAAGTTTGGTAACAAAGGCGTCCGAGCCGCCGGCCAGACTCTTTTGCAGCGGATTCGCAACCGGAAAATTGGAGGATTGAGTTGAGCCGGTGAGGTAGGCGTTTCCGCCTGAATCCACTGCAATGCCGTAGGCGAAGTCCCCATTGCTGCCGCCAAGGTACGTAGCGTAGCCAAGTGTCGCTCCGCCAGCCTTCAGCTCCAGAACAAACGCTTCAGAGTTTCCTCCCCCCTGATAACTCTTTTGAAACACCCCGGACGTCGTGGGAAAATTTGCCGAGGAAGTATAACCCGCCACGTAAATATTCCCGGACGGGTCAAGCGCAATGCCCGTTCCTTTGTCGTAGCCTGTGCCGCCCACATAGGTCGAGAAAACAAGACCCGTGCCGTCCGGCTTGAGCTCAGTGATAAAGGCATTCGAGGCCCCGGTAAGCGACTTCTGCTCTGGGGTCGACGTGGGGAAATTGGTGGAACCCGTGCCGCCTGTCACGTAAGCGTTGCCGGATCCGTCTACCGCGATGGCGCTGATAGCATCAGCGCCGCTGCCACCCAGGTACGTAGAGTAGACCAGCGCGGGATCGATAATTAGTTCTTTCGAATGATCGTACCGGCCCAGCTTCACGCTAACCTTGCCTTCGCCGTCTATCGCGTACTGGCTGGCGACTAGGCGCCTTTCTCCATCGATAAGCTGGTAGGCTACCGGCTTGAGGAGAACCAACGATCCTCCGGGCAGGCCAACCTGCAAATCGCCGTTCGGGCTGGCTCGCAACGGCAGCGGCCCGGCGGCCCCATTAAATTTGAGCCGGATTAGGCTGGCGGCGGCATGGGGCGCGATTTCAAAGTCATACTCCAGGTGCTGAGGATTTCCGTAATAGGCAAGACTGATTCCCCGATAGACATCCTGGAAGGACACGCGGCCAAAGTGAGGTATTTCCGTGCGCCACTTGTGCGGATCGCTCCCGACAAAGTAGTTGCTGACGCCGGGGAGCGGCTGAAGCGCGCGCGCTGCAGGCGAGGGATTCGCTCCCAGCAGTTGCATCTTCACCCAGCAGCGGCCAGTTTCCTCCTGTGAGGCGCAGGACGCAGGAGCAAGCACCGCCGTGCCGCCCGTTAGGAACAGGGTGTAGCGCGGACCGTGCGCAAGAAACTTCACTGTACGATCGGCCTGGCCGCGGTTCGGCTCAAAGCTCAGCGGGACCTTGTCATATTGCGTTCGCAATTGGGTGGACTCAGCCTTTGCTGCGGCCGTTTTTGATGCTGGCAAAGCAGGGACGGGCGCAGCCGTCGCGGACGCCACATTGACTGCCGCCAAAGCCAATGCGGTCAATGCGATACCCAACAGGCAACGCCATTGCGCCCTTTTGAAGGCCCAGCTAAAAGATTGTTTGGGAGATTGCTGCAAGGTTTGCTTTCCGATCCCGTGACAGACGCATTTTTCCATGATTGCCGCTTTTGGGTTATCCCGAAGCTTTTTTCCTTTTGATTTCAAGAGGAGATGACTTGGTTGCCTTCGACTCGCACGTTCCGCCGCCCGAACCGGTATCCGACCCGGCTTCAAAGATAAACCACCGACTGGAGACCCGATATCTCAAACCGCTTCCGGCAGCGCGGATTCTTGCATTGCACCATATCATCGCGCCGGACCA
This sequence comes from Terriglobia bacterium, assembly GCA_035945515.1. Taxonomy (GTDB): domain Bacteria; phylum Acidobacteriota; class Terriglobia; order UBA7540; family UBA7540; genus RH2-MAG17b. The sequence goes on from DASZAE010000316.1 coordinate 6,702, forward strand.
TGTAAGACTGCCACTTGCCGAATCGCAGGCGGTCCTCTTCCGTCGCCCCTCCGCGAAGAGCCTTTTTCTTT
>DASZAE010000317.1:0-22547 GCA_035945515.1 Terriglobia bacterium
GCTTCACCAAGCGTCGGCTCGCCAAGTTCAATGGCTTCAAAACGAACTTCCATCTCCACCTGAAGGAATCCGAATGGCGATGGAACAAATCGACAGATACCTTGATCGCCAAACTTATCAAGATGATGGTCTAGAGCCTTACTAATTAAAGACCGGCGGCCAGAGGCCGCCGCTACAGCCAAAATCGAGATCGCCGTTAGTGTACATGAATTTTTGCTGTAAGCCATTGAACCAAAGGCGGTTAAAGGCGAAAAGAAAGCAAAAACACCAAAAAAGGATTGTTTTACTTTTTGCAAGTTATAGAAACTAAAGAAAGATTAGTAACACGAACCGGCGCGAACCGGACGGGAAAACGGGCAAAATCGATGCAATGGATTGAATGCAAAGGAATTACAATGATTTTTAGGACGAACCGGAGCATTTGCAACAAAACACAGGAGATGCAAGAGCCGGCCCGGTTCGTTTCCGGTTCGTAACAGCATTTTGGGGTCAAAAAACGGTATTTTTCCGGGTCGATGCGGCGGTTGTAGCGGCGGGCAAAGCCTATAAGGGGCCGCCGGTCTTTACTATTAAACCCGTGGCGAGAGGCTGCCGTTACAAAACATAGGATTAGAAATAGCCGGATGAGCAAAACAGACAAAATTCGCGGAACGAACCGCTAAGAGGTCCGAGAAGACATGAGACGCACATCTTGGCAAAGCCGTGAACACCGCTCTCTGTATGCTTGGAGCGCGTGGCTGATCGTCCTGATCTGCGCGGCGGCCTTGCGCGCTGAAGGCACTCGATTGGCCCAGCCGGACGGACAGGCTCAGCCGTCCACATCACCGCGGTTTGAGATTTCGTTTTCGGTTTCAGCGCACGCTGGGCCTATCACGGGCCGCGTCTTCGTCATGATCTCGCGGGATGAGAATCCCGAGCCCAGGCTGCAAGTGGGGTCCTGGGGTGACGCGCCGCCTCTTTTCGGGGCAGACGTGAGCCAGTTGCGGCCCGGCGAGGCGGCGGTGATGGATGCGGGCAGCGCCGGTTTTCCAACGCGCAGTCTTACCGGCGTTCCGCCCGGCGACTATTACGTTCAGGCATTGATCAACGTTTACACCGAGTGCCATCGCTCCGACGGGCACACGATTTGGGTCCACATGGATCAATGGGCGGGCCAGCAATTCAACATTTCTCCCGGCAATCTTTACAGCGATGTTGAAAAAGTTCATCTCGATCCCAAAGCGGGTTACGACGTGAAACTCAGCCTCACGCGCGTGATTCCTCCGGTCAAGATTCCACCGGATTCCGCCTGGGTGAAGCGCGTAAAAATCCAGAGCGCGCTTCTGACAAAGTTCTGGGGCCATCCTATTTACCTGGGCGCGGTGGTGTTGCTACCTAAGGGCTACGACACGCAGCCAAACTTGTATTACCCCGTCATCTACGAGCAAGGCCACTTCAGCCTGAAACCGCCTTTTGGATTTTCCCTCGATCAGCATCCTGTGCCCCCGCGATACCAACGGTACAACATTGAGAGCGGCTACGACTTCTATAAGGCGTGGGCGTCGCCTCATTTCCCGCGCATGATCGCGGTGACGTTCCAGCATCCCACGCCCTACTTCGACGACTCCTACGCCGTCAATTCCGCCAACAACGGTCCCTATGGCGACGCGATTATGACGGAGCTGATTCCCTATCTCGAAGCCCACTTCCGCATGATCCGGCAACCGTGGGCGCGCCTGCTGACCGGCGGCTCGACGGGCGGATGGGAATCGCTGGCGCTGCAAGTGAAACATCCTAGTTTCTTCGGCGGCACCTGGACGCTGTACCCTGATCCGGTTGATTTCCATCACGACCAGCTTGTGAATATTTACAGCGATTCAAACGCATTCTTCATGCCGGGCCGCGAGTGGGTGCAAGCGCCGCGTCCGATGGAGCGCACAACCGAAGGGCAACCTGTTATGACGATGCAGCAGATGAGCCGGCTCGAAGCCGTCCTTGGGAGCCACGGGCGCTCGGGCCAGCAATTTGAGGCATGGGAAGCTGTTTACGGCCCGGCGGGAGCGGACGGTTACCCCGTGCCGTTATGGGACAAGTTAACGGGAGAAATTGACCCCGATGTGGCCACATACATGCGCGACCACGGATACGATTTGACCGCGTATCTGCAACAAAACTGGGCTACTATCGGACCCTTGCTGAAGGGAAAGCTGCACATCTACGTGGGCGATATGGATAGCTATTACTTGAACCTGGCCGTCTACGACCTTCAGGATTTCCTCGAACGCACCACCAGCCCGCATGACGCGGGAACGTTCGCGTTTGGCCGGCCTGAAATGGGGCATGGCTGGGAGCCGGCAAATCAGGAAACCATGATTCGATGGATGGCGGACCAGGCTGCGTGCGGCGAAGCCGCCGCAGGCGCTGCAAGCGCCGCCGGACTTCCCCAAGGCGCGAATACATCCGCCTGGCGTGGCAATTAGACGGAGCGCCATCTGCTCCTGTAGCGGCGGCCTCTGGCCGCCGGTTTTTGAAAAGATGCAGCCACGGCCTATCGCTTTGTGAATGACCGTGGGCCTTTTCCCCAGAGGAAAAACCCACGGCCAGGAAAGCACTGGCCGTGGCTACCACCGCTGTAGTTGTTGTAGCGGCGGCCTCTGGCCGCCGGCCGGTACTTAACGGCGGCGCTCAGAGAGCGCCGCTACAGAAAAAATTGTCGATATAATTTGTAATCCTCAATAAGCGTCTCCGTGAGGTTCTTTCGTGACCGTCGATGAAGAGCTTGAACGGCTTGCAGATAGTTTGCGCCGTCTGAAAATTGAGTACGAAACCTACTTCGCCGGAGGAATGCCCCGGCCTCCCAGCGTCCTCATTTTCCGCGTGGAGAAAACAATCAATAAGTACAGCGGCGGGATTAGCGAAATGACGTTCCGCCAGCGGTATCGCTTCAGCCAGTTGGCGCAGAGCTATTTCGCCCACAAAAACCTTTGGCGCCGGAAGCAAAAGGCGAAGGACGAAGGCGATTCCGCCCGCATCGAACGCGCCGTTCCCGCAAGCGCGGCGGAACCCTTCACTATTTCGTTTTCTGATCCTGACGCCGAATCGCTCAAGGCTAACTTGCTCCGCGAAGCGATTGTCCGCGCGCGGGCCCAGGCCGGCGAGCCTGCGACAGGCATGGAGCCTGAGAACTTTGCGGCGTTTATCCGCGAGAAGACCCGCCAGATCAAGCGTTCCCTCGAATGCGATGCCGTGCAATTTACGGTGAGCGTTGAAGCGGGCAAGGTCAAGCTTCGCGCCGTGAAGGGGTGACGAGCGGCAAGCGGCAGGGCCATAAGTCAACGACGATTATTGGCTGTAGCGGCGGCCTCTGGCCGCCGGTATTTACTATTAAAATCCGGCGGCCAGAGGCCGCCGCTACAAAATCGGAGTCTTCATGAAAACAATCAAGCGCGCGCTGATGAGCGTGAGCGATAAGGAAGGCGTGGCTGAGTTCGCCAAAGGACTCGCCGCCCTGGGCGTTGAAATCGTTTCTACCGGAGGGACGGCCAAGCTGCTGCGTGAAGCCGGTCTTAAAGTGCGCGACGTGGCCGATCTGACCGGGTTTCCTGAAATGCTCGATGGACGGGTAAAAACGCTCCATCCGAAAGTCCACGGCGGAATCCTAGTGGTCCGCTCGAAAGCGGATCATCAAAAGCAGATGCAGGAGCACGGCATCAGTCCGATTGACCTTGTGGCCGTCAACCTTTATCCCTTTGAAAAGACCGCTGCCCGTCCCGGGGTTGAGATGGATGAGATGATTGAGAACATTGATATCGGCGGCCCTTCGATGATCCGCTCCGCCGCCAAAAATTTCGAAGATGTGGCGGTGGTCACGGACCCTGCTGACTACGCCCCTGTCCTCGAAGAGGCGAGCAGGAACGCGGGATCGCTTTCCAGGGAAACGCGCGCCCGCCTGGCGCGTAAAGCCTTCGCCCGCACGGCGGCCTATGATGCCGCCATTGCGAGCGAGCTTGAAAAGCGGGCAGGCGAAGACGAATTGCCCGCCACGCTGCGGCTGAATTTCCCTAAGATCATGGACCTGCGCTACGGTGAAAATCCACATCAAAAAGCGGCGTTTTACCGCAACCCGGCCGCGGCGGGCCGCGGTCTTGCTGCGGCGCGGCAATTGCAAGGCAAAGAGCTTTCCTTCAACAACCTGATTGATCTCGACGCTTCCTGGCAACTGGTCGGCGAGTTCCCCGAACCCGCGACGGCGATCATCAAGCACACGAACCCTTGCGGCGCGGCAATTGGGAAGACGCTCCATGAAAGCTACCTGCGGGCGCTGGCCGTTGATCCTGTCTCCGCCTTCGGCTCGGTTATTGCTTTTAACCGTAAAGTGGACGCTGAAACGGCGGAAGAGCTGGCCAAACTTTTTGTCGAAGCCGTCGCCGCGCCGGGCTATGATCCCCGCGCGGCTGAAATCCTCGGGCGGAAGAAGAATCTTCGACTGATGGAAATGCCAGGCGCGCCGTCCGAGGTTGTTTCCGCCTTGCAGCTTAGGAGTGTCACCGGCGGCTTGCTGGCGCAGACGGTAGATTTGGCTGGAGTGAACGATGCGGCTTGGAAATGCGTCACCGAGCGGGAGCCAACGCCCGATGAGCGGCGCGCCCTGCTTTTCGCTTGGCGCGTGGTGAAGCATGTAAAATCAAACGCCATCGTGTACGCGGCAGACGGCGCGCTGGTGGGCGTGGGCGCGGGCCAGATGAGCCGTGTGGATGCCGTGCGTCTCGGCGCGACTAAGGCCCGCGAGTTGAAGCACGATCTTAAAGGTACGGTCGTAGCCTCCGACGCCTATTTCCCCTTCCCAGACGGCGTCGAAGAGGCGGCGCAGGCCGGCGCGACCGCCATTGCCGAGCCTGGCGGATCTGTGCGCGATGGCGAGGTGGTTGCCACAGCCAATCGCTTGGGCTTGGCGATGCTCTTCACAGGGATGAGACATTTCCGGCATTGAGAGGCTTTTCGCGCTTATTACACCATGAAACTCGTCTATTCCGATCAATACGACTTAAACCTGGGCGAGCACGTTTTTCAGTCGATAAAATACAAGTTGACGAAAGAAAAACTGGTGAGCGATGGAGTCGTGAGCGCGGGCGACGTCCTGGCGCCTGATCCGGCTTCAGATGATGATATTGCGCGCGTCCACACTCACGAGTACATCCGCAAGCTGAAGGAGGGCGCGCTTTCTTACCAGGAAATCATGACCCTGGAAGTGCCCTACTCGCCTCAATTGGTCAATGCCAATTGGTTTGCCGCCGGCGGCACGACGCTCGCAGCGCGGCGGGCGGTCGAAGACGGCGTGGCGATGAATGTGGGCGGCGGATTTCACCATGCGTTTCCTAACCATGGAGAAGGTTTCTGCGTGATTCATGATGTTGCGGTGGCCATCCGCCGCCTGCAAGCTGACGGGGTGGTCCAGACGGCGATGACGGTGGATTGCGACGTTCACCAGGGAAACGGAACCGCCTTCATTTTCCGGGACGACCCTACGGTGTTTACCTTCTCGATCCATCAGGAAAGAAACTATCCCGCGTTCAAGCCGCCGGGCGATTTAGATGTGAATTTGGCAGATGGCGTGGGAGATGAGGAGTATCTAACTGCATTGGACAAAGGGCTGGATGCTTCCTTGGGCCGGTTTGCGCCCGATATCATCTTCTATATCGCCGGCGCCGATCCGTACTATGAGGATCAATTAGGCGGGCTGAAGTTGAGCTTTGACGGCCTGATGTCGCGGGACCGTTTGGTCTTTGAAAAGGCGCGGCGGAAAAACATTCCGGTGACGGTCACGCTGGCCGGCGGCTACGCGCGGCATGTGGAGGATACGGTTCAGATTCATGCGAACACCGCTCGTATGGCAAAGAACTATTAAGCCGCCTTCCCTTTTGGCGCTAGTACTTCCTCAGCACTCCAATCACGCGCCCCTGAATACGCACGCTGCGGGCAGGAAGAACGATAGCGTCCATTTGAGAGTTTGCCGGTTGCAGCCTCACTTTTCCATTTGGTTCGTGGAAGAACCGCTTCAGCGTAGCGTCGGAGCCGTCAATCAGCGCCACCACAATTTCGCCGTTCGCCGCCTGGCTCGCTCGCTCGACGAGAATATAGTCGCTATCGCAGATGTGGTCGTCGATCATCGAGTCGCCCTTGACCTTGAGCACAAAGATGTCGCCGTTGCCCCGGGCAAAATCACCCAGCGAAAAGGTTTCGGCCGCAGGCAAGGCCTCCACCGGATAGCCCGCCGCAATCAGGCCGAGGAGGGGGAATTCAAATTTCAGCGCCTCTCCATTTGGCGCCCGATTCGCCGCGCGCAGCACTGCCAGCTTGCGGGACGCAGCGCGGGCCGGGGACTTGGCAAAAGGCGCCGGCCCCGGCATCGCCACCACGTCGATCGACCGGCTCTGGTTGTAGCCGCGCTTGATGAAGCCTTTTTTCTCCAGATTTCCAATGTGCTTGTGAACCGTCGCCACCGACGAAAGGCCCATCGACTCGCCGATCTCCGCAAAGCTCGGCGAATAGCCGCGCTGAGTAATGAAGTCCGCCAGGAAGTCCAAAACCTGCTTTTGCCGCCGCGTCAGCGCCATAATCCGCTCCTCATAAAGACACGGGATGATCCGCGTCCCGGTGCCCTCCATTATTGGCGAATGAAACACGAAAGTCAAGGCGCGATCGTTCCCGGGTGGTATTCGCAACCGAAGCGGTTTCTCCGTGGCCTGGAGCAGCAGATTGCTCTTGCGCCATTTTTGGAATCACAGTACGATCCATCTTGGGAACCGCAATCGTGGAAAAGACAGCCTGATTCAATTCTCCGAGGTTTATCCAAATGCTCCGTGAGTTTTATTTAGAGCGGCAGAAAGCCGAGCTTCCCGCCTTTACGCGCGTGCTCAAGGCGCTTCCCAAAGACAAGTTGAGTTATAAGCCTCATGAGCGGTCGCCTTCCGCGGAGCAGCTTGTTTGGACGCTGGCGGCCGAGATGAAGGTGTGCCTTGACGCGATCAGGGAGCACAAAGCCGAGTGGAAAGAGATTCCTCCACCGCCGCCGGACGAAATGCTTCAGATATTTGAGCGATGCTCGAACGATCTCGCCAGCCAGATATCAAAGATGGATGAAGCCGCCTGGAACCATCCGGTGCAGTTTTACTACGAAGGAAAGGTTGTGTCCGAGCAGCCAGTGGGCGTGTTCCTCTGGAATGTCCTCTTCGATGCGATTCATCACCGGGGACAGCTTGCGGCCTATCTGAGGCCGATGGGCGGAAAAGTGCCATCGATTTACGGCCCGTCTGCGGATGAGCCATCCGCGTAGCGTGAGTTTCACTAATCATTTTTTGTACGAGGTCTATCATCTAAAAGAATAGCCACAATCCGGCTGGATGAACGGGAAGCGCGGTGAAAATCCGCCACTGCCCCGCAACTGTAAGCGACGTAAAACCTGCAACAAGCCACTGCCCTCGCGGGTGGGAAGGCGCAGGCAATGAGCAAGACGTCGCAAGTCAGGAGACCGGTCCTGCTGGAAATCCACAAAGTCCGCTCTTCCGAGGGCGAAAGAGGACACCATGCACCGATCCATCTCCCGCATTACCGCAGTCTCATTCAAGGCGTTTGTTTTTGCGCTCCTCCTTCTTGTTTTTTCCGCCGCCGCGATGGCTTCCGGCAAATCCCATGATGACGCAGCCCTGCGCGGTGTCGTCACCGATCCGCTCGGCGCGCCTGTCGCTCGCGCTGAAGTCACGCTCTTGAGCAAGGACAAAGCCGCTGTTCAGACGAAAACCGGGCCAACAGGCGAGTACCAGTTCGACCGGCTTGCCCCAGGCCGTTATCGCATTCGCGTGGAGGCCGCTGGCTTCGCGCCATTTGAGAGCGCATGGACCGAAGCGCGGCCCGGCGCCGCCAGCAAGCTTCCGGTCGAGCTAAGCGTTGGCCCTTTGCGCGAGCAAGCGGTGGTTTCGGCTACCGGGTGGTCTGTGCCTGCATCACAGGTGGGCGCGCCAGTCAGTGTCATCAATCACAGTGATCTCACCGCGCTCAATAAACTCGACGTGCTTGATGCGCTTCGCCTTGTCCCAGGCGTCAACGTGGTGCAAGAAGGCGAGCGCGGCGGCGTGGCCTCGGTCTATGTGCGTGGAGGGAACTCCGATTTCAACAAGATTCTGATCGACGGCGTCCCGGCGAATGAAATCGGCGGTGTCTACGACTTTTCGAACCTCGCCACCAGCGGCGTGGATGAGATTGAGGTGTTTCAAGGGCCGAACAGCATCCTTTACGGCAGCGACGCCCTGGCAAGCGTCATCCAGATCACCACGCGCCACGGCACAACGCCCGTGCCGGAATTCACCTATTCTGTGGACGGCGGCAACTTCGGCGCGCTCCGCCAGGAAGCGTCGATTGGCGGCGTCATCGGGCGCTTCGATTATTTCTCCGACTTCATGCGCTTCGACACGCGAAACAGCTTGCCCAACAGCTCGTTTCACAACGCAACTTACGCCGGCAACTTCGGCTGGCAACCCACGGTTCGGACCAGCCTGCGCTTCACCATCCATCACGACGCCACGGGAGTCGGCAGCGCCAATGCGCTTGCGGTTTACGGCATCCCGGACGATTCCTTCCAACGCCAACAAGACACTTATCTGGGCCTTACCGCGCAGAATCAAACTACCAATCGCTGGCATAACGAGGTGCGCCTCACATCCAGTGCCATTCATTATTCTTTCGATACGCCCTCGCCGGCGGGAATCCCGTTTGAAGGCAACTATCTTGGCCTTCCGGTGAGCTTTTGTGGAGCAAACGGATATTGCGCGAGCGGGCAGGCCATCCTCAGCTACGGCGGCGCATATCCCAGCCTCTATGAGTCGCCTACCGTGGTTCGATCCTTCCGCGCGCAAACGGATTACGATTTCACGCCGCAGTTGAGCTTGACCGGCGGATTTCAATACACGCACGAGAGCGGCTTCACGCAGTCTTCCGGCTCCGCCCGAACTAATGACACCCGCGACAATTACGACTCTTTCGTCGAAGCCCGTGGAAACCTGGGGCAGCGCGCCTTCGCCAACGCAGGCGTCGGGTTCGAGCAAAATGCGGTCTTTGGCTTTGCCGCAACGCCGCGCGTTTCGCTCGCCTATTACCTCCGCCGTCCGGCTTCCGCCTCTTTCTGGGGCCGGACAAAAGCGCGCTTCAATTTTGGCGAAGGCATTCAAGAACCCAGCATTTTCGACCAAGGATCTTCCCTTTACACGATATTGTCGGGGCTTGCGGCTGGGCCGTCCCTGATTCAGCAATACCGTGTCTCGCCCATTGGCGCCGAGCGCAGCCGCGATTTTGATTTGGGCTTAGAACAAGGCTTGTGGAACGAGCGCGCTCTTTTGAGCGTGACCCTCTTCCATGAGCGGTTCTACAATCTCATTGACTTCGTGCCGGATAACGCCCTTCCTCAGCTTGGCGTGCCCGGCGCAGTGGTCGCGGCCATTCCCTTCGGCGCGGAGATCAATTCGGACTCATATCGCAGCCAGGGCGCCGAAACCGATTTCCAGATGAGCCTTTTTCGCAACCTCAGCCTGAAGGCGGGTTACACATACCTCGACGACGTGGTAACGCAGTCGTTTTCGAGCGACGCCCTCAGCCCGTCGTTCAACCCGGCATATCCAGGGATTCCAATTGGAGTATTCGCGCCCCTGGTGGGCGCCCGTCCGTTCCGCCGGCCGCCGCATTCCGCAAGTCTTGTGCTTACGTATGCGCGCCAGCGGTTTGGATTGAATCTGAATGGGTATTTCGTAAGCCGCTCGGACGATAGCACCGCGCTCACCGATTTGAACTTTGGCAATACTCTGATCTTGCCCAATCGCAATCTGCTTGCTGGCTACCAACTGCTGGATTTCAGCGGCTGGTATGACGTGCGTCGAGGCGTCACGCTGTTCACCAGCATGGGAAACATTCTCTCTGAACACTACCAGGCAGCGTTTGGTTACCCCGCGCTGCCTTTCACGTTCCGGGCAGGCGTGCGTTTTACGCTGGGTGGCGAGAAGCGGTAAGGTAGAAACAGGGTTTGGGAGTCTGTGTGAAAACACCGGAAAAGGCGCTGTAGCGGCGGCCTCTGGCCGCCGGTCCTTACTATCTAAAAGCCGGCGGCCAGAGGCCGCCGCTACAACCACAGTCCGGGTGTAGGAGGATATGTGGAATCGGGCAAGTATTTCCGTCAGATTCTTTTTGCGCCTATTGGCCGCGAAGGGCAGGAAAAGCTTCGCGCGGCAAAGGTTGTGATTCTCGGCTGTGGCGCGCTCGGAACCGCGCAAGCGAACCTGCTCGCGCGCGCGGGAATCGGTAGCCTGCGCGTCATCGACCGCGACTATGTGGAAGAGAGCAACCTGCAGCGCCAGATTCTCTTCGATGAATCCGACGCGGCCCAGCGGTTCCCCAAAGCGGCGGCAGCGGAGCGGAAGCTGAGGCAAATCAACTCCGACGTTTCTGTCGAGGGTTTGGTTGAGGATGCGCAGCCTCATAATATTGAGGAGATGGTTGCGGGCTTCGACTTGATCCTCGACGGGACGGACAACTTCGAGACCCGCTTCCTGCTCAACGACGTTGCGGTGAAGCTCGGCATTCCCTGGATTTACGGCGCTGTCGTGGCCGCCTATGGCGTGACCATGACGGTGCTGCCCGGCCGCGCGGCGTGTCTTTCCTGCGTGATGCCGCGCGCGCCCGAAGGCATTCATGAAACGTGCGACACGGCCGGGGTGATTGGGCCCGCCGTAAACTGGGTCATCGCAGTGCAAATGGCGGAGGCATTCAAGATTCTCTCGGGCCGAGCGAATGATCTTCGCCAACAACTCATCTCTTACGACGTGTGGGCGAACCGGCTGCAACAGATTGCAACACCGCGCGACCCAGAATGCCGCGCCTGCGCGCGACGCGAGTTCACTTATCTCGAAGGCAAATCGCCCGCGCAGCTCTCTCTCTGCGGCCGCGACGCCGTGCAAATTCGCCAGCGGGAGTTAAGCCAGGTTGATCTCGACGCGCTGAAGCAACGCTTGGCCCAATTTGGCCCCGTGCGGGGCAACAGTTTTCTCGTGCAGTGCATGCTCGAACCCTATGAGATCACCGTCTTTGGAAACGGGCGGACCATCGTCAAAGGCACTCAGGACCCCGCCTTAGCTCGCTCGCTTTACGCGCGTTACGTGGGTTCGTAGGCATTCTTGATTGCTTATGCAGCCCACTGCCCTCTGTCTATTGAATAACGATTCCCGCATAGCCCACCACCGCGCTTGCGTCGCCACCCGCATCGGCGGATGTCGCATATTTTGCAAGGATTGCCGAGCTTGCTCCCATTTCTTTGACCGCGGTCAGCATGGCAATGGCGGGTCCGATGCCACACATGCTGATGTCCCTGCGGCGCACAACTTCGTACAAACCCTTCGTGTCGAGCGCCAGAATCCGCTCTATTGCCTCGCCATCTTTGATGCGAGTCAAAGCGTCCGGCTCATAGTGGTTCATGTCGCTCGAAGCAACGATCATGACCGGATCGGGAAATTCCCGGAGCGCCCGCGCAATGCCTTGGCCAAGCTCAACCAATGTTTCATAACCAACCGCCCCCACTGAGATGGGCGCGAAGCTGAAGCCCGCAGCTCGCCGCTGCAAGAACGGAAGCTGTACTTCGATGGAGTGCTCGCGCTCGTGCGCCGCGGCATCCTCCGCCAGCGCGGGGCAATGGCTTCGGATCATCGCGGCCAAGCCGGAATTTATGGGAACATCCCCAAGCGGCGATCTCCAATGCGCATCCGGCGTAAGAGCCAGAGGCTCGCTGCCCCGGCCAAAATGGTTGGGGCCAAGAATCAGAAAACAAGAACGCGCCGGAAGCCTGCTGTAGACTGCGCCCGCCACGCGCCCGGAATACATATAGCCCGCGTGGGGCGCGATGCAACCTAACGCGCCTTCAACAACTACCGAGGGTTCCATATAGCCGTCAACGTCGCGCATGAGCTCGGCGGGAGTTGAAGGATAAAAGCGCCCTGCCACGGCGGGCAATCGAACCTGCGTGGGCTGCATGGGGAAATGCTATTCTCGCGGCTCAACCGAGTCAAGCAGCCGATGGAGCGTGTCGAGGGCAAGCGCCGAGGCGTGTTTTGAAGCAGGGGGCAAACCGCCGAGCGAAATTTCAACCTGCTCCGCCGATAGCTTTGTGAGGCCGTTCACCTCTTTGCCGTTCAGCCACTCCGCCAGCCACGAGCCGCAGGCCACAGCGGGCACGCAGCCCGCGGCCTTGAATTTGACCTCGATGATTTTGCCTTCCCGCACCACCGCCCAGAGCTTGAGCACATCGCCGCAGACGGGGTTTACCGCCTCCACCACGGCTGTTGGCCTTTCGATCTCGCCCGCATTGCGCGGGTGGTGGAAATGATCGAGAACCTGGGCGGAATAGCTCATGCGCGGGATGACCTATTTATTGAGGATTACAAATTATAGCGACAACAAATATTGTAGCGGCGGACTCTGGCCGCCGGCCGGTACTTAAACGGCGGCGCTCAGAGAGCACCGCTACAGAATCAGACGTTGCCGTTACAGCCCGGCGTGGGCGAAAAATACGAAGCGCAGCAGGATCACCAATCCAATCCCCGCCGCGACGGTCAGCGCGATTCTTAGTCCCGGCTTGTGGTTTACTTCGGGAATTAAATCTGAAGCAGCCACGTAAATCGTCACGCCGCCGGAGAGCGCGAGGCCGTATTTCACGCGGCTTGCGAATGCGGCCATCGCCAGAATGCCGATAATCCTCGACACGCCAAGCGCCGTGACCGCCCCTAGCCCCGCTACGCGGCTCTTGCGCGCCGCCATCATAATCGAGGCCATGGTGAAACCTTCGGGAACGTTGTGAAGAATGACCGCGCCAAAAATCACCGTGCCCAGCCAGGCGGAAATCAGAAAGCCCGAGGCAATGGCCACGCCGTCAAAAAAAGTGTGAATCAGCAAGCCGCCAAGCGCCGTGTAGGCCACGCGCGGGTTGACGAACGCCTGCGCGTGCGTCTCTTCGCCAAAATGAAAATGGGCCGGCCAGGAGTGCTCGAAAAAGTGGACGATTAAATAACCAGCGAGGATCAGCGCCGGCGCTGTTGACGGGGCCAGATGAATGCTCTCGGGGACCATCTCGACCAGAGCCGTGGCCAGCATGAAGCCCGCCCCGAGCGCGATGAAGTAGGTAAGAAACGTTCTGCTCCACGGACGAGCGCAGACGATGACTCCGCCGGCAATATTCGCCAGCCCCGCAATAACGCCGAGAATCAGGCTGAGTGTGATGGGGGACATAGAAACAGGTGTCAGGTGTTAGGTTCCGGGTGTCAGGTTTCAATTATAAGGTTTCAGGTTCTGGGCGCCGGGCTTCGGGCATCCGTATGCAGCCTGCATGAGCCATCGTTAAATGTCTAACACTGGAACCTGACACCTAATACCTAACACCTGATACCTGAACCTAACACCTGACGCTTCATCCCGAGTGCCGGAAGTGCATAATCTCGCCGTCCCGCACCCGGTATTCTTTCCCTTCCAATCGTAAATGCGCGCGAGCGCGAGCCTCGGCCATGCTGCCGTCGGCAATTAGGTCGTCATAGCTGACCACCTCGGCGCGGATGAATCCGCGCTGGATATCGCTGTGAATTTCGCCCGCGGCCTCGAGGGCCGTTGCTTCGGAGCGAGTGGTCCAGGCGCGGCATTCGTCCTCGCCTACGGTGAAAAAGGAAATGAGTCCGAGCAACTGATAGCTCGACCGGATGATGCGCGCAAGCGCCGACTCCCGCAGGCCAAAGCTGGCCATGAACTCGGCCGCTTCAGCGTCGCCAAGCTCGGCAAGTTCGGATTCCACCTTGCCGCACACCGCTGAAACCAGCGTCTTCGGACGCTGCTTCAATCCCGCCGCGGTTGCGTATTCTTCCGCCGCGCCCGCTCGCGACGCCTCCTTTTCATCCAGATTCAGGATGTAGAGCATCGGCTTTTGCGAGAGAAAGGTGAAGCCGCGCACGGCCCGCTCCTGCTCGGACGTGAGCGCGACTTCGCGCAAGGGTGTCTGCTTTTCGAGCGCCGCCTTCACAATTTCAAGCGCCCGCAGCTCCTGCTCCAACGCCGGGTTTTTCTGCTTTTTTACGTCTTTTTCCAGCCGCTCAAGCCTTTTTTCCGCCACCGCGAGATCAGAGAGAATCAATTCGAGGTCCACGTTTTCGATGTCGCGCTGAAGCGTAGCGGGAGAAAAATCCTCGCCAAACGCCTTTACGACGTGCGCCAAGGCCTGCATCTCGCGGAGCGATTGGCTCTGAGCGCCCGCGCGCAACAGGTCGATGATGCTGCCCGGCGTATCCACGTATTCCACGCTCGCGTAGACGGTCTTCTTGGGCCGGAACATCTCGCTCAGGCGAGTGAGACGCGCGTCAGGGACCGAAACCACGCCGACATGCGTTTCAGGCCGCCCCGCAGTGAGCGCGGCGCCGTGCGCCTTGGTCACGATTTGAAAAAACGTGGTCTTTCCGGCCTGCGAAAGACCTGCAATACCCATTTTCAGCACATCAACCTCGTAAAGCTAAAATATCGGAAGGGTCGCAAACGTTCGAGTTTAACATATTAGGCGATTCAACCTGCTCCGGCCTAGCAATGCCTCCGCGCTGCCACTGCGAAAGGACACGACTTCAAGTCGTGCTGGAGCAGGTTTGCGGATTTTTCGTTGTAGCGGCGGCCTCTGGCCGCCGGATTTTAATAATAAAGCCGGCGGCGAGGACGCCGCCGCTACAACCGCCGCACGAACCGGAACCCCCCCGTTTTTGACTCCAAAAAGTCGTTACGAACCGGAGACGAACCGGACCCGCTCTTGCATCTCCTTTGTTTTGTTGTAAATGCTCCGGTTCGTCCTAAAAATCATTATAATTCCTTTGTATTCAATCCGTTGCATCGATTTTACCCGTTTTTCCGTCCGGTTCGCGCCGGTTCGTGTTACTAATCTTTCTTTAGTTTCTATAACTTGCAAAAAGTAAAACAATCCTTTTTTGGTGTTTTTGCTTTGTTTTCTCCTTTAACAGCCTTTGGTTCAATGGCTTACTGCAAAAATTCATGTGCACTAACGGCGATCTCGATTTCGGCTGTAGCGGCGGCCTCTGGCCGCCGGATTTTAATAATAAAAACCGGCGGCGAGGACGCGCCGCCGCTACAACGCCAGCCGCGTAGCGCAGACCGCCGCCTTTGCGGTCTGCGGTCTTTGAATGAACAGAAAACCCGCAGACCTCAAATACGGAGGTCTGCGCTACAAAAAGCCTAGCACGTCACTTTGAGACTTTTGAGACGAATGGGATAAATGGGACGGTTTTTCTCAGGGAGTAATGTGGGCAGGCGCGCAATGGCTCGCGCGCCTGCCGGGCCAATCAGGCAAGACTAACGTGCAGCAGAGTATAAGAGCGCGCGGGAAGCCGCAGGGTCATCTGGGAACCGGCTCTGGGGGCCTCAAGCGGCTGCGGCACGACACGCTTGGGAGCGTCAAAGCCGTTCGTAGCCTTCAGGTCCGGCCCAGTCAGGACTTGACACGAGATTACGCGATTAGGGGCTACGCGACGCCACGCGACGCTCAAGTCGCGCGATTTTTCCAAATCGCGGTTCAGGATGAAAAGAGCGGCCTTTTTATTTTCCTCGTCGATGGTTCCAGAAACGTCGAGAACCGGAACTTCGCCCATGCCCGTGACCGGGTAAGTCGGCGACTCGGGTAGCAGATCCAGCGCCTTGCCGCGCGCATACTGAAGCGCCCAGGAATAAGGGTAAAAAATGGTCTGGAGATATAAACCGTCTTCGTTGGTCATAATCGGCGCGATTACGTTGACGAGCTGAGCCAGGCACGCCACGCGCACGCGGTCCGAGCGCCGGATGAGCGTGTTAACGAAGCCGCCAACCAGCAGCGCGTCTTCCAGGTTATAGACTTCTTCGAGCAGGTGCGGCGCGACTTGGCGGTGGCCATTGTCATATTTGGGTCCGCGAGCGCGATACCACACGTTCCACTCATCGAATGAAAGCGAAAGCGTTTTGCGCGACCGCTTATGCCCCCGAACCATATCGCACACGGCGATCATTTCCTCAATCTGGAGGTCCATGGAAAGGTTCATGGCGAGGTATTTTGACGAATCGCCGCCGGTTTCTTCGTCGTTGCCGAAATAGCGGTGCAGCGAGAGGCCGTCCACCAGGTCGTAGCACTGCTCAAGCGTCTGGCGGTCCCATTCAAGGAAAGTGGGCAGGCTAGGAGTGCTCGACCCGCAGGCGAACAGCGTCAAAGCGGGATCGACCATGCGCATCTGGTTGGCCGTGTCGCGCGCCTTGATGCCGTATTCAGTGGCGGGAATGTGGCCGATTTGCCACGGGCCGTCCATCTCATTACCGAGGCACCAATACTTCACATTGTGGGGCTTCTCGTAACCGTGCTGGCGGCGCAAATCGCTCCATTTGGTGCCGCTCTCGACGTTGCAGTATTCCACCAGCGCGGCAGTCATCTCCGGCGTTCCGGTGCCCAGATTGGTTCCAAAAAGCGGCTCCACCCCGGCGGCGCGGCACCAAACAATGAATTCATTCGTCCCAACCTGATTGGTCTCAATCGAATTCCACGCCTTGTCGAGGACGCGCGGGCGGTCCTTCTTCGGACCCACGCCGTCAAGCCAGTGATAGCCGGAGACAAAATTACCGCCCGGATAGCGGACGATCGGCACCTGAGCATTGCGAATGACTTCGAGCACATCCTTGCGGAAACCATTTGCATCGGCAAACTTGGAATCCGGCTCATAGATGCCGCCGTACACAGCGCGGCCGAGATGTTCGATAAATGAGCCAAAGAGGTTGCGGTCGAGGGCGGGCAGGCTGCGTTCGGGATCGACGGTGACGCTGGGTTGCCCTGAAGGCCCTTGCTTCCCAATCTGGGCCCGCTCGAGCCACGAAGTTGCGGGCAGAGAGACACCCGCCATCAGTGTTCCATTGAGGAATTTTCGTCTCGATACGAAGTCCATGATTGTTACCTGCTTCCTGCATGGTTAGTGTAGCGCCGCCGTCCCGGCGGCTTTTGCCGGCAGGATGCCGGCGCTACTCCGAATTTCGTAAATCATCCAGATTAAACACCGCGCCCACAAAAATCATCGCTTGAGAGATTAGCGCAAACGCAGACGGTTAACCGTTATACTCAGTTGCGCTGAAATTGTCAACGGGTTTACGGGAATGCGATCGAGATCATCCGGGGAATCCTGTGAGTGTCGTGCGGCCTAAGCTTCCTTACATATTGCGTGCGACAGCTTGCTGTCACTTTACGCCTGTAAGATTACTTTCGGCACTGGACGAATATTCAATGGCCAGCCAAGCCGCCAAAGCTGTCCAAGTTGACCGAAAATCGTAGCCACAAAGGCGGCTCCGCCGCTTGCTATGCGAAGGGCAAAGCCCTTCGCATAGCAAGCGGCAAAGCCGCAGGTCGCATCCCGGAATCCGAAGCATGACTTGGACACGCTTGGCGAGACGCTGCTACCGCCGCAGGTATCACGGACATTCCGCCGGTCAAGGGCTTGCGCCAAAAAGCTAACTTTGCGCTACTGGGGCCATGCAACCCGCCCTAGGCTCCGGTGGCTTTGGAAAAGCTAGCGATGGCCTTGGCTTCGTCGTCGTATACCTCAAAAACGGTAAGGAGCTTGGTGATCTGCAGCAAGTCCTGAACCTTCTTGGTTAGGCTCAGGAGCTTGAGGTGGCCGCCTTGATTAGACGCGGCGGTGAAGCCGCTCACCAGTTCACCGATACCCGAGCTATCAATGTACGTGACATCGGCAAGGTTCAGCAGAATATTCTTTTGCCCCTGCGAGAGCAAGCCCCGGATTAGTTGGCGCAATTCGGCCAAATCGTCCCCCAGCGTAATTCTGCCGCTAATATCAACTACTGTTACGGAATCAATGCGGCGCGTTTTTGCCTTCATGCTCACGATGCTTTCCTCCTTGATCGATTGTGTTGCTCATGTGCCTGAACTTCACCAGCGTAACCTCGGTGCCCGCGCCTTTCAGGGGGCGCACGCGGAATTCGTCCACAAAAGCGCGGATCAGAAAAATGCCCCGGCCCGAGACCTTCAACAAATTGCCCGTCTCAAGCGGGTCAGGAACAGCGGACAGATCAAAGCCTGCGCCCTGGTCACGGATGCGAATTTCGATCCGGTCCGGAAGCGTGTGAAATTGCAGATCCACGCGCTTCTTCGAATCCATCTTATTGCCGTGGCGGACAGCATTGATGATGGATTCGTGCACCGCCATCCCGATCCGGTGCTGCTCCTCCTCATCAAACCCCGCCTTAGCACACACTTCCAGGGCAAGTTCCTCCGCCTTCTCGACGCTTTCGAGAGTGCTTGCGAGAGTCACTTCGATGACTTCAGATTGTGCCGTCATGGCCCCCGGAATACATCCACGCAATGTTTGATGCCAATATCTGAAATGATGACGCAAGAGGGAAAGAACAGAATCTACATTAGGGCGGCCCGGAAGTCAATGAAGAAGCGGAATTGGCAGAGCCTACTCGGGCCGCCGCTACAGTAAATGACCGTCGCAGATTTATGACGATCTCTGTTGAATGAATCGCGCGGCGCGGGCTTACTTTCGATAATGTTCTGATAGCCGGATTATGGCTGCTGCCGCCATGAATCTAGGCCCCGTGCTCCGGTCATGGAGGAGGGGTTCCAGATATGGGATTGCGCTTGGCCTGGCGCGCCGCCCCAGAGCCTCAGCCGCCGCCGCGCGGACGCCTGCATTCTCATCGAGCAGGGCTTCCTCAAGCGCGGTGAGCGACGCGGGGCTAGAATCGGCGGCGAGCAAACTCGCAGCAAGAGATTGCCCTACGGCGCCTTGGTCCTTGAAGACATCCTCGGCAAAACCAACGCCCATTCCAAACGGTCCCAGCAGGGCTTCGGCCCCTTGCGTGATCCCGATTTTAGCCAGCGCGCTCGGATTGTGGATGTCCCGCTTAGCGGTCCCGATCTCCTGCGCTACGAAGTTATCCGAGGTTTTCACGCGCCGGGATAAAACTTCGATGAGAATCTGACGGCTGGCGCTGTGGTCTCCCAATTCCCACAGCGCGCGCGCTGCGGCCAACCGGACTTGGGGGGATTGGTCATGGAGAGCTGTTTCAAGGCTAGGGATTGCGCGGCGCGATTTCATCCCGCCAAGCACGGTCGCCGTGGTCTGCCGCACAAGAGGGTCTTTATCATCGAGTCCCTGCTCGACTGCGCCAATGGCGGCCGAGGTTGGGCCAATTGCGCCGATGGCTTCGATGGCCTCCGACCGCTTGATCGAGTTTGAGTCCGTCATCCCGGCGCGCAAGATGGACCATGCCGTGTCGCGGCTGCTCCTCGCGCTCGCCTGGGCGGCTTGGCCAGGAAGAGCGGGAAGTAAAAACAGGAGAGATGCTAAAACACTTGTCATGATCATAGTTGAGGTTTGGCCCGAAAGCTGAAGCGCGGTGAAGCATGAATAGTCACGTGGGTTGAGCCCGGCACTCGAACCGTGTGCTATCCCCGGCAATCTATTCAGAGCGCCATAAGTCACGCATGAAGACTCAGGCAGCTACATTCTTTTCCGCGCGCGATTACGGGGTTTCATCGATGGAAGGTTCACCGTTTCCAATCCATAATTTTTATGCTTTCAAAACTGTAAATCACAGATTATGATGCCGTGGCAGATCGAATTGGACCATCCAAAAGGAAAAGGGAGAGCACATGCCTCTGATACACATTATTATTGTTCTGATTGTAATCGGTGTTCTTCTTTGGCTCATCAATCGATTCATCCCAATGGCAGGATCGATTAAGACCATCCTGAATGTGGTGGTCGTGATCGTGGTTATTTTGTGGCTGCTCGAGGTTTTCGGGCTGCTGGGTACGGTTTCGACGATTCGCGTGGGGCATTGATCTCGACAATTGAGAGGGAGATGGATTGACTCTGATGCGGCGATTCCAGTTTGTCGCATCGCGCAGCTTCCTACGCGCGACCTCCGTATCGTAACTGACTATCCCATGCCGCCACCCCGCTATACCGCTTGATGGCCCGAATCGCACCCACGCAATAGGCTTCATTTGCGCCCGCCGCTCTGCTGACGCCCGCCAAGATAATAACGGACAATGTGGCAAACAGCGAATATAATACCGCCATGTCGAGGCGGCCGGTGGAGTCGCTGAGAATGTGCCGCTGCGCTTTGAGTGGCGCCGGAGGAACAGAAAGGAGCGGTTCGTGGCGGATCACAAGTTAGGACGGCGAAATTTTCTGATGGCGGGAGGCGTCTCTGCATTGGGCGCTTCGATTACACTTGGCGGCGACCCTGCTCTCGCCCGAACGGCTCTGAGTCCGTCCGACGCTCAGGCCTCTCTGCCTATTGGCAACTCAGCAGAGCGGCAGAAGATCATCCTCGATACCGATATCGGCACCGATATCGACGACGCGTTTGCGCTCGCCTTGATTCTCTCAAGCCCCGAATTTGAACTTCTGGGCGTCACCACTGACCACGGGCTTACCCAGAAGCGCGCGCAAATTGTCTGCCGGATGCTGTACGAAGCCGGCCGGGATGACGTCCCGGTGGCGGTGGGCCGCCAGACGCCCCAGCAAATCGGCAAAGACACGGAACTTGCTGGATACTGGTCCCAATTTCACTGGGGTGAAGGCTTCACCAAGAAGCGGCCTGCGGACACGCCGGCGGCTGATTTTATTATCGAAACGCTTCGAAAATACCCTCATGAGGTCACGCTCTTTTTGATTGGTCCCATGCCGAATATCGGCGACATCCTTAAGAAAGACCCGGATGCTCTCAAACTGGCAAAGCACATTTATGCCATGTTCGGCTCGTTTAACCGGGGGTACGACCAGAACAATTACACGACGAATCAGCAACCTCCTTCCGGCGCCGCATATTCGGTGAATCCTGTCCCCAGCGCCGAATACAATGTAGCAATGGACGTTGAGTCAGCAAAACTCTTCGCCGCTTCCGGCGCGGCCATCACCTACGCTCCGCTCGACATCAACACGTTTCTGATTATGCCGGAAGACGACCAAGACAAAATTTGGAGAAGGCGTTCGCCGCTCACTGACGCGCTGGGCAGTTTGCACTCGCTCTGGAGCACCGGGACACCGAGCCGTCCCTGGGTGGTCTTTGATTGCTCGCCCGTGGGCATTGCCTTATGGCCCGATTTATTCACCACGCGACCCGCCCATGTGCGTGTGATCGACGGCGGGTTCACCGTGATTGACGAGAGCAAGCCTGCCAATAGCGAAATCGCGCAATCCATCAACAAAGATGAGTTCCTCAACCGGCTTTTGAAACGGTACATTTACCAGACACTGGGAAGACCATAGAGAGGGCTTCTCGTCCGTGAATACAAGGCAACTGAGAGATCCCCGCGCGAAACCGACGGTTTTTGTTTATAGATAATAGTTTTATGAATGCAGACAACCCAGTTTGCATTCGTATCATCTGGCCGTGTTGAGGGATTCTCCCGCGTGGCAAGCGAGGATCCCCATTAACTGCCCTGCTTCGCTTTCCAAGCGAAGGGATGTTTCACGGAAACTGAGCGCATTGGCAATCTAAAAAGTTGAGACACTCTGCCCAACACGGTAGACATCGAGCGCGATTCGCCGCCACCGTCGCAGTGGCGATCTTCGCGCAACTGCACCTGTTTTTCGTAATCAGCCTTCACCATCATGGCGAAGCCTTTGTTTTCACGAGTCCCGGTCATTCGCTCGCTGCGGTTTTGCAGAAGAGCCAGCCTTCGACGCCTTCTGACAGTCCAATTTGTCCTGCCTGCCACATTTCCCGCCAGGGGTCGATTCAGCCGCAATCGTCGCATCACATCCCCGCGCTGTACTTCCGGTCGCAGCGGGTAGTTGTGGCCCGCCAGGCAGAATTTGTTGGTATTCACCCGCTTTTCATCCCCGGACGTTCCCCGCCTCTTGCCTAAGCTAATCACTCTCAAGCCGTCGTCGACGGCGCAAAATCCAAACGCTTAGGAGAGACTTATGCACCCGCGAATTCACGGGCGTACCTCTATTTCTATCGAGGGCGTTCGTTCAGGTCTAGACTTATCCGTCCGGTTTCATTTTGCTCTACTCACGTTTTGTCTGCTATCGCTAACCTGCGCCGCCGGTTTTGCTCAATCAGGCGCTTCGGGGACCATTGCAGGCGTTGTGCTCGACCCCACGGGAGCCGTGATCCAGGGCGCCACCGTCACCATTGATAATCCTGTAAGCCAATATCAGCGCACTGCGACCAGCAACGCTTCGGGCGAGTTCAGATTCACCAATGTGCCCTACAATCCCTATCACATGACGGTGATTACCAAGGGCTTTGCCGAGGACGTCCGCGACATTGACCTGCGCTCGGCGATCCCCCTCAGCTTAAAAATCAATCTCAAGATCAGCGCAGGGACGCAGACGGTGACAGTAACCACGCAGCCTAACGACCTGATCGAAACAACACCGACCAACCATACCGATATTGACCGGGCCATGTTCAGCAAGCTGCCGCTCGAGAGTCAGTCGTCGTCGCTC
>DASZAE010000318.1:0-7017 GCA_035945515.1 Terriglobia bacterium
CCGGCGGCCAGAGGCCGCCGCTACAGTAAATGACCGTTGCTGACTTAGGGCGTCCTGTATAAATCCGCCGCCAACCATTTTTCAGCCTCCATTTAGACTATGGCGGCTGCCAATAGGTAAGCGGACCCGCGCTCAACTTAGGGTTGCAATCGTGTGCATAAATGGACGCTAGTATGTTGCTCCGCTGATCGAAAGTCAAATTGTTAAGATGATATGGACAGCCACGCAGCCG
This sequence comes from Terriglobia bacterium, assembly GCA_035945515.1. Taxonomy (GTDB): domain Bacteria; phylum Acidobacteriota; class Terriglobia; order UBA7540; family UBA7540; genus RH2-MAG17b. Next base: position 233 of record DASZAE010000318.1, read on the forward strand.
CTGCGGGCTGAAGCCGTGACCGCCTGGATTGGCTGGCTGGTGATTCTGGAATCTACGCTTGCTTAAACAAAATCGACAACATTCATGCCATAATGCCTCATAAGTTGCGCAACATCCAAGGCAACGTCCTGTAATAATCGGGGTATGAATCCCCGCTAAAAAATCTCCAAAATCGCGTGCAAAGCCCTTGACATCGCGCGTGGCCTGAATTACGATTCTCTCCGCACACGTTTGCAAAATAAAATCCGGAATGAAATTAGAAATGTTCGATGTTGTCGCGGCGCCCCTTACATGCCGGCATTTCAATAGCAAAGACGGGCAGTCAGAGGCCCCCGCTAAAAACTTAACATGACGAGGAGGATTGGGATGAGCAATACATGCCACAAAATTGTCTTGGCGCTTCTGGCGATTCTGTTGGTTTCGGGCGTCGTGTTTGCGCAATCGGACTTCGGCACGATTTCGGGTTATGTGAAAGACCCGTCGGGGGCAACGGTTCCGAACGCCAAAGTCACAGTCAAGAATCAGACGGGCCTCGTGCGTCAGATCACCACCGACGCGTCCGGCCATTACGCCATCACCGACCTCCCGCCGGGCTTCTACACCATGACCGCCGAGGCGTCTGGCTTTCAGAAATACGTCTCCAACCAGAACAAGCTTGACCCGAGCAGCCATCTGGGGCTTGATGCGACGCTCACTGTGGGCGCGCCAACGCAGACGGTTGAAGTGACGGCGTCCACGGTCACGCTTCAGACGCAATCGGCTGCCGTGCAAAAGCTAGTCACGCGGGAACAGATTGACTCTCTGGAGCTGAATGGGCGCGATCCCGTCCTCCTGGCCCAGCTTGCGCCCGGCGCGCAAGGCGGAAATCTCGCCGGCTTAACATTCAATTTCGGTCAGGGTCCATCGCATTTTAACGGCTCCCGCAACTGGGACAATCTGATTACGGTTGACGGCGCGCCCGCCACACGCACGCGCGCCAACGGTACCAGCCTGGGCTCCGCCGATGAGGACTCGACCGAAGAAGTTCAGGTTCTTGGCGGGGATTACACCGCTGAATACGGCCGCTCTTCCGGCGGCCAGATCCGCATCGTGACCAAGAGCGGCACCAACCAGTTTCATGGCGCCGCCTACGAATATGTTCGCAATACGGTACTGAACACCAACACCTGGCAGCGGAATTCGAACACGACGACCACCGGCCTCGCCGCCACCAACTTCGTGGCGCCCGAGCACTATAACGACTTTGGGTACGACATCGGCGGGCCTTTCTATATTCCCGGCCACTTCAACACGGACAAGAGTAAGGTCTTTTGGTACTGGGGAGATGAATTTACGCGAAACTACTTCACGGATCAAAGCAACATGGAGGTTCCCACAGTCGCGATGCGAAGCGGCGATTTCAGCGAACTGCTTAACCCGGCCAACATCTTTTACCATCAGGCCATACAGCTCGTGGACCCAAAGACCGGCGCCCCATTTGCAAACAATGTCATTCCCGCGGGCGACCTCAGCCCTAACGGTCTCGGCCTGCTCAAGGCGTATCCGATGCCTAACCTTACTACCCCTATCTTCGGCAACCAGAACTGGTTTGTCTCGGCCGCGCACCCGCAGCGCCAGCAGAAGAAGACGATTTCTGTGGATGTGAACGTGACGCCTAATCAGCGGTTGCGCTACCGGGGTGAGTACTACACCTTTTTTGAATACCAGCCGCTCGACGGCGGGAGCGGTGAAACGCCGAAATACTTCAACCGGCCCAACTTTACCAACTCCCTCGATTACACCTGGGTGCTCAGCCCAACCAAGGTGAATGAGGTTTTGTTTACGGTCAGCCACGACCGCGTCCTGATTCCCGTGAACCAGGCTGGTTTTCTTGACCGCACGACCGTCGGCCTCAATTTTCCCTATATCTTTCCGGCCTCGCAAAAGGAGATTCCAACCCGCATCCCCAGCATCAATATGTCGGAGTTCTCCGGATTGAGCGGCGGACCTTATCCGTCACACTCCGCCGGGCCCATCGTGGACGCCTCGGACAACTTCTCCTGGGTGAAAGGCAATCACACCATGAAGTTCGGCTTCCTGTGGGAATGGGACGGCGAGAACAACAATGACGAAATCAACGTTTCCGCTTGCAACACCTGCACCAACACCCAGAACGGCCAATTCCTTTTCAGCGACAATGGAGGGAATTTCGTGCGGCCTGGATACACGTTAGCCTCTTCGGGCGCCGCGGTTGCGAACGCCGCGCTCGGCCTCTTTGACTCGTATTCAGAAATCGGCGATCGCGCTTACACCATCTTCCGCGGCAACATGTTCGAGGGATTCGCGCAGGACGCCTGGTCCGTCACCGGCAAACTTCATATCAATTACGGCGTTCGCTATACGGTCATCGTCCCCTATCACGCGGATTGGGGGAATATGATCGTTTTCGATCCGGCTTATTACAATCCCGCCAACGCCGTGACGATCAATCCACAGACCGGGCTCATCGAAGGATCGCCTTCCATCGCCCAGTTGTACAACGGCATGGTGATTCCGGGCACGGGGTTCCCAACCTCAGCCAAGGGCCGGGTGCCGGCGGCTGACTCCGGCGCCTACGCCGGCTTGTTCCATAATCTTTCCAATCATTATGCCAACACCCAGTTTAACGACATTCAGCCGCGTGCTGGCATCGCCTACCGTCTCAATGACAAGACGGTGCTGCGCGTTGGCGCGGGCCGCTACATCACGCGCCTCGGCGATAACGACGCCATTTTCCTGGGCGGCAACCCACCTTTCCAGCCGAACGCCAGCGTCTCTTTTGGCAACGTGGATAACCCAGGCGGAACCGGAACGAACGATGTTCCCTTGGTGGTGACCACCGAGGCCCAAAATATGGCTAACCCGGAAGCCTGGACCTGGAACGCTACGTTTGAGCGCGAAATGCCGTGGTCATCCGTGCTGAGCGTGGCCTATGTCGGCAATCGTGGCCTGAGCTTGCAGCGCGAGGCGGATATCAACCAGCCTACTTTGGCGACTGTCCTGGCGAATCCTGGGATCAACTTGAATGCGTTGAGACCTTATAAAGGTTTCGGGTCGATTCGCGAAACGGACGGCGTGGCCAGTTCTACCTACAATTCGTTACAGATCGGCTGGAATCGCCGCTTCAATCACGGTCTCCTCTTTGGCGTGGCCTACACGCTTTCAAAAACCATGGATAACGGCTCCAACTACCGCGACGTCGTCCCGGACACCTACAACACCAGCTCTATGTGGGGACCGGCCGAGTTCGACGCCCGCCATAACTTTATTGGCAGCTTCATGTATGCGTTGCCTTTCTTTAGCCATGAGCGCGGCTTTGCCCGCCAGGCTCTGGGTGGGTGGGAAATCTCCAGCCTCATTCAGGCCCAAACTGGGTCCCCATGCGGCGTGGCTGGATCAAGCGACTACGCTGGCGTGGGTCTGGACGCCAACTTCGGCTGCGGTGTAAATGGTGAATACTGGGTCAAGAATGGCAATCCGCAGATTCTTGGTAATTTTGGCTCCGGCCAGTGGTTCTCCACCACCAGCTCTAGCGGGTCGCCCATCTTCACCGCGCCGCCTGCCGGAACCTTTAACACGCAAAACGTTCGCGACATTATCTATCAGCCGGGATTCTACAATTGGAACTTCGGGGTCTTCAAGTCCTTCCCGATTCGCGAAAGCATGGGGTTCCAGTTCCGCGCTGAAGCCTTCAACTTCCTGAACCATCCGAATTGGGGCGGCGCCAGCGGTGGCGGCGTCAACTTTAATCCTACGAGCTCCACCTTCGGAGAAGTTACCTCCAAGGGCAGCGGACCGGGCGGCGGCGGCGAGCGCAACATACAGCTCTCGCTTCGCTTCTATTTCTAAGAATGTGGCATCTAATCGTATAGCGGCGGCCACGGTTGGCAATTTTTCAGCCGTGGCCGTTTCCTTTGAACCCTGGCGCCTACGAAAGGCAAGCCCTCTATGACCATCGAAAACAATAAGCAGCCTATGCAAAGTCTCGAAGAATGGGACGACTTTGTCGCCACTCGATACCGCCAAGATAAGCAAGAGACCGAATTTCGCAACTACTCGGCGGATGCGAATCCGGGCGTGACGGAGTTCTACAGGCAAAATCATGGCCGCCAGACGTTCGATTTTGTCGTTACCAAGAAGGCGGAGTACCTGGGTCTAAATCGAGACAAGAAGAGCATCTGGGAAGCCGCTGAATATCTGAATACGCTGGTTGATGATAGCGACCCCGACACAGATCTTTCCCAAATCGAGCACCTGCTGCAAACCTCCGAAGCTATCCGGCGGGACGGCCATCCGCGCTGGTTTGTGCTGGCGGGTTTCATTCACGATTTAGGCAAGCAGCTTTGCCTGTATGGCGAGCCGCAATGGGCGGTGGTGGGCGACACGTTTCCGGTGGGCTGCGCTTACTCAAGCGACGTGGTATTTCCGGAGTTCTTCGCCGCCAACCCGGACGCCAGCGTCCCGGAGTATCAAACGCCATGCGGGGTCTACGAGCCGCACGGCGGCCTGGATAAGGTCAATCTTTCCTGGGGCCATGACGAATACATTTACCAGGTTACGAAGGATTATCTGCCGGAGCCCGCGCAGTACATGCTGCGCTACCATTCGTTTTATGCCGCCCACCGTCACGGCGCTTACCGCCATCTGATGAACGATCACGATGAAGAAATGTTTGAGTGGGTGAGAAAATTTAACCCCTACGACCTTTATTCCAAAGGGAGCGCCCGCCCCAATTTCAAGGAATTGAAGCCTTACTACGAAGACCTCGTCGCGGAATATTTCCCCCCTCAGCTCAATTGGTAGCGATAGCTCCCTCGCCGCCGGCGAAGGCCTTTTATACAGAGCGTCATAAGTCAGCGACGGTCATTGGCTGTAGCGGCGGCCTCTGGCCGCCGGATTTTAATAATAAAGACCGGCGGCCAGAGGCCGCCGCTACAGAATCAGGCGCCGCCGACTTATGGCGTTACGTATAGCGGCCGCCGCGCCAGCATAAGGTTTGATATATTGAAGCCTATGCGAGAGGCGCTCAGCCGCTTACCAGCAACGCGCAGCTTGAGAAAAGCCAGCGCGATCTTATTATTGCTGGCGGCAACTTGCGCCATCGTGAGCGCCGCTTCCCATCCGCAGAGCGGCGCGCGTGATTCCAAGAACGCGCTCGCCGGATCCTCTTCATCACAAACTGCCAGCATTGCTATCGCTCAAAACCTAGCAAGCCTGGGCAAGTGCGATGAGGCTGCTCATGCTCTTGCAGAGCTTGGCGCGTTGCGTTCCGAAAAGGCGCTCACGCTGCTGGGCGTCTGCCGGTTCCGCGCCGGCGAATTTTCCCAAGCCATTACCCAGCTTCGGCAGGCCGCAAGTCTCGCTCCGGGCTACAAGCGCGCCAGGATATTCCTGGCAAGAGCCTATGCGGGCGCGGGCGACAATGAGCAGGGAATTGAAACCCTCAAAGCGTGGACGAAAGCTCACCCCGGCGATGTGGACGCGCTCTATTGGATCGGGCAGTTCTACCAGAATATGGCCGGCGAAACCTTCCAGCAAATGCAGGCCAAGGACTCGCGCAATTATCTGGTGTATGAAACCGAGGGCAACCAGTACCGCGCGAGGCAGCAATATCCGCAGGCGCTGGATGCGTATAAGAAGGCGCTGACACTCGCGCCGCCGGGAACGGCGGGCCTTCATTTCCGCCTGGGCGACGTATACTGGCGCAACCTCCGCTTTGATGAGGCCAAGAAGGAGCTCGAACAGGAGTTGGCGCTGAACCCTTACCACTCCAAGGCCAATTATGAACTGGGGGACATTGACGCGAAGGAAGGGCGTCCGCAGGAAGCCGCCGGGTACTTGCAAAAGGCTCTGGCTCTCGATCCCGGACTTACGGAAGCGCATCGCTCCCTCGGCAGGGTTTATCTCGAAGAGAAAGTGTATTCGCAGGCGCTTGCTGAATTCCTTCAGGTTGCGAAGGCAGAGCCGAATGACCATACCATCCACGCGCTTCTCGCTACGACCTACCGGGACATGGGCCGCCTGAACGAGGCAAAGCAGGAAGCTCAATTATCGCAGCGGCTCGAAAACCAGACCATTCAGACCATCGAGTCCAACAAAGCCGCCGAACAGAAAATGGGATCTCATTTGTAGCGGCGGCCTCTGGCCGCCGGTCTTTATTATCTAAAAACCGGCGGCCAGAGGCCGCCGCTACAATTATCGCTTTCCAAGGCTGAGCGAGTGCACTTCCCCTTGATATGGCCAATCTGCAGCACGCTCAACCAAACCCGCGCGCACCGGATTCTCACGAACGTATTCCCATTTCTGCTTATACGATTCCTCTGATCTCAATACATGATCAAAGAAGCCCTTTTGCCAGTGTGTCGATGGAACATTATTCCGCCGAAGCGTGGCTGACAAGAAACCCTTCAGAGACCTCACCCACGAAGATAAATCCGGGCCTCGATCAGAAAACCCTGCGAAAAGGTGGAAGTGATCCGGCATCAGAACGTATCGTCCCATCCAAACCCCATGACTGGGAGCAGAGCCGGCAAACCTGCGGAAGGCATCATGAACCTTGGTAGTTGCCAGCACAGCGCGTCTTCCGGCAATGCAGGCGGTGATAAAGTAAATGGGCGAGGGGGTGTAAACCCATTCAAGCCGTTGCAGCCGGGGCATGGCGCTTATTGTAGCAGCCTTTGATTGCGACGCAGCGGGAAGCTGTAGCGGCGGCCTCTGGCCGCCGGTTTTTGAAAAGTAAAGACCGGCGGCCAGAGGCCACCGCTACA
>DASZAE010000319.1:0-18600 GCA_035945515.1 Terriglobia bacterium
GGCTGCCTTGAGTTTCTCAATTTCTTGCAAAAGCGCGCGGTTCTCCAGTTGGGTCCGCCGATAGGTTTCAACCACTTTGGCAAGCTTCTCTTCAAGTAACTGAAATGGCTCCATGGGGTCTGTCACGATTTTCTCTCTTTAGGAATTGAATTGAAAAGTTTAACCGAAATCGCTGGGATTTGCATACAACGGCAACCCGCAGTTACGGCGCTGTTCCGTGGCGCAACGTTCGTCCCTTAATGTTGCGATCTTTCAAGCCGGCGGCAAGCCGCAGGGCTGAAAAACGAGCACAGCGCCATAAGAGCACTTGCAAGGAGTATCAGCCGCCCAGAAAGCTGGCCAGATTTTTGAATATTTGCAATCCATCTTGGGAGCCATGCATGGGGAGAGACGCGCGCTCGGGATGCGGCATCAAGCCCAGCACGAAGCCGGTCTTGTCAACAACGCCGGCGATGCCGTCCGGCGAACCGTTCGGATTTTCTGGATATCGCTCAGTGGAAGAGCCATCCTCTCCGCAATACCGCAACACCACCGCGTTCTCATCCGGCGCGCTGGGGAAAAGGGCTCGACCCTCGCCATGCGCGGAGGGCATCACCAAAATGCGGCCAGCAAGCCCGCGCGTCCACAGACATTCTGCCTTCGACACCTGCAAACGAATGCGCCGGTCTTCAAAACGGGCGGATTGGTTCCCCAGAAGCGCCATCGTGCGTTGCCTAGGCGCGTTCCCACCCAGGATGCCCGCTTCCGCCAGCACCTGAAAGCCATTGCAAATTCCAAGCAGCGGCTTCTGCACAGCCAGGAACGCCTCTAATTCATCGCCCAGCCGCGCGGTCAGCATCGCGCCAAAAATTCTGCCCGCGCCGAGGTGATCGCCGTAGGAAAATCCTCCCGGAATCACCGCTGCCTGATAAGTTTGCAGGCGGGAGGTTCCGCCGAGTAAATCGCGTAAGAGCACCACCTCGCTGCGCAGGCCCACTCGCGCCAGCGCCGCCGCGGTTTCTTCATGGCAGTTTGTGCCCGGCGCGTACAAAATAGCTGTAACCGGCTGGCTCATTCGAGCGCCTCACGGAAAGCTTTGCTCCAAACCGTTGCCAGACTTGCAACGCTGTCCTGCCAAAATACGCGCTCGCCGCGCGAAATCACAATCTGGCGTTCCTCTGTAATCTCTCCAATAACGCAATGCGGAACGTCAGCCAGGTTTTTGCCAGCATCAAAATCAGAAGCAACTTCAAGAATCACCGCGCCGGTAAATTCGCCGAATAAAAGCTCATCGCTGCGCAGCCTGGAAGCGCCTGTGGCCTCCCCAGCCACTTTCTCCAGCCCATCGAGATCAATCCTCGCTCCCAATCCCGATCCATAGCAAGCTTCGAACAAACGCACCAACAACCCCCCTTCGCCAATTGCAGACGCGGCAACGTAGCTTCCGCGAGCGCCGAGCCGCAAGAGCGCGTCCCAGACCGGCTGAATTGATTGGGCATCGCCGGCGCCGAATGGATTAAAAAGCTGGTTGCCGCGCTGTCCGTGCGCATCCGCATAAACACTGCCGCCTAAGGCATGGACGCCTACTCTGCCGAGCAGCAAAATCTTATTCCCAGGTTGCTTAAAATCCTTGGTGACGATGTGGCGCACGTCGGCCACGCGGCCGAAGGCAGCAACGGCCAACGTCGGAGGCGCTTCAATACTGAGTCCTCCCGATTCAAACGTGCCCGAACTCGAATCTTTGCCCGAGATAAAAGGAATTCCGAGCTTAATCGAAAGCTCGGCAATAGCTTCAACCATCCGGGTAAGGTCCCAAGCCACCTCGGGACGCACGCGTGGCGTGTAGAAATTGTCGCAGAGGGCAAGATCGTGATAGTCCACACCGGCAGCCACCGCCTTGGTGACGGCTTCAATGAGCATCAGTTTCGCCATGCCAGCCGGATCAACATCGCCGTAAAATGGATTCCACGCAACAGTCATACACACACCGTAACTCTTGCCGTATAGCGGCGCGGAAACGTAAATCCCTGACGGCATGTGATGGTTTTTACCGCCATAAGGCCCGATCACCGTCCGCCCTTGAACCGTGGAATCGAACTGCGAGACTGCCGCGCTTTGATCGGCGCAATGCCAGTGGCCCAGAACTAAATGAATAGCGCGCGACCAGTCTTCAGCCGTGCGCGGCTCCGGGATATCCAAAGGCTGTAATGTGCGGCGCGGCTCTGAAACCATAATCGGATCTATGGGGCAAGCCCCCCATAGGAAACTCATTTCGAGGTCGACTACCTTTTGCCCGCGCCAGTTGGCTTCTAGGCAACCCGAGCTTGTGAACTTCCCAATGACCGTATTTCCAACCTCATAACGGTCGAGCAGATTCCGCGCCTCGCCAAGTTTTTCAGGAGGCAGCGCAATCAACATGCGCTCCTGCGATTCAGAAAGTAAAATTTCCCACGCCGTGAGACTGCTATCCTTGAGTGGAATGGAGTCAAGATCGAGCATCACGCCCGTCTCAGCCCCCATCTCTCCAGCACCGCACGAGATGCCACCGGCGCCGAGATCGGTAATCGAGCGGATACACCCTGCGTCGCGCAATGCCGGAATTGCTGTGGTGAACCGCCGCTCCGTAATCGGATGCCCTATCTGCACAGCAGCCGATTCCTTTTGCAGCGTCTCACCTGTCATGGTGGTGGAACTAGCGGTGGCCCCGTGAATACCGTCGCGTCCGGTCTCGCCTCCAATCAGCAGCAGCAGGTCGCCAGGGCGCGGCGCATCCTTCAAGGCGTATTTCTTTGGGATCAATCCAATCGAGTGCCCCAGCGCAAGGCACTTGGCATATCCCGGATGCCGCTTGTACGCCGCGTGCATCATCGGAATGCCCATTGGATTCATGTAATAAGCCGTGGCGCGAATGGATTCCGAAAGAATCAACTGTGGATGGAGCGCCCCGGCCGGAAGCTGATTTTCAGGCATTGAGGGGTCCATTATGCCCATCAGCGTCGTGCCGCCGATGGGGTACGCGCCTTTGCCAAAGCCGAGCGTGTCGCGGATGACGCCGCCGTGCTTAGTAGCGACGCCGCCGAAAGGCGCGATAGAACTGGGGAAATTGTGCGTCTCGCCCTTGATCGTGATTACCCAATCTTCGTAGAATTCAAGCCCGCCGGCGTTATCTGTAAACGATGAAACCACCAGCGGGTGAGCGATTCGGCGAGTCGCCGCAGAAAGCTTCTTCAGCAATCCGAGACTCTTCCATGTGGTGTGGTAGCAATGGTCGCTCCAGCTTTGCGCCAGGATTTCGATTTCGGCGTCGGTATGCGGCCGCCCAATGCGCTGTTCGCGCGCCTGAATTACCTGCATTTGGGATAAGGGCGCATACCAGGATTTTGCCTTCGACAGCTTGCTGAGGCTTTCATCACTAAATCCGGCAAGCTGGATCATCTCGACGGCGTCTGGATCACCCGTGGGGCGCAAAGCAAGCACCCTCTCGCCTGGATCACGAATTCGTTCAACAACCTTATTGAAGAGGAATCTTTCAGCAATGCCTCTGGCCTCACGCTCGCTGATTCCCGTAAACTGGTAACGTTTGCTGAGCCGCGCAAATTCAAGGCCATCTTCGCCGAGCGCCTTCGCCGCCGCGAGGATTGAGGGCGTTTCGGGATCGGTCACGGCGGGGCGATAGGCAATTTCGATGACCGGACCGGCAGCGGGGTCGAGAAGCGAGTGACTGGAAGCAGTTTGATAAACAGGATTAGCAAACAGCGGCAGAAGCTTTTCACGGTCTACACGGCCTTCCAGCCAATAGACGCGCTCTATGACCAGATAAGCAAGCTCTCGATGGCCGTGCCGGCGAAAAAAGAGGAGCCAGTGGCGAGCCTCGGCGTCATCGCGGGATTGTGTGTAAATACTGTAAATAGCCATGAAATATGATTTCCCGACAATGGGCCGCTCTGGCTCGAAAGCCGATGGCCAGGGCGCAGCCACTGCAAACACCCCGTTAAAATCCTTCAATTGCTCTTGAGGCGCGGGAGTTTAATCCAGTGATTCGAGCCTGGAAGAAAGTAACTCTAAAATTTATTATAGCCCGATCTTTCCGATTCCTAGAAATGCGCTTTGCTCCTCCGGCTCTCAAGTTCTTATCTGGCTGCCCGGTTTAAGTTGCCAAACCTCAATGCGCTTGGTGTACATTATGGACATGCGAAAAATCCTCATTGTGACCGGCGACGCCGGTGAATCCTACGAAGCGTTATACGCCGTGCATCGTCTCCGCGAAGCAGGTTACGATCCCGTGGTCGCAGCGCCATCACAGCGCAGGCTACACCTTGTCATTCACGATTTTGAGCCAGGCTGGGACACCTACGTGGAGCGTCAGGGTTACGGTCTGGAGTCGGATTTAATCTTCGAGAACGTCAAGGCGGCTGATTACGAAGCTATCCTTTTGCTGGGCGGGCGCGCGCCCGAATATTTGCGCAATAATACGCGCCTGCTGGATATCGTGCGCGAGTTTGCACGGTCGGGCAAATGGGTGTTTTCCATCTGCCACGGCATTCAAATCTTAACCACGGCTGGCCTGGTCTCCGGGAAGAACGTGACCTGCTATGAGCACGTTCGCGCCGAAGTTGAGCAGTGCGGCGGAACTTTTAGAACCGAGCAGGCCGTGCGGGACGGGCGCTTGGTGACCGCTCAAACTTGGCAGTCGCACCCGGAGTTCTACCGGGAGGTGTTTGCGTGCCTCTCAGAGAGCGCCCATGCCGCTCGATCCTGAGGCTGCAGCCTGGCTGGAGCGGGAACGCGAAATGCCACCTCGCGGCTCCTTGACGGTAAACGAAACCCGCGCCGCCTATCTTAAAGCGAGCGCGCTCATGGCGGATCCGGTTCCGGTGGCACGCGTTGAAAACGTGTTCATCACGTCTGCGCTTCGCGGACGCGACTATTGGCCCTCCACCCCCGATGCGACGCTCCCCATCATGGTCTGGCTCCACGGCGGCAGATTCTTCAGCGGCAACCTCGAAACGCATGAGGCGCTTTGCTGCGCGCTGGCCATTGCAGGACGCTGCCGCGTTCTGGCCGTTGATTACCGCCTTGCTCCCGAATACCCTTTCCCCGCAGCTCTGGAGGATTCGTTGGCAGCTGTTGACTGGGCGCAAGAGCAATCCCCTCGCGTTGGAGTGGGCGGAGACAGCGCGGGCGGCAATCTCGCTGCCGTGGCGGCCTTGTTGCACACCCGCAGAAAAGCTCACCCGCTCCGCTTGCAATTGCTGGTCTATCCCATGATGGACCCGGCTTGCAGCATGCCTTCACACCACGAGTTTGAAAATGGCTATGGCCCAGGCAGCGCCGATATGCAGCGCGGCTGGCGCGAGTACCTGCCGGAAGGCATCAATCCGCATGATGAGCGTGTTTCTCTGCATTTTGCAGAAAAGCTGGCCGGACTGCCTCCTGCCTTAGTGATGACCGCAGAGTACGATTGCTTGCGCGACGAGGGTGAAGCTTACGCGCGAAGGCTGGCATCGGATGGCGTCAGCGTGAGCATGAGGCGATACGACGGGGCGATTCATGGGTTCTTCCAGATGCCGAAAGTCATGCGCCTCGCACGCGAGGCAATCGGCGACGCAGGCGCCTTTCTGCGGTCTTATTTATAACGCGTTGCGCGCGAAGCTCTAAACTGCGCCCTCTACAGCATTGGAAATCACCATAATATTTAACCCTCAACAAGGCTCGATTTGACTGGCCTCCCATGAGTCAAGGCGGCTATAATATTCTATTTTCCAGGACCACAATCCAGAGCACAATTTGAACGGAGGGTGTAAATGCAGAAGTGGATAAACCGGCTGATCGGAGTGTGCATATTGGCACTCGTCTGTGGGGGAGCCTTTTGCGCCGCCGCAAGCCCCGCTGGCCCGCTGCAACAAACCGTGCAGAGCGTTTCCGGCGAAACAGCGGCCGAGCAGCAGGCCCAGTCCGGCGTTGAAGCCGAGATCAGCGCCTTGAAACAGCAATTGGCTGAGGCGCAATCGGCTGGAGACAATTCCTGGGTGTTGATCAGCTCTGCGCTGGTTTTGCTGATGACCGGCCCCGGCCTCGCGCTGTTTTATGGCGGCTTGGTGCGCAAGAAGAACGTGCTCTCCACCATGATGCAGAGCTTCATCCTGATGTCCATCATCAGCGTGATGTGGGTCATTTTTGGCTATAGCCTCTGCTTTCACGAGGGCAATCGCATTATCGGAGGTCTGGGCTTCCACTTCCTGAACCACGTTGGCGCCGCCCCCAATCCAGCCTACGCGCCCACAATCCCGCAGAATAGCTTCGTGCTTTTCCAAATGATGTTCGCCATTATCACTCCAGCCTTGATTACCGGGGCGTTTGCGGAACGGATGAAATTCAGCGCCATGGTGGTCTTTATGATCCTGTGGTCGATCATTGTCTACGATCCAATGGCGCACATGGTTTGGGGTAACGGCGGCCTGCTGAACTCCTCGCTCGGCGGCGTCTTCCCAACCCTCGATTTCGCAGGCGGGACGGTGGTGCACATTACATCCGGCGTCTCGGCGCTAGTGTGCGCGCTCTATCTGGGTAAGCGGGTGGGCTATCCTCACGAGCCAATGCCGCCGCATAGCGTGGTATTGAGCGTAATTGGAGCGTGCCTGCTGTGGGTTGGCTGGTTCGGCTTTAACGCCGGCAGCGCGCTGAGCGCGGGAAGCCTTGCCAGCAGCGCATTTCTTGCGACCCAGCTTGGCGCCGCCGCTGCAGTGCTTGGCTGGATCGGCATGGAATGGATTCGCAACGGAAAGCCGAGCGTGCTCGGCGCCATCTCGGGCGCGGTTGCCGGACTCGTGGCCATCACGCCCGCGTCGGGTTTTGTTGGCCCCATGTCTTCGCTCGCCATCGGGTTTATTGCTGGCGTCGTGTGCTTCCTCATGGTCTCAACCGTGAAGCATAAGTTCGGCTACGACGACTCTCTTGACGCTTTCGGCGTGCATGGCATGGGCGGCACCGTGGGCGCCCTGCTGACCGGCGTGTTTGCGACCAGCGCCATCAATCCCGTGTTTAAGGACCACGCCGGCCGCGCGCTGCCCCTCGGCTTGATTGACGGCAACGCGGGGCAAATTCTCAACCAGTTGATCGCGGTGATCATTGCTTGGGTGCTGGCTGCGGTGGCGACTGTGATTATCCTGAAGATTGTGGATTCTCTCATCGGCCTCCGGGTGGAGACCGAGCACGAAGTGCAGGGGCTTGACCTTTCACAGCACGGCGAGGAAGCCTATAATTTGGAAGCGTAGGCCCCGGGTGCAGCATGAAGGCGGCAGACGAAATTTCAGGAGGACAGGCGAGATGAAAAAGCTTGAAGCAATCATCCAGACGTCGAGGCTGAATCCTGTCAAAGAGGCGCTCCAAGAAATTGGCGTGGACGGCATGACAGTTTCCGAGGTGCGCGGCCACGGCCGGCAAAAGGGGCATACCGAAGTCTACCGGGGCAACGAGTACACAGTAGATCTTCTGCCCAAAATTAAGATCGAAATTTTCCTTCCCGACCAGCTTGTTGATTCTGCCGTGCAGTCGATCCTGAAAACGGCCAAAACAGGAAAAATCGGCGACGGCAAAATCTTTATCTACAAGGTCGACGAGGCGATCCGCATTCGCAATGAGGAGCGCGGAGACGCGGCGTTATAGCTGAGGGTGCGGCCCCGGTCACGGCTGCTTTGCTATAGCGCAAAGAGGCCCGTACAACCTTCGCAAAGGCCTCAAGCTTGAATGGCATTTACTCCGCATGTCTGAGAACGCCACTTCGCCGCCGTCCGAACAGCCGTCGCTTGCAGATGCCTGCGCCGCGCAATTTTCAAGCCTAAAGGCAGGTTTCGAAGCGAAGGGCGACGGCATTCATTATCTCCGGCTCCGCAGCGCACACGTGGATTTTGTTATTCGCGCGCTTTACGCCGCCTTGATTTCCCCGCAAGTAGATGCTCCTGAAGGCTTATGCTTAGTGGCCGCCGGCGGATACGGCCGCGAAGAGCTGTTCCCATTCTCTGACCTTGACTTATATTTCGTGGCGCGCGACGAGCCCGCATGGAAGCCTTACCGCGAGCCCATTGCTGAGATGGCGCGCACTCTGTGGGACCTTCAGATGCGCGTCTCGCATTCAACGCGCACGATTGAAGAATGCGGGCGTCTCCACAGCGGCAATCTTGAATTCAGCGTCTCACTGCTCGACGTTCGTTATCTTGCCGGAGACCTCGCTTTATTCGAAAGGCTGCGGTCCCAAACCATTCTCAACTTAATCGTCCGCGATGGAAACGACCTGGTCCGCAACCTTATCGATATCACCTCCGAACGTCATGCCAAGCACGGCAAGACGATCTTTCATCTCGAGCCCGATGTGAAGGAAGCTCCCGGAGGGCTGCGTGACTATCACGTGGCCCGCTGGCTCGCCCGCATCGCAGCAATGAACGAAAGCCGCCGCTGGATTGGACCCGAGGGCGCGGTGTTCGATGGGCAGGAACCCGCCAATATCTCCGGGCAAACGTCACAAGCTCAGCAAGCCTTCGAATTTCTCTCGACCGTGCGATGCTTTCTTCATTTCCAGCAAGGCCGTAACGACAACCTGCTGACATACGAGCTTCACGAAAGAGCCGCGGCTTTGGGGCTGGGCGTCAACTACGGCGAGTCTGTCGATCCGGCCCAGTGGATGCGGAACTATTACCGCCACGTGCGCTCCATCCAACACCTTACGATGCGCGAAATCGGAGATTCTCTTCCTTCGCGTTCGTCGCTATATGGTCTTTTCCAGGACTGGAGGTCGCGCCTCTCGAACGCGGATTTTTCCGTGTTGCGCGGGAAAATCTACCCGCGCTCGCTCGCGCCCGGCGGTTGGACGATCTTGCTCAGTCTGTTTGAAATGATGGCCCGCCACTCGCTTGGGCTGAGCCGGGAAGCGGATCGTTGGGCGGAGCAGAGCCTTAACGCGCTCCGCGCCCCAGAGAATAAAAGCTCTGGAGATAGCACCTTGTCCGCGGAAGTCTGGCCCGCCCTTCGTAGGCTGCTTGCGTTGCCCGGCACGGCGGACGCTTTGCGGGCCATGCACCGGCTGGGCGCGCTCGCAGAGTTAATCCCCGGATTTCGTCTGATCGACGCGCTGGTGATTCGTGACTTTTATCATCGCTATACCGTCGACGAGCATTCATTCATGACCATTCAGACGCTGTGTGAGCTGAGGCGGGCTGCAAAAGAAGCGGACGGACGGGCGGACGAAAATTTCGGGGCATGGAGAAGGAAATTCGCCGAGATTTATGCCGAGTTGGAGCAGCCCGAGTTGCTGACGCTTGCCCTCATCCTGCACGACACCGGCAAGGGAATGCCGGGCAAAGACCATGCCATAGGCAGTCTCGAAGTAGCCAAGAGCGTGTGCGCGCGGCTGGGCATCGATTCGGCGGATGCGGAAACCGTCGCCTTCCTGATCGGACGCCACCTGGAAATGTCCGCTACCGTGACGCGCCGCGATATCTTTGACACGGAGACACTGCGCTCTTTCGCCGTCAAAATGGCCACGCCCGAGCGCCTCAAGATGTTGTGCCTTCTCACCTGCGCCGACATTAACGCGGTGAACCCAGAGGCCTTGACACCGTGGAAAGCGGAGATGCTCTGGCAGCTTTACGCCATGACCGCCAACTATTTTTCCCGCAGCGTGGATCAGGACCGCCTTCAGCCTGCCGACGAAACTGTGGCTATCAGCGCGCCGGCCCTTGCCACTGGTAGCGATCCTACCCGTTTGAAGGCGTTCCTCGATGGGTTTCCACGGCGGTATCTTGCAGCTCACTCGCCTTCGGAAATTGGCGAGCACTTTGAATGGGCACAAAAGATAGTCCAGCACCCGGTACAAGCCAAGGTCCGCCGTCGTGGAGCGTTCAACGAGATCACCGTGATGGCTACCGACCGCCCCTTTCTTTTCGCATCCGTCGCGGGCACGCTTGCCGCGTGGGGCATGAACATCCTCAAGGCGGAAGCTCTCGCCAACAGATCGGGCCTCGTGCTGGACGTTTTCCGTTTTCACGACCTGCACCGCACGTTGGAAATGAATCCATCAGAAATCCAGAGGCTGGAGGAATCCGTTGTGGACGTGCTTTCTGGCGCCAAGAACGTCGCAACGATGATGAAAGGGCGCGTCAACCCTAATAGCTCGTTGGGCCCTAAAGTAAAAATCTCTGCTCAAGTAAGCTTTGATGACGTCAGTTCATCGCGCTGCACCATACTCGAGGTCATCGCCCAGGACCGGCCCGGACTGCTTTACCGCGTGAGCGCGACCCTGGCCGAGCTTGCGTGCAATATCGAGGTGGCGCTTATCGAAACCGAAGCTCAAAAAGCCGTAGATATCTTTTATCTCACCCGGCAAAGCGCGAAAATTGAGCCTGGCTTCCAGAGCGTCATCCGCGATGCGCTGCTCGAACGGCTCGCCAAGCCATAGCATTCTTTGCGCACTAATACCGCGCATCTAAATTACATGCACATTCCGAAAGTGTCATTCTGAGGAGCCGAAGGCGACGAGGAATCTCCGTTGTTGATTGCATGCAAAAATGCCGGGATGCTTCGCTCTGCTCAGCATGACAAAGCCCGTGGTTGTGTCACTTATTTCCGTTAAGCGACAATAGCAATGGGCCCTTGACAGCTTTTGCCGCCTTTTTTGCAGCGCAAAGTTTTGCTTTTGAAACTCTCCGGCTTTTTCCAAAATTGAAAATTCAAAGGCTCTCGACTAGCAGGTACCCTCTGCTAGTCGAGAGCCATTCAAAATTAGAGGACTGCCGCTACAGCCCACGCTTACCCTGTCCGTTTTTCAGCGTACATTCTGGCGTCAACCTCGCTGAGGTCCTGGTCGACCGACTGTCCAGGCGCGTGGTGATAGAGCCCCAGGCTGAGCGAGACAGGCACGTCTCCGAGCCGGTTAGCGGCGTCCCACTCCGCCATGCGCTGCAGGATGCGCGCGCGCACAATCGCGGCTCCGGGCTCGTCGGTATCCGGGAGAATCATCAGAAATTCATCGCCGCCGTAGCGCACCACGTGATCCGATCCCCGCAAGCAAGATTTCAAAATCGCGGCCACCTGCGCTAGGATTTCATCCCCCATCAGGTGTCCATAGCGGTCATTCACCCGCTTAAAATTATTCAGATCGCACATCATCAAGCCCAGGGGCCGGCCGTTCCGCTCCGACCGTGAGATCTCCTTTTCAAGCAGGCCCTGCAGAAAATTACGCGTAAAGACGTTGGTAACGGCATCGAACGCTTTGGCCGTGTGGTCCGCCTGGGCCGCCAGCGCCTGCTGAAGCGTCAAGAGGCGGAGCTTGCGCGCTTCCGATTCGTAACGCACCAGATAGAGCGCCAACAGAATTAAAACCAGCAGCGCCATAAACAAAATCTCTGGAGAAATCGTAAGGACCAGCGGGCTGCGGCTCCAAACGCTCCGCGGCAGCAAAAACGTAATCGCCCCAAAGGCGAGCACTAAGGCGAGACAAATCAGCAGAACACGCACAAATTTGCCGTCGGATTCGATCCGCTGGTGTTCCGACCTCAAGGCGCCCACAGATCCGGAGGGAGAGGTCATACTGTGTTTGCTGGACATGCCTTTGCTTCTCCTTTTATGATGCGCCTTCGAAATGATTGGCCGCCCGTGGAAAACGTGAACGAATTATAGGGCAACCCATCCCCAAAATAAAGCGGCCTTAGGCTTGTTGTAGTCACGGAAAGATTCTGTAGCGAGGGATCTCTCGCCGCCTCTGAAGCGATTTCCCAGCCTTTATATACAAACTCCTCCGTGGAGCGATTGTAACGTCGAGTTTTGCTTTTGAAACTCTGTGGCCCAGCACGTCACTCTGAGATTTTTGAGGCAAATGGGACAAACGAGACGGCTTTTTACTGTTTGGGTTTGGTTATTCAATAGAGGATGGCGCTTGAAATCAGGTTAACTACATGGTATACAAGGGCGAGCAACATCGGTACGCTGATTTAAGGTTCCGATAATCCCAAAAAATCAAGGAGATTGCATGAAAAGAAACGTGGTCACATCTCTAGCCGTGCTCGCATTTGCCGTAGCCGTGGTGTTCCCGGTGCGCGCCGCCTTACGGGCCGCAGGAACACCCCATCCAACGCCTGCTCCCCGCCCTGCGGCGGCCGCAATGCCAGCCGCTTCTCCGGCTGGCGCGGCCATGCCCGCCGAACCGCACCCGGAAATCCGCGCGGCGATGGCGGCTCTCGAAAACGCCCGCAATCACTTGGCGCACGGCGCCCATGACTTCGGGGGCCACCGCGCTTCGGCCTTGGACCTTACCAACCAGGCCATCGAACAGTGTCGCGCCGCGTTGCGGAATGACCGGCACTAGTGGCGATTCTTATCCAAAGTTATGTTGAGCGCCGTAAGTTGGCGATGTTTATTCTGTAGCGGCGGCCGAAACTTGTAAGGATCCGCCGCTACAACAACAAAGCGGTTTCTCTTTGCGCCGTGGCGTCTTTGGCCATGTCATTGATCATTCAGTAGCTTGTTACGAACCCGTCGCTGCTCCGGCGGAAGTTCTCACTTTCACTCCCGCAATGTCTTCGAGAAACGTAATCACCGCGGCATAGTCCAATTCGGCCTTGCCCGTGGCCTTGGCGGCGGCATAGACCTCCTTCACGGCGGCGGCGGCGGGCATGGCAACGTTTTGCGCGTAGGCCGCTTCCATAGCCAGCGTTAAGTCCTTGTGCATCCACTTCAAAGGGAAGTAGGGCGTGAAGTCGCCCTTAAAGATAAAGGGGGCTTTGAAATCCGTCAAATTGGCGCGGGCCATGCTCGATTGAATGATCTCGAACATCGATTCCGGCTTTACACCGGCTTTGGTGGCCAGCACAAAGCCTTCGCAAAAGATTTCGACCATCGTGGCCTGAATCGTATTCTGAGCCAGCTTGGCCGAAAGCCCGGCCCCGTTCCCGCCGCAGTAGATGTGCTTTTTGCCGAGAATGCGCAGGACTGGCAGGGCGCGGTCAAAAGCGGACCGTTCGCCGCCAATCATAAACGTCAATTCACCTTTTTCCGCTCCATTCTTGCTGCCGGTCACTGGAGCGTCGAGCATTTGCGCGCCCTTGCCCGCTATGTGGCATGCCAGCTTACGGCTGACCACGGGACTGATGGTGCTCGAATCGATAACTAGGGCACCGTTGCGGACGGTCTCAATCACGCCGCTCTTGCCGAGCATTGTCTCCTCCATTGCGGCGGAGTCACTGACAATGGTCATGACGATGTCCGCGTCACGCGCGGTGTCGGCAGGGTTTGCAGCCACGCGCGCGCCCGCCTTTTCAAGCGGTTCCGATTTGCTGCGAGTGCGGTTAAAAACCGTTACTTTGTGTCCTGCCTTAATCAAGTTCAAAGCCATCGGCTGACCCATGATCCCAAGCCCGATAAAACCAATAGATTCCGGCATAACATCCTCCTTGGACTGTTTCGTGCTCCGCCGCCATCTGGATTACTCGAAGCTCATGAGCAACCGCAGATCGCGGACGTTATTATCGGTGAACCCTGTTTCAATCGTCTCCCCCAGCGCACGGAAGAAATGATAGGCGTCGCTCTGGCTTAACGCGCTCTCCGCATCCAGGCCGCGGGCGCGAGCGCGGGAAACGGTGTGCCCGTCGGCAACGCCGCCGCATGATGGACTGTTGCCGTCGCGCCCGTCGGTGGCGCAACTCAGCGCCACGCGCTTTTGTCCCTCAATTTTTTGTGCTGCGTATAGCGCGAATGAGAGGTTACGGCCGCCCACGCCGCGGCCCATCACTGGGCAAGTGACTTCTCCGCCCACCACTAGGCAGACCGGCTTGCCGGGATGAGCCTTTGCGCATTCGACAAGCGAACTGAGACTTGCCTCCGCCACTTGTTTGTAATCCGCATCCCAAATGCCCGAATCAATCCCCGCGTAGAAGCCCGCCTCCGCCGCGAAATTCTGGGCGGCCTTAACCGCGTCGCAGTTTGAAAGCACGCAGAAATATCCCGACCGGGAAAATCGCTCATCGCCGGGCTTCGGAGTCTCTAGGAGCGAGCGCCGCTCGAATTGCACTCGAATACGCGGCGGAAATCTCGCCACCAATCCGTTGCTCTCCGCCAGATCGTAACACTGGTCGAGCGTGGATTCATCGGGAGAGGTAGGACCTGAGGCGACCATCGAGGGAAATCCTTCCGGCACGTCCGAAATGTACACTGTAAATTGCCGCGCCGGAAAAGCCGCCCCGGCCAGGCGGCCTCCCTTCACCGCGGAAATATGTTTTCGCAAAACGTTGATGCGCTCGATTGGCAGATTGCCCGTGACCAGAACGCGGTTAAATTCAACCAGGTCCGCCAGCGTCACATCGTCATCCAACGGCTTCTCAAACAACGCCGATCCACCACCGGAGACCAGGAAGATCACAAGATCGTCTGGAGTGAGACCCGAAATCAGCTCGAGCGCCGCCCTTGCGCCATCGAGGCTGCCTTGAGTGGGATAGGGATGGCCCGCCGCATAATAAATAAAACGGCCGAGTTTACGGCCTGGCGCCGCAGCATCAGGAGCGACGATCACGCCTGCCACCACTTCTCCGCCGAGAATTTCGCTGAGCACCTCCGCCATGCGGGTTGCGGCCTTTCCAAAGGCGATCACATAAGGCGGCTTCGTGACGGGAACTATCTCTTCGCCCGCCATCAACACTCCATCGGAAAAGCGTAATTTTCCGAGCATCGCGCGCCGGACGTCCAACTCAGCCATGACGGCTAAAAAAATATGCCGGGCAAGCGCCTTGCCGTGTTCATATTCGAGCACCGCGCCCGCAAGTGGATGATGTTGGGTTGTCATGCGCGTCTAATTTCCCCGGTTTTATTATTGGTAAGACCGGGGTAAAACGCAACCAACCGCTGATTACGGTCCTACGCTTCCGCGCCCGTCGAGCACCTCTGGGTTCACCAGATTGTGCGGTCTCTGGCCGTCGAGAGCGGCAAGCAGGTTTTCAGCGGCGAGCCTCGCCATGCGCGTGCGTGTTTCCTCCGTGGCGCTGCCTAGGTGCGGCAGCAAAACCACATTCTGCATTTTGATCAACTCCGGGTGAACATTGGGTTCGTGTTCGAAAACATCCAGCGCCGCTCCCGCTATTCGCTTGGCCTTAAGCGCCTCAACCAGCGCCTCCTCATTCACCACTGGCCCGCGCGCGGTGTTAATCAAAAACGCCGTCGATTTCATCCAGCCAAACTCACGCGCCGCGATCAGGTGCCGGGTCTCCGGCGTTAATGGAGTGTGCAAGCTCAGGAAATCAGACTCGCGGATGAGTGTTTCGGCATCGACGTATTGCGCGTTGAGTTTGCGTTCGACGTCTTCCGGCGCTCGCCGCCGCGTATGATATAAAATCCGCATAGAGAACCCGGTGGCCCGGCGCGCAACCGCCTGGCCAATAGTCCCAAAGCCGTAGAGTCCGATCGTTTTTCCATGCACGTCAAAACCCCACAGCAGCTTCCACAACCAGGATTTCCATTGCCCATCGCGCACATAATGGTCGCCTTCGACGATGCGCCGCGCAGCCGAAAGAATCAGCGCGAAGGTAATATCCGCCGTGCTCTCTTCCGGCGCCCCGATCACGTTAGTCACAATAATTTTGCGCGCCGTGCACGCGGCTACGTCCACATTGTCATAGCCTTTACCAAGCTGTGAAACCACCCGCAGGCGCGCGGCCTGCTCCACGACTTGCCTATTCACCGGCGTTGCGCTGGAGAGAATCCCTTCGATGGCCTGCTCGCGGCAAATGGCGGCTAATTCGTCCGCCGAGATGGCCTCGTCTTTCAAGACGGAACTGACTTCGCACCGTGTTGAAAGAAACTCAATGATTGAAGGCGGCAGCGGCCGCGTGGCAAAAACTCTGGGTTTTGGGGGCATAGGCATCCTTCAGTTAATGTTTTCCTTGCCAGCATAGCAGATTGCCGCTCAAGTTCGGAGGGCGATGGACGAAGTAGAAATTGGAAACTAGAGATTGTTTGAACGGTGGTATTCTTTGGTTCTGGATCAGCTCCCACGCTGACTATGAGAGATTGGAACTCGCCGTCTTCAGTCATGGAATTTTTCGCGCGCGCCCTCCCTTCCGCGTATAATGGCCGTTCCATTGGAAGCGGATTCCAATTAAAGTCAATTCCTTCACGAGGCGTTAGGGATGAACAAAAAGCTTGTTGCGATTTGTACATTGCTCTTCATGCTCAGCATTTGCGCTGTGCTGACGGCCGGCGATTGGCCGACGTTTGGCCACGACCCCCAGCGCACGGGCTGGGCATCTGGGGAAGACGCGCTCAATCCACAAAACGTTTCGCATTTGCAGCTCTTGTGGAAGATCACGCTGAAGAATGAGCCGAAATCGCTTGCCGCGCTCACGGCTCCTGTGGTGGCGGATGGTGTGAGCACTCCAGCGGGATCTCGCAGCGTAGTCTACGTGGCGGGCAGTTCGGACGTTATCTTTGCCATTGATGCGGAAACCGGCAAGGTGATTTGGACCGATCCTGACCACGCTCAGGTCTCGCCCAAGAATCCCGGCATGTGGCTATGTCCAAATAATCTCAACGCCACCCCAACCATCGATGAGCGTAACGGCGTGATTTACTCCCTTGCCGCGGACGGAAACCTTTATGGGCTTGATTTGGGCATGGGCGATGTCAAGTTTGGCCCTGTGCAATTCGTGCCGCCGTTTTCCAAAGACTGGAGCCTGAACTTTTCAAACGGCATTGTCTATACCACGATCTCGCAGGGCTGTGGCGGCGCGCACTCAGGGATTTATTCGATGGATGTGCGCGATCCCATGCGCCCCGGAATCCGGGATTTGATGCTTCAGCAAGGCTTCGGCGCTGGTGTCTGGGGGCGCGGCGGCGCCACAATCGGGAAAAATGGCAAGATCTATGCGGCAACCGGAGACGGCACGTTCAACCCCGCTCAGGGTGACTACGGCAGTAGCGCGATAGAGGCCGCGCCTAGTTCACTAAAAATTCTAGATTATTACTTGCCTCTCAACTACCGCGAGCTAACCAAGTTCGACCTGGATATGGGCGCGTCGGATTTGGTTTGGTTTTCCTACCGCGATTTCAATCTGGTGGCTGGCGGCGGCAAAGAAGGCGTTCTCTACATGCTCAATGCCGATTCGCTTGGAGAAAAGGATCACCAGACTCCGCTCTACCATCAAAAACTCTCCAACGACAAATTAGAATACGAGCAGTACGGTATCTGGGGCGGCCCGTCCTCCCGGATGGATAGTGATGGCAATGCCTGGGTGTACGCTCCCGTCTGGGGCGCTCTCTCGAAGGACGCTCCGAAATTCCCGATAACGAATGGGCCCAACCCGCACGGGTCTATCGCCGCTTTTAAGGTCGCCATTGACCTTGAAACACATAAACCCACGCTTGAGCCTGCCTGGGTTTCAGCCGACATGGACGTTCCCGACCCGGTTGCCATTGCCAATGGGGTGGTATTCGCTTTGTCAACCGGCGAGAATACGCAGCAGACCATAGGTTCGGCTGTGATTTATCATGGGCAGAAAACTCTGACCGACGCCCAGAAGAGCGAGAACACCCATCGCGCCGTACTTTATGCCCTTGATGCGAAAACTGGTAAAGTGCTCTATCAAAGCGGCGGCGCGATTGCCACATGGACGCACTTCAGCGGGCTTGCCATCGCGGACGGCCGTGTCTATGTTGTTGACCATGGATCAAATCTTTATTGTTTTGGCTTAAAGTAGGCCATGGCGGCCAGTGGGCGTGGCCGCGCCATACTCCTCTGCGAACGCGCCCAGTCCGTGCTAAAATTAATAGAGAATTTACTATCAAGGAGATGAAATGGGTGGAATGCAAGCGGTGGAAGAGAGGCAGGCGGCCTCTGGGCGAAACACAGACCGGGTGCGCGAAATACTAAGCTGGTACGAAAGCGACAACCCTGGCACAAAGACGAATATCGCCCGGCTTTTGAATCACGGGCGCCTGGCAGGCACCGGCAAGCTGGTGATTTTGCCGGTGGATCAAGGCTTTGAGCATGGCCCGGCGCGCAGTTTCGCGGTGAACCCGGCCGGGTACGATCCTAATTATCATTTTGAAGTGGCGATTGAAGCCGGATGCAATGCCTATGCGGCGCCGCTCGGCTTTCTGGAAGCGGCGGCGGCGCGGCACGCGGGCGAAGTGCCATTGATTCTGAAGCTGAACAACCACGATGTTCTGCATCCGGATAAAGACCCCATCTCGGCGGTCACAGGCAGCGTGCACGAGGCTCTGCGCCTGGGGTGCGTGGCCATCGGCTTTACCATTTATCCAGGTTCGGAAAATTCGCGCGAGATGTACCAACAGCTCCGCAGTTTGACGGAAGAGGCAAAACAAGCCGGATTGGCTGTGGTGGTTTGGTCCTATCCACGCGGTTCGAGCATGAGCAAGGAGGGCGAGCTTTCAATTGACGTGATTGCTTATGCTGCTCACATTGCCGCGGAACTCGGCGCGCACATTATCAAAGTGAAGCTGCCTACCGATCATATCGAACAGCCGGAAGCGCAGAAAGCATACACCGCCGCGGGCGTCCCGATTGGCACGCTCACCGAGCGCGTCCGTCATGTGGTGCAAAGCTCCTTCGATGGGCGCCGGATTGTG
>DASZAE010000320.1:0-19181 GCA_035945515.1 Terriglobia bacterium
CATGATCACTCATCGCAAATGGAGCGAGCACGCCGAGGGCCGGTGCGAATACGGCGCTCGCCCGCTGGCCGAATTCGTCTGGGGCAAGACGCCCAATACGGCGCGCGGGCGCGAGTTCCTTCGTCTCTATGATCAGTGCGCGGAGAAGCGGGCGAAGGCGGACGACCCGCGCGTGGCGCAGCTCCTGGCGTGGATCGCCGAAGAGCGCGTGGCGCTGGCCGAGGAGGAGGGTCTCGAGGCGCGGGCCCGGGCGCTTGACGTCGAGCAGCCGGAGGAGACGGGCTGGCCGGAACTGCGTCCGCTCGGCAAGGCGTGGCAGGAGGCGGAGCGGCGGCTGTGGCAGATGGAGCGGCAGATTGACGCCAAGATCCGGCTGCTGCTGCGCCTGGAAAAGCGCGCCCAGGATGAGAGCAGTAAGCCTGGTGGGCCTAGTGAGTATAACGAGTTAAGTAAGTTAGGTGAGCATACTACGCCTTACAAGCCGGATGAGATTATAGCGCGGACCTCCGAGGCTGAGGTCCGCGGCTTGTCATCGGGAACTTGGGCACAAGCCGCGGACCTGAAATACGCAGGTCCGCGCTACCCGCTTCTACCAGCGACGGAGGACGCGGTTGTAGCGGCGGCCTCTGGCCGCCGGTTTTCACTCATAAAGACCGGCGGCCAGAGGCCGCCGCTACAACCGCGCCCGGCCGCAAGCGCGCAAAATCGCGGAACGAACCCTAGGAGGCCTTTAGAATCAATGCCAGAAGCTTTCGGGCCAACGCGCGAAACCGTTTGGGAAAGCGCCTGGCCGGTCTGGGCGAGTCTGCCGGGAGCGGAAAACCGGGCCGCCGAGGGCCTGCGGGCGTCGCTCTAAGCGCCGGGGGCCGCCCCAAGACGGCCGCACAACCGTAAGACGCCTGCTTCTGTTGATACAAACGAGAATAATGATACAAATGAGACGTGCGCGACGCCGCCCAGGGAGAGCCTCGCCCCGCACCTGCCGAATCCTGCAACAGGCCTCGCGCCTGCCGCAAACGGGCTGAAAATAAAGGGTTGACGGCACCAAGGCATTTTTCTAAGATGGCGTCAGGAGGGATCACCTCCCGGTGGGGTGAGGACTCATGTCGCAGGATCATAGGCCCAGGCCCAACTCTAAAGGCAGGGATTCATTGTCCGAAGCTTCGATTCCCGAGAAGGTCTATTTCCGCATCGGCGAAGTCAGCCAACTGGCGCAAACGAAGCCCTACGTGCTGCGCTATTGGGAGACGGAGTTCCCTTCCCTGCGCCCCTCGAAGACGCATACGGGCCACAGGCTTTACCGCCGCAAGGATGTGGAGACGGTGTTCCAGATCAGGCGCCTGCTCTACGAAGAGGGATTCACTATCGATGGCGCGCGCAAGCAGATTGCCGCTAATTCCAAAGGACCGGCGCAGAAGCTGCAGCAGGCGCATCTGTTCAAAGCGGAGCCGAATGGGATGAAGTCGATCCAGCGCGAGCTGCGCAGCATTTTGGCCATGCTTTCGCGCTAACAACCTTTAGTGGGATCGGGTCTGTAGCGGCGGCCGAATCCCACAAGAGACCGCTGCGGCGACTATGTTATGCTGGGGTGTCAGACGTTTTCGGGACGTGGCGCAGCCTGGTAGCGCACTTGCTTGGGGTGCAAGGGGTCGCCAGTTCAAATCTGGCCGTCCCGACCAGAACGGCGGTGACTAAGTGACGAGTAACAGTTGAGGAGCAAGATCGAATATGCTTCGCGCTCGTCACTTGTCACTCATCACTCATGACTGTTTTTGTCGGGGCGTAGCGTAGCCTGGTAGCGCGCTTGGTTCGGGACCAAGAGGTCGGAGGTTCAAATCCTCTCGCCCCGATACTCATCAGTCGTCATGGAACGAAGTCCATCCCTCGATCGGCATCCCTCTCCCGCAGCGCGGGCCTGTAGCTCAGATGGATAGAGCAACGGTTTCCTAAACCGTAGGTCGGGAGTTCGAATCTCCCCAGGCCTACCAGTTTCGCATCAATCCCGTGCAATGAGCGTCAACCTGCCCAATGGGGATAATAATGACGCGGAGTAGTATACGAACGTGTCCCAAGGCTTACAGAGCTTACGCGCGATTGACTTCTTAGCATGATTAATTCTAGACTCTGTTCATGACGCGACTAGTCCTCCGCAGGCTGGCGTGGCCCACAATGTTCGTGGTGCTCGGAGGTTTTCTGGCTCCGGCGCTCCTTTGTGGACGCGGCGCGATAACGACAGAACAGCAAGAGTCATTCTGTTGCCGCGCCATGGGCAATGCCTGCCACAAGAGGTCTGGGGGCGGACCCTGCTGCAAGCACAAGATGACAGATCCCGCGCCGGTGGCGGTTGTTACCGCGGCGCGGGGACTCAGTTGCCCGCAGCCGGTTCTTCTTGCAGTTCTGCCGCCCCCGCTGGCGATTTCCTTTGCGTTGCCTGGATTATCTCCTGTTTCCTTTTCCTTGATGGGGGGCCATTCTCCTCCCGGAAATGCGCCGCTGTTTGTCCTCCATTCCAGCCTGCTAATTTAGCCCTTCCTTGCTGACTGGCAGTGACGGTAGTGTGTCTGTGCGGCTCTTCGCCTGACACGTTTTTGCACCCTGCTGAAACATAAGCTGCGCTTCGTCACGGCCCGGTCAAGCTTTCCGATCAGAACATAACCACACGCTCTCAAATATTTCCCAGGTTGCGCATTACACCGTAACCCGGAGTGGAGGTGACAAGTGTCTAGGCGCCGTTTGTGTTTTCTGACTTCTCTTGCGCTTGTAGTCTCAACCGTTTCCATTCTGCCGCCTCAGGCGATTCCGGCGACTCAGCCGGCGCAGCGATCGGCCACAATTCAAGCGTGGCGATCCCCGGCGCGCCTGCATCATGGGTCGCTCACCATTCCCGGCACGTTGATGCTTAACGAGGCTGGCATCCATTTTCGCCCTTTGAAGGGCGCGCCTCTGAACTGGACTTTTCCCGAAATCCAAACGTTTTACCTGACGCCGCACGAGTTGAAGGTGAGGAGCTATGTAAATCGCGGCTGGCATTTGCCTGGCGTGAAAACCTTCCGATTCACGCTCGCCTCAGCGGTTCCTCCACGGGTGGCCGCCGAATTAGCAACCCGCGTCGGGAAACCCTCTCGCAACGCGGATCCCGACCCCAACCTTCCGGGCTTCGCAAACCTCCCGGCGCGCCATCCCGCTCTTCTAGGCGGGAGCAACGGGGTTCTACGGTTTGACCAAAACGGGATCAACTATATGGCGGCGCCGGGATCAGACAGTCGAAGCTGGCGCTGGGAGGACATCCAGACGCTCGCGCATCCCGATCCCTATCACTTGACGGTGGGTGGATACCGTGAAACCTACAGCTTCGAGTTGAAGCAGCCCATGTCGGAGGCGCTCTTTGACCAGCTCTGGGATTACGTCTACGCGCGCGGTTTGCAGCTTGGCATCCACAGCGGCCGCGACGCCGACAACAGCCGTCCTGATGGCGCGGGTGACACATTTTAGGAGGTAAATAAGGTGCTTCGTCAACTTGGCAAGACCTCAGATTTTTTCGGGGCATTGGCGCCCCGCTTAGCCGTAGAACATCACGGGCGCCCCGATGCGCTTCATGCAGAAGGGCAGAAGTGCGCTTCATGGGTCTCAATTGTCGTGTTAGCCGCTGTCTTGGTGTTCCTGTCGCCGCTTGGAACGCGCGCCGGACAGCAACCGTCCTCGCCGAAGTTGCCGCTAGAAATCAATGCTGGGCAGGCCACAGCCAAGCCGCAGGCCGCAACTCCGCTTGCGACGCTGATCGAAGAGGCTGAGCACAACAACCCGCGCATCATTGCGGCGCGCCGCGACTGGCAGGCGGCGACACAGGTTCCGTCGCAGGTTTCGACTCTGCCAGACCCGCAGTTCACGATCCAGCAGTTTGCGGTGGGCAGCCCGCGTCCGTTCGCAGGATTTAGCAACAGCAATTTTGCTTACATCGGGTTCGGCATTTCCCAGGACGTGCCTTATCCCGGCAAGCTGCGCCTGAAAGGGGAAATTGCGAAGCGGGGAGCCGTGGTCACACAAGACGAGTTCGATCTCGTCCGCCGCCAGGTGATCGAGCAATTGAAAGCTGCCTACTTCCAGCTCAGCTACATTCAGCAAACGCTCGGCATTCTCGAGCGCGATCAAAGATTGCTTGCTGAGGTTGAGAAAATTGCCGAAGCGCGCTACCGCGTGGGTGAAGGCAATCAACAGGATGTCCTTAACGCCCAGCTCCAAGAAACCAAACTGCTGCCGGAGATTGCCCTGCATCATCAGCGCATTGGGATGCTTGAAGCGCGCCTGAAGCAGCTTTTGAACCGTCCCGCGGATTCGCCCGACCTCACCGCCGAAGTTCTTACCGAGACGCCCTTTGCTTACACCGCTGATCAGTTGATGGCGCTTGTCCGCAATGGGAATCCGAACGTGCAAGCAGCGCAGGAAACGGTGCGCCAGCAGGGCTTGCAAGTGTCGCTCGCGCACAAAGACTTCTATCCAGACTTCAACGTGCAATACATGTGGCAGCACAATGCCGAGCAGTTTCGCGATTACTACATGCTGACATTTGGTGTTCAGCTTCCCATCCACTGGCGACGGAAGCAGAGACCGCATCTGGCGCAGGAGGTTGAAGAACTCGACAGTTCGCGCCGGTCCTATGAAGCCCAAGTGCAACAGGCTTACTTCGACGTCCGTGATCAATACCTCGCCGCCCAGACTGACGCCCGCGTGCTCACGATCTACCGCCAGGGTTTAATCCCTCAAGCTGCTGCGGCATTCAATGCGGGATTGGCGGCGTATCAGACCGGGCGGGAAGATTTCCAAACACTTCTAGGCTCGTTTCTGGACGTCCTAAATCTCGATCTTGAATATTGGCGGACGCTCGCCGATCACGAAACGGCGCTGGCGCAGCTAGAACAGATCACCGGGACCGATTTCCATTGATTAAGAATCGTGACGATTCATGAGGTGTGAGATGAAAAACTACCGTAATGCCTTTTTCATTGTGTTGACTGTGGCCCTTCTTCTTGCGGCCGGCCTGAGTTATGTGGGGTGGAAGAGCTATCGCCGCGCGCACACGCCGGCCGTCGATCCCCAATCCAGGGGTGCGAATCCGGCTCCGCCGCAGGAAGACGAGGCAGAAAAGCAAACTCCGGCTGCTCCGCCAGAGGCGCCGCTTGCTCCGGTTCAGCTTTCTCCCCAACGGCTGCAAAGCATCGGCGTAAAGACCGGCGTGGTGAAAGAAGAGGCCGTCTATAACGACATCCGCACGGTCGGCAACGTGGATGTGGACGAGCAGCTCCTCTCTTACATCCAGCTTCGCTTCGCGGGTTGGATCCAGCAAGTATTTGCGAATTACACCTATCAATACATTCGCAAAGGGCAGCCGCTCTTCACCATTTACAGTCCCGATCTGGTCACAACCGAGCAGGAATACCTGATTGCTAAACAGAATGAGAACCTGCTGGCCACAAGCACTGTGCCGGGCGTGGCTTCAGGCGCTGTCTCGCTCCTTGGCGCGGCGGGGGAGCGCCTCAAGCAGTGGAATATCCCTGCGCGCGAGATCGCTCGGCTTGAGAAAACAGGTCAAGTGCGCAACGAACTGGAAATCGATTCTCCCGTTTCCGGTTTCATCACCGAACGTAATACTTTGCCCCACATGTATGCGCAGCCAGAAACCAAGCTCTATACCATTGCCAATCTCTCCACCGTGTGGGTTTACGCCAACGTTTTTCAAAACGACATCGGACAGATCAAGGTGGGCGATCCAGCCACCGTCACCGTGGACGCCTATCCCGGTCGCACTTTCTATGGCCATGTGGACTATATCTGGCCGCAGGTGGATATGAATACCCGCACGGTGAAGGTGCGGCTGGTGTTTTCTAATCCCGGCCTCAAACTGACTCCGGGCATGTTCGTCAATGCGGCGATGAAGATTCCCTTGGGCCGTCACCTCGCGATTCCAGCTTCGGGAGTTTTCCAAACGGGAACTCAAAATATCGTCTTCATCGATCATGGAGGCGGGTATCTGGAACCACGGAACGTCGAGTTGGGTCCGCAGGCGGGCGGAGAATTCATTGTTCTGAAAGGATTGAAGGCCGGGGAGCGGATCGTGACCTCGGCCAACTTCCTGATCGATTCCGAGAGCCAGCTTCAGGCGGCGCTCGGATCGTTCGCTCCGCCACCGCCCGGCGCGGGCGCTGCGGCGGCGATGAACACTTCGGCGCAAGCGAGGATCGACTTCACTACCAGTCCTTCGCCTCCTCACAAAGGAAACAACACATTCCGCGTCAAACTCACCGGATCGGACGGCAAGCCAGTCACCGGCGCCGAGGTGAGTGTGACGTTCTTCATGCCCGCCATGCCCGCGATGGGCATGGCGGCAATGCGAGTGGTGAGCAAGCTCGCGGATGAGGGGGCAGGCATGTACGAGGGGACCAGCAATCTGGCCAGCGGCGGCACCTGGCAAGTCAGCATCACAGCCCAGAAGGGCGGGCAAACCATTGCCGCCAAGCAGTTAACCGTAAGCACGGGCGGAGGCATGTAAATGATCAATCGCTGGATTGACTGGTGTGCTCGCAATCGCTTTCTGGTCTTTACGGGCACGCTTCTGCTCGTGCTCGCAGGTATCTGGTCCATGCGGCACATTCCACTCGATGCGCTGCCGGATATTTCCGATGTTGAGGTGATTATCCATACAGGGTGGGCCGGCGAGCCGCCCAACATCATTGAAGACCAGGTCACCTATCCCATCGTCACCACGATGCTCGCCGCGCCCCGCGTCAAAGCCGTGCGCGCACAGACGATGTTCGGAGATTCTTACATCTTCGTCGTGTTTCAGGACGGCACAGATCTCTACTGGGCGCGCTCGCGGGTGCTCGAGTATTTGCAACAGATCCAGGGAGAACTGCCGACGGGTGTCCATCCAGTGATTGGGCCCGATGCCACGGGCGCCGGATGGGTTTACGAATACGCACTGGTGGATCATACCCACAAATACAACCTGGCGGACCTGCGCACGCTTCAGGACTGGTACCTCCGTTATCAGCTCGAAACCGTTCCAGGCGTCGCGGAAGTAGCCACCATCGGCGGGTTCGTGAAGCAGTACCAGGTGAAGCTGGATCCGGATAAGCTGCGCGCCTATAACATTCCGCTTTCCACGGTTATTGACCGCGTCCGGTCCAGCACTAACGAAGTAGGCGGCCGGTTGCTTGAGCTCGGCGGCGCGGAATACATGGTCCGCGGCCTCGGCTACTTCAAGTCCCTTCAAGACCTTGACAATATCCCTGTATCTACCACCACGAACGGGGTTCCGGTGCTGGTCAGCGATCTCGGAACCGTCTCCTTCGGGCCGGACATCCGCGAAGGCGTTGCCGAGTGGAATGGCGAGGGCGAAACCGTGGGCGGCATCGTGGTGATGCGCTACGGCATGAACGCGCTGGACGTCATCAACGGCGTCAAGAAGAAACTCCAGGAAATTAAATCGTCACTTCCCCCGGGCATTTCGATCGTTTCCGGCTATGATCGTTCGGGGCTCATCCAGGAGTCCGTCAATACATTGAAACGCGACCTGCTAGAAGAAATTATCGTGGTCAGCGTAGTGATCATCATCTTTCTCTTCCACTTTCGTTCGGCCTTAATTCCCATCTTCACGATTCCTATCGCCGTGGTGGGATCCTTCCTTCCCATGTATTACCTCCATGTAAGTTCCAATATCATGTCGCTGGGTGGCCTTGCGCTCGCCATCGGTGTTCTCGTGGATGCGGCGATTGTCATGGTCGAAAACGGCTATCGTCATCTTTCCGAACGCCAATCCCCGCCCTCCGCTTCTTCGCCAGAGTATGAACCCTCGAGAAGCGCCACGAATCAAGCCGACGATCCGCCTGAATCCGGCGTCACCGCGCAGCCAGCACCATGGATTGAGGCTGATCCCGTCACAGAGGCTGGAGTGCCATCGCCTCCCGCGTCGCCTCCGCTGCTCACGGCGCGCGAGCGGCGCCGCATCTTGATCGATGCCGCCAAGGAGGTGGGGCCAGCCCTTTTCTTCTCGCTCGTGATTATTGTCGTCGCCTTCCTTCCGGTCTTTCTTCTGGAAGCCCAGGAAGGCCGCATGTTTAAGCCGCTCGCCTGGACCAAGACCCTGTCCATGAGCATCTCCTCGATTTTATCCATCACGCTGATTCCCGTGCTGATGTTGATCTTTATTCGCGGCAAGCTGCGGCCAGAATCCAGGAATCCTGTGTCGCGCCTAACTCAGGCTATCTATCTGCCGATTCTTCGCCTGTGCCTCCGTTACAGAAAAAGCGCGCTGCTCCTCAGCCTGGTATTGTTGGTTCTCAGCTATCCCCTGGCGCGCCGCATTGGCAGCCAGTTTATGCCGTCTCTCTATGAAGGCTCCGGGCTCTATATGCCCACCGCGCTTCCCGGCATTTCCATCACCCAGGCATCCCAGTTGCTGCAGGAATCTGACCGCGTCATCAAGTCCTTTCCTGAAGTCGAGAGCGTCTTCGGCACGGTGGGCCGCTCCAACAGCGCCACCGACAACGCGCCCCTCGATATGTATGACACCACGATCATGCTGAAGCCTCGCAATCAGTGGCCGCAGGGCCTGACGTACAACAAGCTGGTCCGCGAAATGGACGCCCGACTGCAATTTCCCGGCCTCACCAACACCTGGACCATGCCCGTCGCAAACCGCCTGGATATGGAACTGACAGGAATCAAAACACCGGTGGGGTTGAAGGTCCAGGGGCCGAATCTCCAGGGAATCCAGCAGGTAGCCGCAAGCATTCAGCGCGTCCTTTCGTCAATGCCTGAAGTCCGGTCGATCTTTGCTGAGAAAGTCGCGGAAGGCTTTTACGTCAATATCAACGTTGATCGCGCTGAGGCTGCGCGCTACGGACTCACCGTCGAGGACGTCCAGCGCGCGGTCGAATCGGGCATCGGCGGCGAAAATGTTGCGGTAAACATCGAGGGGCGCGACCGATTCCCCGTCAACGTGCGCTATAACCGCGACTTTCGAGGCGACCTGGGGGCGCTTCGGAACGTTGTGATTGCCACTCCCACCGGAGCGCAGATTCCCATCGGCGAAATAGCGACGATTTCCTTCTCACGAGGCCCTTCGATGATCCGCGACGAAGAAGCTCAACTGACGGGTTACGTGTTTATGGACCTGAGCACTGCCAATTATGGCGGATTTGTGCAGCGCGCGACGCAGTTGCTCAACCAGAAGCTGATGCTTCCGGCCGGATACACCTATCAATGGTCCGGCGAGTACGAGTTCGAGCTGCGAGCCAAAAAGCGCCTCGAGCTGATTGTGCCCATTGTATTTTTCATTATCTTTCTGCTCCTCTACGTGGTTTTCCATTCCACGGCGGAGGCTGCCATGCTGTTCTATCCGACATTCTTCGCCCTCACCGGAGGGCTCATTCTGCAATTGATTCTAGGTTATCTGTTTAGCGTCGCCGTCTGGGTGGGTTACATAGACCTGTTTGGGATTGCGGTGGAGACCGGCGTCGTAATGCTGGTCTACCTCCATGAAGCGCTGGACCGCAGAATAGCCTCGGGCCGTCCGCTTCAGCACGAGGATATTGAGGCGGCGACCATCGAAGGGGCGGTACACCGGCTGCGGCCCAAGCTGATGACCGTGGTCTGTGTGATCGCCAGCCTGGGACCGATTCTTTGGGAAAGCGGCATCGGTTCGGATGTGATGAAACCCATCGCCACGCCGATTGTGGGTGGAATGGTCACGTCTTCCATTGCCGTGCTGCTGCTGATCCCGATTTTCTTCGCTATCCTGAAGGAGCGTGCGCTACGCCGTGGAACCCTGCGGCCCTCGCGGGAAGCCGGCGTAGAGGACTGAACACGACCAGGAGCGAAGGCAAACCCGCACTGTGAAGCCAGAACTTAGAATGCTTAGCCGACGTAGTCGGCGGCGGCAGGATATTCGATGCTCCGATCAATGCGCCGTGGCGGGTGGCGCATACATCGCTGTTGTTGCGATGTGTGCGGTTTTCAAGATGGCTGGGTATTGGAAGCGGGTAGCCACGGTCAGTGCTTTACTGACCGTGGGATTTGATTATGAAGGAAACAAGCCTACGATTAATTCAAACCGCGAATTGACCTTAGCTACCTGCGGTTGGCATTGCTGCCGTCACAGACGTGCGGCCGCCTCAGGTGTTATAGAGGCAACCCCACTGCCCTTTGTCCTTTTTGGGAAAGATCGTTCCTGTACAGACTAGCACGGGCCGCGACGTGACCACGTTCGTAATCGTGATCAGTGGAGGCGCGAGGCTTCCGTCGTCCATCTTGTCCGGCGCCCCGAAGAGATTCGCTTCAACGCAGATGGTAGCATCGAAACCCATCACGACCACGTGATCGTGCTTCTGGGCAAATTCGAGGAACGCTTTCTGCCTCACGCCCATGTGCTGGCGCTTCTCGAGCACCATCACTTTGTTCTTGATGCCGCCCAGCTCCTCCTCAAGAGCCGGCAATACCGGCGGCTCTTCCATGTATAGGCAACAGACGTCGCGGCCCATCTTCCGCGCTACGTGCAACACCGACTTGATGTGGTTGAGACACGTCTCGCCGCCGAAAATTAAATCCATCCCCTTGTCGTGCCCCGAAAGGTGGATCAGAATCACTCCGGCGTCCGCGTTGGCGAGCAGGAACTGCTCAACCGTCATCCCCAGGAACTTGGACTTGGTAACGATGCGGTCGAACTTGGGCGGACCGGGATCGAAATCGCCCGGCAAATCAACGCGGGTGAACTCGGCCGCGTTGAGTTTATCGAGCGGCGAGAAATTGACGCTCGCCGCGTACTGCGCAAGATCTGGATAGGTTCTCAGCAGATAATTGAGAGCTTTCTTGTATTTATTCGCCTTTACCGAGGAAATGGCCATAAGGGCGGTTCGCACCTTCTGCGCATTTCCAGTGGCGTCATTCAGGATGTTGATGAGTGGCCGCAGTGAGCTTTTGATTCGCTTCTCAAAGGTCGGATTGGCGGCTCTGACGAGGTCCATGAATTTTTGAAGCTTCTGATAAGCTGGCATAAACTCCTTTCGCGGCGTCGAAGCAGATAGTTATGATCAGTGCTTTTCTGACCGTGGGCTTTAATATGATGAAAAACAAGCCCAAGGTCAATTCAAACCGCGAATTGACCCTGGCTATCCGCATGGCTCATCAGCGGGCGGAGTGCGAGCCATCTAATAACAGCACCCAGTCGCCGCCGCCCTGTCTGTTTTTTCCGGGCGGCGTAAACCGCCGCGTTCCCGTGTTGACAAACGGTCCTCCCGGAATGGTTGTGTAAGTTCCATTCGTAGGGTCAAACCACCTGGCGAGCGCGGACGCTTTCAAACTCGCCATGTTAACGGTGATGGCGCGCGCAGTCGGCATATAGGCAACTACGAAAGAGCCGCTCGAAGTTCTGGCTGCCGCGCAAAAATCGCTTTCGCTCACGCGGGTTTGGGGATTTCCGTAAGTCCCAAGGCCGGCCGTGACTACAACATGAGTTTGATCGGGAACCAAGTCCCACCATGGTAGTGAATCAAAGAAGTTCTTCCAAATTTTAAACTGCGCCACTCCGGGCGTGTCCAGATGACTCTGCCATCCATCCGCAAAACTCCACGTGTAGCGATTTCCATAAAATTGCCCTTTTCCCCCGCTGAGCATGGTCCAATATTCTTCGCGCCTCAGCACCGAGGGAGTTCCGAAATCCGGCACGCCTCCCACATTCTCTAATTCATAATGCGCCTCCATAAGGAAGGCGGGCATGACGGGTTTCTGATTGTAGTTGTGCAGCATTTGAATATAGGTCGGCCCGTAGACGTATGCGCCGTTGATCGAGATGATTCGCGCCCATGCCGGGTCATCCAGAGAGGCTCCCGTGGGCGGATTGAACTCGATGGTTTGAATGTGGCCTGGGTCGGCGGACCTGATGTTCCTGGCGACTGCCCTGACAAGCGCATCATCGCCGGAATTTCTCCAGCCGCTAAAATCGTTGCCATTGATCCATGCGATGTTGGGAAAATTCTTGTACCGGTTTCCAAGATATCGCCCGTAGGCATAATCGGCGGCCGCGCCGTTGTTGCGCAGCGTCGTAAGCCACCCCGCTGTCTCCACAGGATCAAGAAAAACCAATATATGGTGTTTTGCGGCGAGTTCGACGATGTGATCGAGCCGGGTGAAATAAGCTTCGTTCGGCTTGCGAACGTCGTAATACCTCCAATCGTTTCCTCCGCGAAGGAATCCGGTGAACGGACGGATGCCATCATACGTGGCGCCATAAATATTGCTGGGGTAGTCGCGGCCGGCGCAAACCACATCGATCCACCCTGCGGTATTGAATCCATGAGCCTCTCGATCAGCAAAATAGCTTTCGGCTTGCGCTTCGCTCAGTCTGTAGATCATCGCTTGCGGAGAATCGCCGGCGATGAGGAAAGGGGTATTGTTCTGATCGACCAGGTAACGCCGATTGGCGCTGACCTTCACCGGATAGACAGGGAAACGCGCGCTGAAATGTTTGTGGTGCCCAGCGCTCACTTGGGCCTTTGCCCGCACAAAGCCGAGCAATGTGAACATGATGAGCAAAGACGAGAGACTGAGGACCGCGCGCTTTTGGACGATTGCACCTTTCATTTTATGGCTTATCCTTTCACATTGTTGCCGTGGGTGAGAAGCCGAGCGGGTAGGCCCTGCGTCTTTGATTCAACGAAAAACAACCCCAAGGTCAATTCAAACCGCGAATTGACCCTGGCTATCCGCATGGAGCATCAGCTAGTAGCCACGGCACGCTTTGTGTGCCGTGGGCTTTCCCGTCGGGCCGTTCACATAAACCCACGGCACAAAAACCGTGCCGTGGCTACCCACCAAAAACCGCAGACCTTGAGAAGCAATCGTCCCCTACCTTGGCAGCACTTGGTAACGGGCGGTCATGCCGCCCACCATGTGATCGCTAATGTGGCAGTGATAGAGCCAGATGCCGGGCGCATCAGGGACCATATCGGCAGTGATCATTTGCGCCGAAGTCACAGCTATAACATCTGTGCGCTGGCCGCCCACCAGCACCGTGTTTCCGTGCCAATGCGGAGTGTGCGCATTGTTAAAGTCGCCAAGCGTCGCTACGTACCAGCGCACGCGATCGCCTCGCCGCATAACCATCATGGGCATATTTCCGAAGATGTAGCCGTTAATCGACCACTTGAGGTTCGTATCGTAGAAGCCCGTGCCAAGGGTGGGATTCACCATCCCTCCAGGCGTCATGAGCCTGGATTCCGCCTTGTTCACGCCCTTCGGGTCAGTTGCGTGCGCGCGAATGTTGTCATCGAGATACCAGCTTTCATTTTCATTGATGGTGATGAAGATGGTGACAAATTCCCGGTCTACGTCCTTCGGGCCGCCGTCAGGGCGCGCCATGCCGCGCCGCGTTACGATAATGCCGCCAAAAAGGCCCGACGCGACGTCGCGGAGCTCGTCCGTGTGCGAGTGGTAGAGCCAAAATATGGAGCTTGGATCGTTCGGTCCGGGACCAGCCCGCTCCGGGATTTTCCAGAGATAGACGTGCGTGCCACCGGGAGGCACGGCGCCGTCGGTTTTGTCTTCGCCACCAGTGCCGTCATTGTAATCCGCGCCCTCCGAATCCTTTGCATAGAGCACGCCGTGCGGGTGCATGCTGTAAGGATGCGTGGCATTGTTCCTGAACACAACTTTGATCGTGTCTCCCACCTCGCCGCGCAGAATCGGACCCACGAGGCCCAGATATTGCTGGTCCGCCGGGCGCGGCTTCAGCTTGGTGAACATGCCATCGGTATATTCTCGGTAGATCGCCTTCTTGTACACGCGGCCGATGCGATGCGGCCCCGGCTCGGTGTAAAGCTTCTCGAGCGCGTCGAAAGGATGCCCCATCGCCATATCGTAGCCGGAAGGCGCATAGTCCCAGTTCACCTCGTCGGCGGCGATATAGTAGGTGTGGGTCTTGCCGGTGGACATGCCCGTCGCGGCTTGGGCGAGGGCCACGGAAGCAAATAAGAACCCTCCAACCAACCCCACGCTAAGAGCGGCGCTAAAGAAATCCCGCTGACTCATCTTCCCCTCCGGAATGCGCGGCGCAGACTCGAACCAAGTTTGATTTAAGATGGCGGCTATTCTACACCAAGTTATGCGCATGATGCGCGGTCTCGGCAAGTCGGGGCCAGGAAGGGCCGGATAGATGATAGAAGAAGCCCGTTCGAGAGGCAGCTTGACGCTCCAAGGAGAGTTGCGCTTCGACGACGCAACAAAACCATCCCCCCAGCCGCCGGGAGAAAAAAGACTTTATGTGAGATTTTCCTTGCCATCACCGACAACCTTGTAGACGCGCTACTTGCTCTGAAACCCCACCCAAGTTTTCTTGTATTATGCTTAAATCGCAACTCCAAATCTCCTGGGAGGAAACGTTCATGGGCGATTCTGCCACTGACAAGCAGCTTAGCCAAATCGCAAGTGGACCTTCACCCGCTACGATCTCCGACGTGCTCGTCTTAATGAGAAGAATCGACAACTTATTGTCAAACGATGACGGGCTCAAGTGGTTCAACCTTCTTTATATGATGGTCACACAGCAAGTAGACAATAATCCTCCTCCACAAGGATGGGAGGATTCGGCATGGCTTACGCGCCTCGATGTTGTCTTTGCCCACTTCTATTTCAACGCAATCTCAAATTGGTTGAATGACTCTGCAGCCGTGCCCAGTCCGTGGGAGGCGCTGTTCGAGGCGCGCTACCGCCCTGACATCGAACGCATACAGTTTGCCCTGGCGGGAATGAACGCGCATATCAATCATGATCTGGCTCTGGCTCTGCTACAGACCGGCACCGAATTGAATCTCGTTCCGGTTAAGACTAGCCCGGAACATGCGGATTTTGAGCGCGTGAATGGGATCCTGGAGGCCGTCCTTCCCACAGCACTACAGTTCCTCGCAACAGGAACTTTCGGCGAGATGGCGCAGGACACCGGAAAGATCGGGAGGCTTCTTGCGATTTGGAAGGTCAGCGCCGCGCGGGAATTAGCTTGGGACCTCGCCGATCATCTTCGTTCCCTGACAGGGCCAGCACGCACTACTGCTTTAACCCTACAAGATCAGATGACTGGGGTTGTGGGTCGCAGCTTACTGCTGGCAGTCTGATTTCCTGTGTCCGCCCGACGGCGTCGGCACCGGCATTGCCTGAAGGAAGCGAACCGGGATCGCCGGTTCACTAAGGATAGTGCGCGATAGATGTCTGCGTGTAGCTCTTGCGAGCCGCTTGCGGGTTAGCAGAGGCCGTTTAGACGGGCAGATTTGAAATTGGAGATTAAAGAGATTTAGAGATTGAGCATCGTTATTGGGGGCTAATTGCAGCGTGGACCGCCGCCGTTGCGCCCTGACGAGCCGAGGCTTATATTGGTGTGCCGTCGGATTTGTCGAAACCTCAGGCTGGTGTGAGGCGCGAATTGTCATGACCGAGGCCGTCGGCAGCGCGACCTCGTCTTGTAAATCGGCGGCCTTGTTTCCAGCCGTCGAAAGGGTTGGCACGGTAGATCCCGGGCGTGACCTGGGGGGGGTACATGAAGACAAGACAGTGGTGGTCAAGCTCAGCTCGCTGCTTTATCTGCGGCATTGCGGTCCTACTTCTTCAGTTTTCTTCAACGCCTTCTCTCCTCGCCCAAACATACCTTTATGGCGTGGCAACGTACGTCACCGGCAACGATCCGGTGGCCGTTGTGGCGGCCGATTTCAACGGCGACGGGCAGCTCGATCTGGCGGTTGCGAATCTTAACGACAGCACAGTCACTGTGTTCCTCAGCCAGCCTAACGGCACCCTCGGGGCGGGGGTAACTTACAATGTCGGCACTGCGCCCATGTCGATTGTAGCCGCAGACTTTAATGGCGACGGGCACCCCGACCTAGCGACAGCCAATAACGGCTCTCGAAACGTCTCGGTCCTCATCAATAACGGCGACGGCACTTTTCAGGCGGCGGTCCCCTACGCGGCTGGCTATCAGCCCCATAGCATTGTTGCGGCGGACTTCAACGGCGACAAAAAGACGGACCTGGCTGTCACCAACGGTGGCGACAACACGGTTTCCGTCCTGCTTGGCAACGGTGATGGGACATTCCAGGATCAGCAGGCGACCAGCGTTGGCGCGGGACCGACCGCACTGGCGGCGGGCGATTTCAACAACGACGGTAAGCCCGACTTGGTGGTGGCCGACAGCGCCGCATCCGGGGGACAGATTACGGTTTTGCTTTCGAATGGCGACGGAACATTCACGCGCAAGGACTCGCCCGTGAATGCTTTCCTTCGGGCCTCTTTCACCCCAAGCCTGCTCACCGTCGGCGATTTCAACGGCGATGGCAAGCTGGACGTGGTCGCCGCTCAAGCCGGCGAAAACGGTCTCTTTGGGACCATTCTGCTCGGCAAGGGCGACGGAACCTTCGTCGCTCCAACCACGACGCTGCCGCTTGCGGGGACTGTAGGACTTGGTTCAGCGGACCTTAACCACGACGGCAAGCTGGATGTCATAGCACTGGGCCTGGAGGGGGCCTATACGCTGCTCGGCAATGGTGACGGCACGTTTCAGCAGCCCATCACTGCTTACCTGCGCGCTTCCGGCAATTTTTTCAGCGGAATCGGCATGGCTCTTGCCGACATGAACGGCGATGGCAACGCGGATCTAGTAGTCACTGACCCGATCATACTTGGCACGTCCCTCGTTTACGTGGCACTCGGCAATGGCGACGGAACGTTTTCGACTTCGCCAACCCTTTCCCTCGGAGTCGACTCCTCCGGCCAGCTCATGCCAACGGCATCCGTAGCGGCCGATTTCAATGGGGACGGCAAACAGGATATCGCCACAGCCGTCTCCACCGGAGGTAACCAGGAGCCCGCCGCCATCTCCGTTCTGCTCGGCAATGGTAATGGAGCGTTTCAAACGGCCAAAGTGACGAACGTGCCGAGCGAGGCGCTCGTCACCCTTGTTGGAGGTGACTTTAACGGCGACGGAAAAATGGACCTGGCGGGAACCACCGCGGCTGCCGCAGGAGCTACACTCTAGGTATTCCTGGGTAACGGTGATGGAACATTCCAATCGCCGGTCAATTCGAGTCTTCCCCTCGCGGGTTCGCCTCTGGCCTCGGGCGACTTCAACGGCGACGGCAAGACGGATCTGGCCGTTCCGGCGTTTGACACCAGCACCGGAAAGGCGTCGGTCCAGATTTTACTGAGTAGCGGGAGTGGAACGTTCACTCCGGGCTTCCAGTGCGACATTGCTCCGAATCCAACCACGGTCACGGCTATTCAGACGGGTGATTTCAATAAGGACGGTAAGCTAGATTTGGCGGTGGCTGCCGGCGATACCGTTTATGTCTTCATCGGCAACGGGAACGGCACCTTCGCCGGGCCGGCCACGTATCCGGTCGCATTCACCGGCACCAACAATCCGATCCTGGGATTCACAGTTGGAGATTTTAACGGCGACGGGAATCCGGACTTGGCTGTGGGCGGCAAACCCGGGCTCGCCGTGCTGCCGGGCACAGGAACGGGATCGTTTGGCGCCCCCATTTACAGCACGATATCCGGTGCTGGCTTCCAGACCGCCGTGGCGGGCGATTTCAACAACGACGGCAAAATCGATCTGGCGGCGTCCGGCGTGCTCTACCTCGGCAAAGGAGACGGAACATTCACGCAATCGACCGCATTCCTGGCGGGCGTCGCAGGCTTCTTAACCAGCGCCGATTTCAATTCGGACGGCGTGCCGGACCTCGCAACGGCGGGAAGCGGCTTGACGTCGAGCAGCCCCGTCGCCACAGTTTACCTCACCGCAGCAGCCGCGAACCTAGCGCCATCGCCCCCGAGCTTCGAGCAGGTTCCGGCCGGCCAATCCAGTCCGCCGCAGACGGTAACGCTTACGAACCTCGGCATCGTGGCGCTGTCGGACCTTTCAGTCAGCACAACTGGTGAGTTCTCACAGACGAGCACCTGCGCGCTCTCGCTCAACCCTTCTTCGCAGTGTCAGACTGAAGTGACGTTTGCACCTGCTGCGGCGGGCCCGCAATCCGGCGCACTCGTCGTCAGCGATAACGCCCTTCCTAACCCGCAAGTCGTGGCGTTGTCCGGGACGGGCACAGGGCCTGGAATAGGATTGTCGCCCGCGAGCCTGAACTTCAATGTTCAAGAAGTTGGTACACCGAGCGCGCCGCAGACCTTGATGGTGAGCAACCCCGGAACTGCGGCGCTGACGGTGAGCAGTATCGCGGCCAGTGCGAATTACGGCGCAACGAACACTTGTACCACGGCGCCCGTCGAGGCCGGCTCGAGCTGCACCGTTACGGTCACGTTCACACCCACCGCCTCTGGCGTCCTGAACGGGAACATCACCATCACCAGCGACGCAAATAATCAGGCCGGAAGTGCGCAAACCGTCCCGCTAACCGGCACCGGCTCTGTGGTGGCTTTGAGCCTGTCTCCAACCAGCTTGGATCTCGGAAGCGTGATCGTCGGAGCCGCGAGCGCAGCGCAGACGGTTACGCTCACGAACACAGGCACTGCCGCGCTAGGGATCACAACGATCGCGGCAAGCGGAGACTTTACGGCAACCAATACCTGCGGCACGAGCGTTGCCGTGGGAGGCAAATGTACGATTACCGTAACCTTCAAGCCCTCCGCCGGTGGAAGCCGGACGGGCGCGCTCACCCTTACCGATAGCGCGCCGGGCAGCCCCCAAACCGTGACGCTTGACGGTGCAGGCGAGGACTTTACGCTGGGCGCGGCCTCGGGTGCGTCAACCACGGCGAGTGTGAGTCCAGGCCAGCCAGCGACCTATACGCTCAGTCTCACGGGGCTTGGTGGGATCACTCTGCCCATATCGTTCGCGTGTACGGGCGCTCCGGCTGAATCCAGCTGCTCCGTATCGCCCGCGAGCGTCACGCCGGGTGCAAGCGCGGCGAGCGTGACCGTGACGGTCGCA
Organism: Terriglobia bacterium; assembly: GCA_035945515.1. Classification (GTDB taxonomy): domain Bacteria; phylum Acidobacteriota; class Terriglobia; order UBA7540; family UBA7540; genus RH2-MAG17b. Next base: position 18,980 of record DASZAE010000320.1, read on the forward strand.
ACAACAGCGCCATCGATCGTCGTCCCGCCTGCGTCGGGGGGCCGTGATTTGCGGCGCATGAAGTCAGACACCACCCGCAGTGCGGGTGGCTTGATGAGTAGGGCCCCGTCAAACGGGGTCGGGTTATTGGTTAAGGCGTCGCGCCGAGCGCGCCTTGCTTCAGGGCATCAGAACTTTCCGCTGGTTCCATCCGCTTCTTCCT